>JACRFY010000028.1 GCA_016212565.1 Magnetospirillum sp. | reverse complement strand
TGCGGCGCACCGCCCATTCGGCTTCCTGGTTGAAGCGATGGTGGGCGAGGTCGAGATCGTCGCGGACGACGAAGACGATGCCTTGCCAGATCGGCTCGAATTCGCTTTTCGGCATCGCCTTGAGACCGAGAGCGGGATCGCCCACCAGCACTTCGCCGCCCCTGATGCCCTTGATGACCACGAAGTGGCTGTAGCCCTTGGTGGAGATCAGCGTCACCGCCGGCACCGCCACCTCGGCCAGGGTGTCGAGGGGAACGCGATAGCCGTCGGCTCGCAGCCCCCGCACCGCCAGATAACGCTGCATGTCGAACAGTGAAAAGCCCTGGCGGCGGATGGCCTCCTGGTCGCCGGCCGCGTACATGTCGCGGAATACCTCCTCTTCGCTGGTCGGACGTCCGTAATGGTGAGTGAGCAACGTCGCCACCGCCGCCGAACCGCAGGAGAAATCGTGCTCCTGCCGCACCACGGTGTGGAAGCGGGCCTCCTTGAGACTGACGACCGGCACGGTGACGGTACTGCCGGCAATGGACAGCGTCGCCTCGCCGGCCAGGGCGGGGGAAGCACAGGCAAGCGCCAGGGCGACGATCAGGGGCCGAGCCATCGGTGAATTCCTCCCCCTCAGCGCAGATAGACGTTGACGCTGGTGGCGTTGTTGAGATTGACCATGTCGCCGGTGTTCTGCATCAGCGTGGTGATGCCCGAATTGCCGGTGACGGCCGCGCCGGAAATGGCGCCGCTGACCTTGGCCGAATGGTCGGCAACCACGATCGACCCGGTGTTGCTGCCGGTCTGCGCGGTGTCGTTGGTCTGGAGGACGCTGCCGGCGACCACCGTCGCGGTTTCGGTGCCGCCGCGGTGGGCGACGAGATCCTCCGCCGCCATCGCCGGGACATCGTCCAGCGGACCGGCCGAGGCCGGGGGTACCGCCAGCACCGCTCCCAGACCGAGCGCAAGGGTAAGGAGTGCGCGCATGGCCGAAAATCCTTCCTCTCTTCTCGGAAAAGGACCGGCGGGCCCCCTGGGAAGCCCGCCGGATCAACGCCTTACTGGAACTTGGTGTTGGCGTTGATGCTGAAGGAACTGAACTGATTGGCCGACAGGCCGCTGTTCTGGGCCACGGTGGCGATGCCGTGGACGGTGCCCAGATTGATGGCGCCGATATTGCCGGTGCCGAAGCGCACCGAGATGTCGCCGCCGCTGCCGCCGATGGTGCTGCCGGTCGCCACGGTGCTGCTCAACGAGGACGACGCCATCTGGGCGTTGTCGCCGCCGTGGGCCAGGGCATCGACCTTGGCATTGCCGCCGTCGCCGCCGTTGCCGCCCGCCGCCATCGCCGAGCCGCCCTGCTTGAGCAGGTTGCCGTTGGTGGTGTCGACCGGCCCGCCGGCCCCGCCCATGGCATTCGCCTCGGACTTCGACAGGTTCGACGACTTGGCCGGAGCCACGGCGGCGGACAGCGACAGTGCCTTGGGATCCTGCTTCAGCATCGCCGAACCGCCGGCATCCGCCTTGGCCCACGACTTGCCGGTCGCCGACTGATCGCCGGAGCCGCCGTTATGGCCCCACTTGCTCCAGGTCGGCGCCCCGCCGGAGCCCTTGACCTCGCCTTCGCCCTTCGAATAGGCCTTGGCGGTCACGTCGTTGTCGGATTTGCCATAGGCGCTGGAATACGAGGACGAATTCGACTTGGCATACGAGTCGGCGGTCGACTTGCCATAGGCGTCGCTGTAGGCCTTGCCGTCGCCGCCCGAGGACTTGGCATAGGTATCGGCATACTGCTTGGCATAGCTGCTGACGTCGGCAGTGGCACCGCCGCCGCCGCCGCCGCCGCCGCCCTTGGTGTCGTCGATGTAGTTCTTGGCGTCGCCGGCATAGCCGTCGGTCTTGGTATAGGCGCTCTGGACGCCGTAGACGTCGCCGCCACGGGCATTGCCGCCGTTGCTGTTGCCCGACGAGACGTCGATGTTGCCCAGATTATTGGTGGCGTTCATGTCGGTGGTGTTGTTCTGGTTCACATTGAACGAGTCGCGATTGACCGTCGACCCGTCGCCGAGAACCGCGATGGCGCTACCGGACAATTGACGCACCACGCGGGCGGCGCGGTCGGCGATGATGGCGTCATCCTGGGCGTCGTGCGACTGGATGCGGGCCTGATCGCCGGTGTTGGAGATGGCGTCGCCGCCGGTGGGCGGGCCGCCGGCGCCGCCGGTGCCGACATTGGCGTCACCGTCGAAGCCGTCCTCGGGGAAATAGACCATCATCTGCTGGCTGCCGGACACGTACTGCTTCTGCATCTGGTCCTGGTAGGTGTCGGCCTTGGCATAGCCGCCGTCGCCACCCGCGCCGTAGGCCTTGGCGTAACCGCCATCGCCGCCGCTCGAGGGCATGTAATGGCTGCTCGACGACCCCGCGTCGCCGCCGGCCGCCTTGGCCGAGGCCGAGCCGCCGTCGCCGGCATTGGCATGCACGTCGGCCGACTGCAGGCTGCCCTGAGAGTTGGCCGCGTGGAAGTCCTGCGAGAGACCGATGCCGGCCGCATTGGCGGCGGCAGCGGCAAGGATCATGGCGGCTCCCGACACGCCGCTCATCAAAGCCTTCTTCATTGTGCCTCCAGTTGGCATTGCCCAAGGATGTGACGTTCGTGCCCCAAGCAGCGAACCTGCCGGGGTGCCGCTCCTAAGGCAACCGCCGTGCCAACTGCCGCACTGGACGGCAACATCTTGATATCATGGAATTTTGCCTCCGCCCCCGAAGCCGGCGATCCGATTTCGGGTGTAACGGCGGCGAGACGGAGTGTCAGGGCAATGAGACGGAGGGAAGCCCCGACCCGCTACGCGGCCAACGCCCGATGGCGATGATAGCCGTCGAAGAACGCGCCGGCCTGGCGGCGGAAGTCGGCCATCGCCCGGGTGATTCGCTCGGGCAGCTCGATGGCGGGAGCGATGAGCCGGGCCGGTTCGCAATCCTCGCGGCCCATGCCGTGGAACAGCCCCAGCAGCAGGGCGTAGTAGATCAGCCCCGACGCCCAGTCCTCCTCGGCGACCGCACGGTGCAGCCCGGCGGCGTCGCTCTTGAAGGCCGCCAGCACCTCGGGCTCGTCGACATGGTGGCAGGCGACGCGGTTGGCGTAGTACTCGCTGCTCATGCGGTGGGCCAGATGCCAGTGACCGGGCATGGCGGCGGCGATGTGGACCAGCGTCTCGCTGCGCCGCACCGAGATGTCGGAGACGTGGGCCAACTCGTGGGCGATGGTGAACGGCGACGTCGAGGCCAGATACATGGTCATCTCCAGCCCACCGCACGGCTTGGCCTGCGGCACCACGCGGCCGCAATAGCCGGGCATGTCGGCCTTCTCCACCCGCTTCAGCTCGCCGAGCCGATAGTCGGAAGCGCCGAAGCGGCCGACCAGGCCGGTGATCACGTCCTGCTCGCTGCACGAGAAACCGACCAGTTGGACCATCCATCCGTCTCCCGGGGGTGTTGCCGAGGAGGTAGACTACGCGGATGCGATTCTGTGTCATTACCGAATAGGGAGTACCACCGGCCCACGGGGCCGCCCCGACGGCGGCCCCTCTCCCGACCGGTTAGAACTTCACCGAGCCGCGCATCCAGAACGTCCGTCCCGGCTCGTTGACCCGCACGGTGTCGGAATAGCCGGTGACGTCCATCCCCGCCATCGACGACGAGTTGCCGGTCTTGCTGATGTGCTCGGCGTAGATCTTGTCGAGGATGTTGTCGATGCCGGCGGTGACGGTGATGCCATCGGCAATCCGCCAGCCGCCATTGGCCGACAGCACGGCAAAGCCGTTGCTTTTGGCCAGATCCTGGCTGGCGATGTTGCCCCAGCCGACGTCGACCCGCTCCTGCGCCGTCACGGCGCGGAGCAGCAATCCGGCCATGAAGGTATCGTCGTCGTATTTCACCCCCACCGTGGTGTCGAGCGGCGCGATCTGCGCCAGCGGCTTGTGCTCGCTGTCGTTATAGCCGCGGACATAGGCGGCGGTCGCCTCCACCGTCCATGCCGGCAACAGGCGATAGGACAACTCGGCCTCGCCGCCCCAGGTGTGGGCGTCGACGTTCTTGGCATTCGTATTCGACGCCGAGGGCACCAGGATGTAGTCGGTGAAGTCGGCGTAGAATCCCGATGCCGCACCGCGCCACTTGCCGCTGCGGAACAACGCGCCGAGATCGAGCTGGTTGGTCTTCTCGGTTCGGGCCAGGAACGAGGCGGCCGAGCTGTTGACGTTGCGCTCCCAGAAATCCGGGGCCCGCTCGACGTGGCCGAGGCCGACATAGGCGGTCACCGGCACGCCGAGATCGACGTCGCGTTCGAAACGGCCGAACCCCGCATGCAGGGTCCGCTCGTCGGTCAGGTTGGGCTGGACGTTGTTGCGTTCCGCCTCGACGCGGGTAAGGCGATAGCCGGCGATCACCCGATCCGCCCCGGACAGCTCCTGCACCAGTTCGCCGTAGCCCGCCCAGGTGTCGAAGCTGATATCGCGGACCCGCATCTGGTCCTTGAGGGTCGTCCCGGCCAGATATTGCGTCCTGTTGACGCTGCGCTTGGTATGTTCGTCGCGATTGTAGTCGGCGCCGAGGGTCAGGCGGGTGCCGGAAACCGGCGTCAGCTCGACCTTGGCCTTGCCGCCGGCCATCAGGTGATCGACCTGCGTGGCCATGCCCGTGGTGCCCATCGCCGGCAGCACCAGGGTGCGCAGGCTGTAGGTATCCATGACGTGGTCGACGTAGTTGACGTAGGCGGTGCCCTCGACCTTGGCCAGCCAGGGAGTCAGGCGTTTGGTCTCGACATGGACGTTGCCGCCCTGGCGGTCGAACTTGGTCCCGTCCATCATCTTGGCGGCATAGGCGGCCTGCGCCGTGCTGCGGTCGAAGCTGGCCTCGATCACCGTATCCCGGTTGGGCGTCCAGCCGAGCATGGCGGTGCCGCTTTGCCGCCAGTACTTGGAGTGAACCTTCTCGCCGCGACCGTCGCGGTAATCGTCGCTGAACGAGTGGGTGCCCAGGGCGCGAACGAACCCGGCCGTGCCGCCGGCGGAGGCATCGACCACCTGATCGTTGCGCCCCCAACTGCCGAACAGCGCGCTGGCATTGCCGCGCATGCCCCAGTCGGTGAAGCGCGGCGGCTCGCGGTCGACCATCACCGTCCCCAGGGCGGTGCCGCCATGGACCACGCTCTGCGGGCCCTTCAGCACCGTCATCGTGTCGAACGATTCGGGAAAGATGTACGAGGTCGGCGGATCCATGCGGTTGCCGCAGCCGCCCAGCACCGGAGTGTCGTCGAGCAGCACGTTGAGGCGCGAGATGCCCTGGCTGCGCAGCATCGGCTCGCCGTCGATGCCGGCCTGGCGGGCCACCGAGAAGCCGGGAATGTTCTTGAGATAGCCGGCACCGTCGGCGGGCGGAATCGGCTGGCGCGGGTTGTGGGGATCGGTGACGACGGTCAACGGCTCGTCCATCGGCGGCGCCGTCACCACCACTTCCTTGAGGGTGGTGACGGGCTCGTCGCCGGCATGGGCGACAAGGGGCGGCAGCACGGCGGCCAACAGGGCGGTGGATGCCAGAAGGGCACGACGACGCGCCCCCCGGCTGTGGAGGGTATGATCTACGGTCACGCTCGGTCTCCGAACGACAGGTGTGAGGGCTCCGCCGCGGACGGCGGGCCGTTACGGATTTACGGTCGGTCTCAGACGAAGCGTGGGGGAGCGCGGGGCGATGCCGGTGCGTAGACGCGGATCCGCGGGGCGGAAATCGGCGCGGCAACGGCCGCCACCAGCATCGGCGACGGCTGCGGCCGCGGGACCGCCACCAGACCGGGAGCCTGCGCCGCCCCATGGGTCAACGGCAGGCAGAAGGCGCACAGGCCGGCGGCGGGATCGTGCTTCGCCCCATCGACGGGCGTGCCGTCGGGATCGATCTCCACCAGACCAAGGGCGGTACACACCACCAGATGGTTGCCGCCGGTCCCGCCTGGGGCGGGCATGATCGGCAACAGGCCGCTACCGGCGAGGTTGAACGCCACGACCAGCATCCCCAGCCATGCCACCAGCCGCCGCCGAGGCGACGTCATGCCGATGACATTTGGGGGATCAAGCCTATCCATAAGTCGGAGCCTGCCCGCCAAACGGCAAGGAGTCAACATCGAGATTGGTAGGAAATGGGGTGGGTCCCCCACGCGTCGGGACACCGGGGGGCTTGCCGGCGAACCCTTGGCGGCGGATTCCGTTTGCGGGTTGCCACCGACCGGCAAAGGAAGGAACCCCACATGATCAAACCCGCAGCGGCCTTGGCCGTGGCCACCCTGCTGGCCTCGCCCGCTTTGGCGCAAACCAGCCCCCCCTATGGCAGCCAGAGCGGCAGCCCGGACACCACCCCGGGCATGAGCCAGAGCACCATCCCCCCCGACTGCACCCCACAGGATACCCGTCCATCCTGCCAGCAGGCCGCCGTGCCCGAGAACCCGCGCACCGACCCGGGGCCGGGCAGCCTGTCGAGCCCCGGCGGCTCGATGAGCGATACCGTTCCCGGCGACCGGCCGGCGACACGGCCGGACGGCACGATGGATGGAAGTCCGGGGAGCGGCTCGGGCAGCAGCGGCAGCCCATAAGGCCTGGCGTCGACGGCGCGGGGCTAGAGCACCGCACCTTAAGTGTGCAACGCGGCGTTTTTGCGAGCATTGTGCGAGCGGCCAAGCGGCCGGAGGGCCGCGCCCGGCGAGGGCAAAACCATAATGCCTGAAGCGTGATGCGCATTTTGGGCATCACGCTTTAGAACCGCGCCTCGCGCTCGATCACCGACAGCACCCGGCGCAACACCGCCAGCAGCGGGCTGTCGCCGCGGCCGTGCAGCACCACCTGCCCGGCGATGCCGCCGGCGTCGATCCCCGGCGGCGGCGGTGCGGTGAGGCGAACGCGGTAGATCGCCTCCAACGGACGCAGCCGGCCGCTGTCGTCGAGGCGCACGGCGAGGTCGCCGCCGTATTGAACCGCCAGCGCGGCGGCATCGAGCTCGACCGCCGCCGCCGGCTCGATCGCCGCCACCGTCACCGGGAACGCCCAACGACCGCCGCGGCGCGGCAGGAAACGGCCCGCGACGCCCGGCGACAGACGTTCGACGTCGGCCTCGCGCACATAGGCGACCACCTCCCACACCGCCGGATCGGCCACCGCCAGCACCGCCTCGCCGGCGCCCAACCAACTGCCGGGCGCGATGCCGGGAGCGACGTCCACCACCACCCCGGCAAAGGGCGCCGTCGTCACCTGCCGCGCCGCCAGATCCTCGAGCCCGCGCCGACGCTCGATGCTGGCGGCGAGGTCGCTGCTCAACACCGACTTCTGCCCCAGCCAGTCGTCGCGGAAACCGATCACCGACACCTGCCAGCGCAGACGCTCGACATGGCGGCCGACCTGCTCGCGCTCGAAGGCCAGATCGGGCGAATCGAGCACCAGCAGCGGCGCCCCCGCCTCCACCCGCGTGCCCTGGACCGGCAAGGCCGCGGTCACCCGGCCCTCGACGGCGGTATAGACGGTCAGCAGCCGGACCGGCTTGAGCACCGCCGGGGCCGACACCGTGGTCTGCCACGGCACCAGCCCGCCCAGCGCCACCGCCACGCCGACGGCGATCAGCCAGGCACGGCGGTTGGGGTGGATATCGGCGCGCCGCTTGTTCAGCGCCTTGGCCTCGGCGACCAGCGGCGCGACCAGGAAGGTCCACAGATAGAGGCCGCCGATGGCGATCCCCAGCAACGGGAAGACGTAGTGATAGAGGAGGACCGAGATCCCCAGGGTCAACGACAGCCGGTAGGCCTGCACCGCGCCGCCATAGGCGATCAGGAGCGGCCGCGCCGCTTCCGGCGCACGGTCGGGCAGGCCGAGGAAGGTGCGCCGCAGCCACCACCGCCACAACCCCAGCGCCCGCGGTTGCAGGTTGTCGATGCCGCTCCAGTCCATCAGCACGTAATAGCCGTCGAAGCGCATCAGCGGGTTGAGGTTGACGGTCAGGGTCAGCAGCAGGTTGGTGGTGGCCAGCAACTGGCACAGGCTGCGCAGCGGCCCGTCGGGCAGGAACGACCACGCCAGCAGGCACAGGGCGGCCACCGCCATCTCCGCCTTCACTCCCGCCAGCCCGATCTCCATCCGCCGCCGGCGCGAGGTCAGCCGCCAGGCGTCGGTGGTATCGGTGTAGAGCACCGGCCAGAACACCATCAGCGCCACCCCGGCCACCGGCACCCGGCAGCCGTGATGCTTGGCGGTGATGGCATGGCCGAACTCGTGCACCGCTTTCACCGCCATCAGGCCCAGCGCATAGGCCAGCGCGCCCTCGACGGTGAAGAAGCGGGGAAAGGCGCCGGTGAAGGCGTCCCATTGCCGCGCCACCAGGAACAGGCCCACGGCCAGCAGGCCGATCACCGCCTTGCCGGCGGCGGGGCCGAACCACCATTCCATCCGCGGCGCGATGCGGCCCAATGCGGCATCGGGACGGACCAGCGGCAGGCGGAAATAGACCATGCTGCCGGCCAGCCGCTTCACCCCCCAGCCGCGAACGGCCCGGGCGCGGTCGAGCAGCCGCTGACGCTGGGCATCGCCCTCGGCGGCGATCAGGTCGTTGACGGCGAGAAAGTCGAGCAGCCGGGTGACCTGCCCGGCCTCGACCGGACAGCCGAGGCGCCGGGCGGCCCGCTCGGCAATGACCGCGGCCTCGCCGCCCTCGCCGCAGGCGGTCAGCAGTTCCACCTGGAGCCAGGAAAGGCGGAAATAGCGGTTGGCGGCGGGATCGTGCAGCACCCAGGCCGGGCTGCCGTCCTCGGCGGGGGCGCTGGGATGGAGCGACAGGTCCTGGCGCAGCAGGGCCACGGCCCTAGATCCCCACCATCTGGCGCAGCGCCGCCAGCGGCCGGCGCAGCAGGTAATAGAGCAGCGGCGCCCGCGGCCCGTCGACCGAAGCGATGCCGCGCAGCCCCACCCGCGGCGGCGGCCGCTCGCCGGTGAAGTCGGCGACGGCGCGGAAGGCCAGCGGTCCCTCCGGCGACGGGCTCGATTGCAGGTTGGCGAAGCGCAGCCGCGCCGACAGCGCCCGCTCGGGGGCGACGTTGAGGAACAGGGTGACGGCGGCGCCGGGCTCGACCGCCACCGCATCGGCGACCGGAATCCACAGCTCGATCTCCGCCTTGCCGGGATCGGCGACGGTCAGCAGGCGCTCGCCGAGCCGCACCGGCTTGCCCTTCAGCGCCGCCGGATCGGCGATCAGGGCCATGCCGTCGCTCTCGGCGCCGATCACCACCCGCTCCAGCTGCTTTTCCACCTGCGCCACTTCGGCGCGGCGCTCCTCGACCTGGGCGGCGAGCAATGCCGCCTTGCCGGCGGCATCGACGTTGCCGATCGCCCCTTGCTGGGCGAGACGCAATTCCGCCAGCGCCACCTCGTAGCCCTGGCGGACCACGTCGAGCCGCGCCGACAATTCGCGGGAATCGAGCCGCACCAGCACGTCGCCGGCCTTGACCGCGGCATTGGGGGTGACCGCCACCTCGTCGACGACCCCGGCCAGGGGGGCGCGGATCACCGCCGGATCCTTGGGCACCACCTCGGTGGGAGCGAGGACGTCGAGGCGGATCGGGAACAGCAGCAGCACCGCCAGCGCCCCCGCCACCCAGCGGGCCCGGGGATGGTGGCGCAAGCCGCGCCAATCGAAGGGCGGCCGGGCCCCCAGGCCATGGAGGGCATGGGCGGCGGCCTCGATCCAGTGGGCGAGGATGCGCAATTCGGCGTCGCCCCACGCCACGTCGCGGGCCAGCAGCAGCCCCCCCTGCCCCCAGGCCATCGGCAGCCACAGGGCGTGCGTAGGCAGGGTGGCGGCCCAGTCGCCGGCCAGCGACTCCGAGACGTCGGCGGCGCCCAGGCGCACCGGCTCGCCCGAACCCGGCAGTGTCCGGCATAGGGCGGAAACCCAATGGGTGAAGGGCGAATCGGCGGCCGGCTGGGCCAGGGCCGATACCGCCCGCACCCCATCGCGCCACCACACCGCGCTGCGATAGGGCACCAGCTGGCGGGTGTCGTTGACCAGCAGGAAGCCGATTTCGGTGGCGTCGAGGGCCTGGCGCGCCTTGCCGGCCAGCAGCAGCAGGCCGGCGAGACGGGCGACGGCGTCGGTATTCGGCTCGTCGGCCATCAGCGCTGCTCGAACCGCACGGTCCCGCTCATTCCCGGCAACAGGCCGCCCGGCTTGCCGTCGAGGCGGCCGAGCACGCGGACGGTCTGGCTGATCGGATCGACGCGGCCGGCGATGCGTTCGACCTTGGCCGGAAACGGCTTGCCCAACTCGTCGACCTGAAGGGTGAAGGCGCTGTCGCTCTTCAGCCACGCCAGCCACGCCGAGGGCAGGACCATCTCGATCTCCAGCCCCTCGGTATCGACCAGTTCGACCAGCGGTTCGCCCTCGCGGACGTATTGGTTCTTGCGCACCGGCAGGGCCACCACCACCCCGGCGAAGGGGGCGCGGATCTCGCATTTGCGCAAGGTGGCGTCGATCACCGCCGCCTCGGCGGTGGCCATCGCCGCTTCGGCCTTGGCCACCTCGATCTCCACCCCGCTGGCTTGGCCCAGCTTGCCCAGACGCTCCTGGGCGGCGAGCTTGGCCTTGGCGGCGCCCAGCTTGGCCTCGGCAACCCGGCGGCCGGCGTGATGGCCGTTGCAGTCGAGACCGGCCAGCACCGTGCCCTCGGACACCCGGTCGCCCTCGCGCAACGCCAGGTGGGTGACCTCGCCGCCCAGGCCGGCCGAGAGAACCGCCTGCCGCTTGGCACGCAACTGGGCGCGGATGGTCTGCGGCTGGGCCGAGGACAGGCCGGATGGGGCCGGCTGGGCGTAGGCCGGGACGGCGAGAAGGAGCGACAGCAGCAAAAGGATGGAGACGGACCTCACCCCTCCGGTTTCGCCATCCCCGCGAAAGCGGGGATCCATGGTGACGCAGCATCGCCTTGAAATCACAAGACATTTCAGTCGACGCATGGATTCCCGCTTTCGCGGGAACGACGGTCCTTGGGGTGCTGGCGACATTCTTTCACGTCTCTTTCGCGGGGATGACGATTGAGAAGCAGGTGTCCCTTCCCTACGGCGTCTCGGTGCCGTCGTCCTCCGCCGGCAGCGGGGGCAAGCGGCCGGCTTCCCATTCCGACAGCACCGCATCCAGGGCGGCGCTCAGATCGGCCAGGTTCAGCTTCCGCCACTCGGGCGGCAGCGGATCGAGGCCGAGACCGACCAGGAAGGTGCCGTAGGCGTCCTGGGCATTGGCATAGGCCTCGAAGAAGCGCAGCCGCGCCCGCAGGGCGGTGGCCTGGGCGCGCACCTGCTCGACCTTGCTGCCGGTATCGGCCTCCTGCTGCGCCTCCGAAAGGATGGCGATCTCACGCTCCAGCGCATCCATCTGCCGGGCGCGGTCGTACTGGTCGGTCAGGTCCTGATAGCGCCACCAGGCGATGTGCAGCCGCGACAGCACCGCCATGTTGACGGCGCGGCGGCGCATGTCGGCGACGTTTTCCCGGGCATCGGCCACCTCCAGGTTCGAGGGTGCCGACAGGATGCGCATCAGGTTCCACGTCGCCTTGGCCCCGGCCTCGCGCCAGTGGTCGTAGAAGAGATAGCTGTTGCTGTCGTAATTGTAGCTGGTGAACATCTCGATGCCGGGCAGCAGGCGGGCCAGCGCCTTGCGGCTTTCGTTGCGCTCGATGCGCTTCTGGTAGACCTGCTCGGTGATGTCGGTCGAGTTGATCAGGGCGATCAGTTCGAAGTCGTCGGTCGGACGGTCGAACTTGGGCAGCGCCGGCAAGTCCTCGGGCGTCTTCAGGCGGAGGGTCGCCGTCGGCGGCAGGTTCATCAACTGCTTGAGGTCGAGTTCGGACATCGACAACTGGCGATCGAGGGCCTCCAGCTGGCCGAGGATCTCCAGCAGGGCGCGGCGCAGTTGCAGGCTGGCCAGCGGCGGGCGCAACTGCTCGGACTGGGCGCGCTCGACGTCGGCCAAGGCGGCGTGGGTGTCCCTCAGCATCTCGGTGAGTTCGGGCCGCAACCGCTGTGCCGCCGCCGCGCGCCAATAGGCGGTGCGGGTCTGCTGCAAGACGCGGATCATCAGCTTCTTGCGGTTGCCCTGGCTGATCAGGAAGCGGTCGGCGGTCTGCTTGGCCTGGAAGTAGCTGACGCCGAAATCGAGAATGTTCCACGACAGGCGGACGTCGGCGGTAAAGCGGTCGCGATCCTGGGAGTAGGTGTAGCTGGTCGAGCGCGCGTGCGAGGGAAACGAACTGTCGGTCGAGGCCGGGTGGTTGTCGCGGCTGGTGAAGCCGGCCTGCGCCGCCAGCACCGGCAGCATCTCGTAGCGCGCCAGTTCGACCTGGGATCCGGCCAGCGCCTCTTCCATCATCCGCGTCCGGTTGTCGAGGTTGTAGGCCACCACGCGGGCCATCACCTCATGCAGGGTCAACGGCTCGGTGATCGGCGGCTGCTCGACCACGGTAGCGCCGCGGTCCTCGCTGACGATCTTCTTCAACTGCAAAAAGTCGAGAATCTCCGGGCTGGTCGAACAGGCCATCAGCGGTGCGGCCAGAAAGGCCGCGACCGCCATACGCACCAACACCCTCATCGTCGCCCCCCACCAGACCAATGCCGCGTACCCCAAAATACACGGTGTTTACCCTATCTAGGCCACCAGGGCCAGGATATCGTCAATTAACGATTGTCGATCGCGGTCGAAGCCGGCTTGGCCGACCTGCTGCAATTGCTGCGACAATCCGGCATGGCCGAGCGGGCCGTCAGCGGCCTGCGGCTCGCCGCCGTCCGGCTCGACGCCGGCATGCTGCCGGTACGGCTGGCCGTCGTGGTCGCCGTTGTCGCTGCGCCGGTCGGCCGTGTCGTCGCGGTTGATCAGCACCCGGAACACCGCCGAGGCCTCGTTGCCCTGGACGTCGCGGCCGGTGACCTTGATGTCCACCACCTTGGCCCCGCTGGCCTTGGCCGCCACCGTGTCGACCTGGAACTGGCCGGTGCGGTTGTTGAACTGGACATAGGCCGGCAGCGGCGCGCCGTTGGGCTGGGTCGCCTCCTTGTGGATCGGCATCGACGGGTCGACGTGCTGGAAGGCGCTCTGCGGGATGGCGAAGTTCTGCACCCCGGTGCCGGGCAGCACGCGATCCTGCAACGCCACCGACAGCGACACCGGGTTCAGCGTCTCGGAGCGGAAGCTCTGCGCCGGATCGCCGGCATGGATGCTGCTTCCGGTCAGGCTCGGGCCAAGCACCGTGTTGGACTCGCCTCCATTGCCGGGCCCACCAGGTGTACCAGCATTCGTCGGCCCGCTGTTCTTGGGTGGATCCACCTTGTCTTTGGCCGTCTCCGGCTGCTTATCCACCACGTCCTTACCCGTGGGCGGAGTCTTGTCGATAATCTTTTCGCCAGTATCGGTCTGACGCTCAGGCTCCTTCTTTTCCACTACAGGCGGCTTTTCCTCAGGCGGCTTTTCTGCCGGCGGCGGCGGAGCGGGCTCCGCCGGCTTGGGCGCCACGTTGACGACCAGCTTGTTCGGCGCCACGTCCCAGTTGGTCCCGTCGCTGACCGAGAAGGTGGCGATGGTCAGCAGACTGGCGGCGCCCTGCGGGACATAGGCGAGCTTGCCGAGATCGGCAGCGACGATCTCGTCGTTGACGCGCACCGGCGCGCCGTTGAACAGCAGGGTCCCCTGGCTGGTCAGGCTGTCGATGCGCAGCTTGACCAGAACGTCGCCGGCATCGACGTCGGTGAAGGCGAAGTCGACCGGCTTGAGATCCAGCCGCTCGTTCCACCGCAGATTGAACGCCTTGTCGGCGCTGTCCGGCGGATCGTTGCCGGCGCCCACCGCGATGCGAATTGCCGTCGTCCCATCCGACCAGCCGCCGGGAGTGCCGACATTGGCGGCGATGTTGGTGTCCGCTCCGGCGACGAAGCCGACGCCGTCGGACAGCCGCACGCTCAGAGTGCCCGGGGTGCCGTTGTAGTCCGTCACCGGCACGAAGCGCAGCAGCGCCGTCGGCGCCAGCACGATGGCATGAGTATTGCCCAAGGCGGCGGTGGCGGGAATGTTCACCCAACCGGCGCCGGAATTGTACTGCCAGGTGCCCTGGGAGGTGGCGTCGGCGGCGTTGGCGACGATCGCCACCCCGGCCAGGGCGGTGGCGGTCGAGCCGCTCGCCGCCAGCGCCGCGGCCACCGTGTCGGCGCGGTCGTCGTAGTGGTAGCCGGCATTCGGCGCACTGACCAGCAGCGACGACAGGGTGTCGCCGCCCGAGGTGGTGTTGTCCTCGGCAATGGCGGTCAGGGTGGCGGTGCCGTTGGCCAGCGGCGCGTCGTTGACGGCGGTGACGCCGATTCCGATGCCGGCGGTGGCATTCGACCAATGGCCGGTGCCGCCGATGCCCGCCCCGGCGAGGTTGACCGTCGTCCCGGCGGCGAGGCCGGTCTCGTCCGACACCCGCACCGTCAGGCCGCCGGCCGTGCCGTTGAAATTGGCCGCCGGGGTGAAGCGCAGATGGTCGCTGGCCGCCAGGACCAGCGCCGACCCGTCGCCGGGCGTGCCGGTCGGTACCGCGGTCCACGCTCCGGCGCCGATCTTGTATTCCCAGGTGCCCTGCTGGGCGGTGGCGGCGTTGGCGGTGATGGCGATGCCGGCCACCGCGGTGGCCGCCGCGCCGTCGGTGGCGTCGGCGGAGTTGGGCACCAGCGAACCGGCAGGGACGCCGGCCGGGTCGGTGACGTCCTCCGTGCCTGTATAGCTGCCGCCGGCGCCGATGGTCGGGGCGTCGTTGACGTTGGTGACGCTGGTGCGGATGGCCATCGTCGAGGTCGACCAGATGCCGGTGCCGCCGATGGCGGCGGTGATGTTGGCGTCGGTGTTGAGCGCCACCGCACCGCCGGAAACGTCGGCCACCCGCACGGTCAGGTCACCGGGGGTGCCGAAGAAGTCGCCGTTGGGCAGGAAGCGCAGCGAGGTGCTGGCCGGCAGCACCAGGGCATGGCCGGAAGCATGGGCGCCGGTGGCGA
>JACRFY010000218.1 GCA_016212565.1 Magnetospirillum sp. | reverse complement strand
GCCGCGCCGTCGCTGCCGTCGATGCGGCGGGCGACGGCGAAGGAATAGCCGCGTCCGGACTCGTCGTAGGCGACCGGCGCGATCACCGCCCCGCGCCCCCCCGCCCGCAGGGTCTTGAGCCAGGCCCGGTCGGCGAACGATGCCCCCTTGGCCGCCACGCCGCGGGCATCGGCGACCAGACGGCCCTCGGCATCGAGAAGATAGAGGTCGCTGAGATGCGGTGCGCCTTGCAGCATCGCCGCCATCGCCGCCTGCGCGCCCGCCTGGGGACGGCCGCGGTCGGCCAGGCGCTCGACCATCAGTTCGGCGGCGTCGATGGTGCGATGGGCGTGTTCCTCGAGCAGACGGGCGAGATCCTGGGTGGCCGCCTCGGTACGGCGCAGGGTCTCGGTATGGTCGGCCCACACCGCCACTCCGGCCACCAGGCCGCTGGCAACACCGAACAGCACCGCCAGCCCCGCCAGCAGTACGCTCGGCTTTGCCCCTTGGCACCACCCCTTCACCGCCACCGCTCTCCTCGACTTCATCCTTCGGGTAAGAATTACGCCTGTTCGCGTCCAGCGGCAAGGAACGGGTCCCGACCATAACCGTCGGTCGGAGGGGATCCCGCCTTAAGGCGGACTCCCCCCGGGCCGGGGAACGGGCCGTGCGAGGCGGTGTTGGCAGCTCCAAGCGGCGTTGACCGCTCGACCCATCGATGAGGAGAACGAGGATGACGCGGCTTTTCGCGACGGTACTGATGGCCTCGGCCCTATTGACGGCGCCGGCCTGGGCACAGTCTGGCAGTCCCAAGCCCTCCCGCCAGGACCAGACGTTCGTCAACCGGTTCACCGCCGCCAACATGGCGGAAATCGATCTGGGAAAGATGGCGCAATCGAAGGCCGCCGATGCCGAGGTCAAGGATTTCGGCCGCCGGATGGTCGAGGAGCACGGCCAGGCCGGCGACCAACTGAAGCAGCTGGCCCAGGACCACGCGCTGAAGCAGCCGGGACGGGTCGACCGCAAGCACCGGGACACGCACAACCGCCTCGACAAGCTGTCCGGTGCGGCCTTCGACCGCGCCTATATCGACAACCAGATCCAGGATCACCAGGCGGCGGCCCAGATCCTGCAAAAGGAGATCGACCAGGGCAGCCTCGCCGCGCTCAAGGACTTTGCCGGGGCGACCTTGCCAACCGTCAATGCCCACCTCGATCAGGCACGCCAGATCTCGGCGCGTATCGCCGGCCAGACGCCGCAGACCTCGGAGATGCCGGACGCGACGCAGAATCAGCCGCGGCAGTAGAAAGCCTCCGTGCCGCATCGCGACGACCGGGCGAGCGAGCCGCACACGGCGCAGCCTGCGGCTCCCTCGCCCGCCGGCGCGCGTCGTTTCAAATCCACCGCTTGACCTTGCCCGTGCGGCGGTGTTCCATCGCCCGCTTCCGCTTCTCCGCATCCGAGGCTGCACATGACCCCCGCCGGGCGCCTCGCCGCCACCATCGACCTGCTCGCCGAAATCGACGCGTCGAAGCGTCCCGCCGACCAGGTGGCCTCGTTCTACTTCAAGAGTCGCCGCTACATCGGCGCCAAAGACCGCCGCGCCGTCGCCGAGGTGGTGTGGCGGGTGCTGCGGCGGCGCGCGCGGCTGGATTGGTGGCTGGGGCACCTCGACCATCCGCCCTCGGCCCGCGCCCGCGTCTTCGCCGACATGGCCATCGAGGGCATCAAGCCCGAGCGGAGCCTGTTCGAGGGCATGCATGCCGCCGCCCCGCCCAATGCCGAGGAACGGCGCCTGCTCGAAGCCCTGGGCGGCAAGACCCTGTTCCACCACGACATGCCGGCCTGGGTGAAGTCCGAGGTGCCGGCATGGCTGATCGAGCGCCTGGTGCCGCTGTTCGGCGACCGCCTGACCGCCGAGTTGGGAGCGATGCGCGACGAGGCGGCGATGGACCTGCGCGTCAATGCCCTCAAAGCCACCCGCGAGGACGCCGCCGCCGCCCTCGCCGCCGAGGGGGTTCCGGCCCAGCCGACGCCGCTGTCGCCGCTTGGCCTGCGACTGGCGAACCGCGTCGCCCTGGTGCAGTTGCAGGTGTGGCGCAACGGCCTGGTCGAGGTCCAGGACGAGGGCTCGCAACTGGTGGCCCTGCTCACCGGGGCCCGGCCGGGACTGGCGGTGGCCGAC
Organism: Magnetospirillum sp.; assembly: GCA_016212565.1. Classification (GTDB taxonomy): domain Bacteria; phylum Pseudomonadota; class Alphaproteobacteria; order Rhodospirillales; family Magnetospirillaceae; genus JACRFY01. The sequence goes on along the minus strand of JACRFY010000218.1, from coordinate 22,704 downwards.
TACTGCGCCGGCGCCGGCGGCAAGACGCTGGCCCTGGCGGCGACCATGCAGAACAAAGGCCGCCTGGTGGCCTGCGACGTTGCCGAGTGGCGGGTCGACCGCGCCGCCGAGCGCTTCCGCCGCGCCGGGGTTCACAACGTCACCCGCCGGGTCATCGGCGGCGAGACCGACAAGTGGATCAAGCGCGCCGCCGCCGGTTTCGACCGCGTCCTGGTCGACGCGCCCTGCACCGGCACCGGCACCTGGCGCCGCAACCCCGATGCCAAATGGCAGTTGACGCCCCAGGACCTCGCCGAACTGGTCGAGCGCCAAGGGGCGATCCTCACCAGCGCCGCCCGGCTGGTGAAGCCCGGCGGACGGCTGATCTACGCCACCTGCTCGCTGCTGGGCGAGGAGAACGAGGCGCGCATCGCCGCCTTCCTCGCCGAGCACGCCGAATTCCGGCTGCTGCCGCTGGCCCAGGTGTGGGAAGAGACCATCGGCGGCACCTGTCCGGTCGCGGGGCCGATGCTGCGCCTGTCGCCGCTCGCCCACGGCACCGACGGCTTCTTCGCCGCGGTGCTGGAGCGCGCGGAGGGTTAGAGCGCCGAGCCTCAAAATCCGAGGCACGGCGCTCCTGCGAGCATTGAGCGAGCGGCCAAGCGGGCGGACGCCCGCGCCCGGCGAGGGCTAAAAATGAAACGAGAGCATCGTGCGCCATATTTGGCGCTCGATGCTCTAGATCGGCGGCCGTCGCCCGCGGAACAGGCTGACCACCACCGAGACCACGAACAGCACGATGAAGATGAAGAACAGCACCTGGGCGATGTCGCCGGCGGCGCTGGCGATGCCGCCGAAGCCGAACACCGCGGCGACGATGGCGATGATGAGAAAGACGGCAGCCCAATAGAGCATGGCTTCCTCCCGAGGCGCGCTTGATACCCGGGGGGGCATATGGCCCCCCTCCCCCGCCTTGCCCAGATTGCCCGGAGCACGCGGAAGAGGGGGAGGCGCCGCGGCTCAACGCGACGAGAACATGCCGAACACCTGATTGGCCAGTTGCAGGCCCTGGGCGATCCCGGCCGCCGACGACCCGGCGCCGGAACCGCCGTAGGTCTGGGCCGGCGCGATCGGCATGCGCAGATCGGTAAGCGTGCCGGCATCGGCGATGTTTTCCTCGACCTGCCGGGTCATGCCGGAAAGCACGGCAGCCGCCGAACCCTCGCCGCCCGACAACCCGAAGGCGCCCATCGCCGCCCGCTGCGACGCCATTTGACGGTCGAGCAGATTGCGCTGACGCTTGGCTTCCTGCGCCTGCTGCTCGCGCAGAGTCTGCTGATCCTGGGCAAGGCGCGCATTCTGCACCGCTACCTGGGCGGCATATTGGTCGGCCTGCGACTTCTGCGCCGCCTTGGTCTGCTGCTGCTGCGACACCGAGCCGGCGACGGTCGCGGCGGCGGCCATGATGGCCGGAATGAACGGAACTGCGGCGGCCATGGGGCCCTCCTGTGGTTGCGGTCGAAGAACGCTGATACCCTGTTTTTTCACTGTTTGTTCGTGTTTGTATCCGATTTTTCCAGATCATTCCTATCGCTTGGGCGATCGGAACCGACCACCGCGCGGCGAGACGGTGCTGGCGGGGCATTTTTCGCCGCCAACGGCGAGCACCCCGCCGACAGCCATCCAAATGCAGCGATGTTCGCCATATATTGGCTTGATTATCGCGATTTGTTGCCAAAGTCAAGGTGCTTCATCCTATCGTTGATTCTTTTCTGGCAAAAAGGTAAATGCGCCTACCGTCCCCTCCCGCTTGCGCGGGCTACGGCGCTCACACATCTCGTCATTCCCACGAAAGTGGGAATCCATGCGTCAGACCGCACGACATTCGGTATTGAAACGACGTGCCTGCACCGCCATGGATCCCGGGTCGCGCTGCGCTTGCCCGGGATGACGCGCGCTTAAGTCAGCGCCTCTGCGCGCAAGCGGGGGGGACGATTTTTTGAAACGGAAAGGCGACGTGTGAACGCCCTCTCCCGCTTGCGGGAGAGGGGTCTCTTTTCCTGAGGGGAAAATCCCTAGCCGATCTGGGCGCGGTGGCGCAGCAGGGCGTCGGCCAGCACACAGGCCAACATCGCCTCGGCGACGGGGACGGCGCGGATGGCCACGCAGGGGTCGTGGCGGCCCTTGGTGACCACCTCGACGGCCTCGCCGGCGGCATTGACGCTGCGGCCGGGAATGAGGATGGAACTGGTCGGCTTGACCGCCAGGCGGACGACGATGTCCTGGCCGGTCGACAACCCGCCGAGGATGCCCCCGGCGTGGTTGGAGAGGAAGCGGACGCCGCCCTTCTTCCGCCCCGGCACCATGGCGTCGGCGTTGTCCTCGCCGCGCAGGGCGGCAGCGGCAAATCCGGCGCCGATTTCGACGCCCTTGACGGCATTGATGCTCATCATCGCCTTGGCGATTTCGGCATCGAGTTTGTCGTAGACCGGGCAGCCCAGGCCCACCGGCACCCCCGACGCCACCACCTCGACCACCCCGCCGATCGACGAGCCGGCCTTGCGGACCCCGTCGAGGTAGGCCTCCCACTGCGTCGCCGCCTGGGGATCGGGGCACCAGAAGGGGTTGTCGCCGACATGCTCCCAGCGCGAACGGCGCTTGGCCACCTTGTGCGGGCCCATCTGCACCATGCGGCCGCGAATGGCGATCCCCGGGCCGAGGATGGCCCGCGCCACCGCCCCGGCGGCGACCCGCATCGCCGTTTCCCGGGCGCTGGAGCGCCCGCCGCCGCGGTAGTCGCGGATGCCGTACTTCTGCTGGTAGACCCAGTCGGCATGGCCGGGGCGGAAGGTTCCCCGGATGTCGCCGTAATCCTTCGACCGCTGGTCGGTGTTCTCGATCAACAGCCCGATCGGCGTGCCGGTGGTCAGGCCCTCGAACACCCCGGACAGGATGCGGATCGCGTCCGCCTCCTGGCGCTGGGTGGTGAAGCGGTTCTGCCCCGGCCTGCGGCGGTCGAGCCACGGCTGGATGTCGGATTCGGACAACGGCAGGCGCGGCGGCACCCCATCGACGACGCAGCCGATGGCCGGGCCGTGGCTCTCGCCGAAGGTGGTGAAGCGGAAGGTGTGGCCGTAGCCGTTGCCCGACATCCGTCCTAGACCACCGCGATGTCCGGCGCGTCGACCGCCTTCATGCCGACGACGTGGTAGCCGCAATCGACGTGATGGGTCTCGCCCGACACCCCCGACGACAGGTTGCTGAGCAGATAGAGGCCGGCGCCGCCGATGTCTTCGAGGGTGACGTTGCGCTTGAGCGGACTGTTGTACTGGTTCCACTTGAGGATATAGCGGAAGTCGCCGATCCCCGACGCCGCCAGGGTCTTCATCGGCCCCGCCGACAGGCTGTTGACGCGGATGTTCTGCCCGCCGAGGTCGACGGCGAGATAGCGCACGCTGGCCTCCAGCGCCGCCTTGGCCACGCCCATCACGTTGTAGTGGGGCATCACCCGCTCGGCGCCGTAATAGGTGAGCGTCAGCAGCGAACCGCCGTCGGGCATCATCGCCGAAGCCCGCCGCGCCACCGAGGTGAACGAGAACACCGAGATGTGCATGGTGTTGAGGAAGTTGCCCAGCGAGGTGTCGGCGTAACGCCCGCGCAGTTCCTCCTTGTCCGAGAAGCCGATGGCATGGACGACGAAATCGAGCTTGCCCCACGTCTTGCCCAGGGTGTCGAACACCGCGTCGATGGAGGCCTCGTCCGACACGTCGCAGGGCAGAACCACCGTCGAGCCCACCGATTCGGCCAGCGGACGGACCCGCTTTTCCAGCGCCTCGCCCTGGTAGGTGAAGGCCAACTCGGCCCCCTGCGCCGCGCAAGCCTGCGCAATGCCCCAAGCGATCGAGCGGTCGTTGGCGACGCCCATGATCAAACCACGCTTGCCGGCCATCAAGGGTGCGGGAGCTGTCATGCCGATTTCTCTCTCTTCGTGCTATTGTCACTATGGAAATTTGGCCGGCATCCTACACGAAAGTCTTTGGCCGGGCCAAGCCGGCTTCGCGACGCGGGAGAGGCATTATGCGGAAGGCGCGGTTGAAGGCGCGGATGATGGCCGTGGTGGGGCTGGTCCGCTATGTCCTCAGGCGCTATGCCAAGGACGGCGCGTCGCGTATCGCCGCCTCGCTGTCCTACACCTCGCTGCTGTCGCTGGTGCCGTTGATCGCCATCGCCCTGGCCATGCTCGCCGCCTTCCCGGTGTTCGACGGCGTCCGCGCCACCCTGCTCGACTGGGTGTTCGACAACTTCGTCCCCTCGGTGGGCGACGCGGTGCAGCGGCAGATCACCGGCTTCATCGCCAATGCCGGAAAACTGACCGCCGCCGGCATCGTCGGCCTCGCTTTCACCGCCGTGATGCTGTTGATCACCATCGAGGGCTCGCTGAACCAGGTGTTCCGCGTCGCCCGCCAGCGCTCGGCGGTCAGCCGCATCCTGATGTATTGGACGGCCCTGACCCTGGGACCGCTGCTGATCGGCGCCTCGCTGTCGCTGCAAGGCTATCTGACGGCGGTGAGCAAATGGACGATGACCAAGACCATGACCGCATCCCTGGCGGCACCGCTGCCGACCCTGCTGTCGATGGGCGCCTTCTTCCTGATGTTCATGGTGGTGCCGGCGCGACGGGTGCGGATCAAGGATGCCGCCGCCGGGGCGGTGGTGGCGGGACTGCTGTTCGCGCTGCTGCGCTGGGGCTTCGCCCTCTACCTGACCAGTTCGAAGGCCTATGCCACTGTCTATGGCGCGGTGGCCAGCGTGCCGATCTTCCTGTTGTGGATGTTCCTGTCGTGGGCGGTGGTGCTGGTCGGCGCCGAGGTGGCCGCCGCCCTGCCCGAGTGGCGCGCCGGCCTGCACGAGAGCGGGCGCGGCAATGCCGGCGGGCGCCGCCTGGCACTGGCCCTGGAGGTGCTGGCGATCCTCAAGCGCGCCGCGGTGGCGGGCAGCGGCGGCGTCGCCCGGCGCGATCTGCTGGCCGAGACGGCGGTGGGCGAATCCGATTTGAGCTGGGTCCTGGCCCATCTCACCGCCGGCAACTTCGTCGCCCCCACCTCCAACCGCCGCCTGTTGCTGGCCCGCGACCTGGGGGCGGTGCCGTTCGCGGCGCTGATCGACACCCTCGACCTCGGCCTCGCACTCGACGAGGCGGTGGCGGTCTCGGCCGCCTGGCGCCCCGCCGCAACCGAGCGCCTCGCCGCCGCCCGACGGGCTGCGGACGGGGTGCTGGCGGTGACGCTGGCCGAGGTGCTGGCGGCGGCGGGGTAGGCGGCGGTCAGTCCAGGCCGAGCAGGGCCTTTGCCCGCTGTCTGACCTCGGCCAGAACCACCGCCGGAGCGCGAGCGATAACGACGGCGTTCCGCGCCTCCCACGACAACGAGCGAACCTGATCCGACAGCACGACGCCGAGGATCACCCCACCCTCCGGCAGCGGCACCTCGAATGGATAGCCTTTTGCCTGGCCGGTAACCGGGCAGACCACACACAACCGCGCCCGCTGGTTATAGCCCGCCGGCGACAGCACCAATGCCGGCCGCCGACCAGCCTGCTCTCGCCCCGCCTGAGGATTGAAATCGAGCCAAATCAAGTCGCCGGCATCGGGACAACAGGCCATCACCAAGCCTCATTGCCGACCGATAGGGCGAAATCGGCTTCACTATGGCGGTTGTCGTCGGTGATGCCGCCCACCAGATCGTCGAGGGTCGGCGACGCGACTGGATTCGGTACAATGACAATGTGTCCCTGCTCGACCCGCATCTCGGCCGCGCCGCCATCAACGGCGCCAATCTCCTTGGCAAACGGGGCCGGAATGCGGATGGCGAGGCTATTGCCCCAACGCGAGAACTGAACCTGCATGGCGGGCTCCCTGACGTTTCTACAATGAAGATACGCCGGACAACGCCGCAACGCAAGGGGGAGCAATGCGTTTGGGAGTGACGAAACTCCGCGTCTACTCGCCGGCCAAATCCCACGCGGCATAAAGGATTGCGGACTGCCCCGCATCCGGCTTGCGATTGGATTCGAAAGGACAAATGTCTCTTACCGTATCTGGCCGATTCAGAAACTGCTGAAGATTAGGGTGCTGGTCCGTCGGTTCAAGCCACCATTCCTGCGGCTTGGCCATATGAGTAATTGCTAAAATCAAGCCGACTTTTCTCCCGGCATTCAACCCCACTTGCCGGTAGGTGTTATCATTATCATTGGGAACAAACCTCCTTATCCTGTGAACATCATTATACATGCCTTGCATGATTTGGGTGCGGAGAGAATGAAACCTTTTTGCCTCGATGCGAATTTGAGCAGAGTTACTGCCGGGGCGATACGCAAGCATATCAATCCATTTGACCGTCTGCCAGACCTCGTCAGCATCACCGTGATGGGCGGCTTCCGGATAGACATGACACCCCGAAGACATGCAGGCATGGGCAAAATGAACGATGAGACTGCGCTCTGGTAGAGCATTTCCAATTTTGCCGTTTGACCTCGGTGACCAATACTCATGAACTGCCGCATTCAAGGTTTGAGCAGTTTTTTTTACCAGCGGCTCAACCAATCGCCTAACCCAGTCCATGTCCCCCTTACATCCCCGCCTTCGCCCGCGGGTCGTAGCCGTGCTTCGGCCCCCATTTGTCGACGAATTTCTTCAGGTCGGCGTCGTCGTCGGGCAGCATCACCTTCAGCGTCACCAGCTGGTCGCCGCGGCCGTCCTTGCCCGCCACGCCCTTGCCCTTGAGCCGCAGCACCGAGCCGGTGTTGGAGCCGGCGGGCACCGTCAGGCTGACCTTGCCGTCGACGGTGGGCACCGTCACCTTGCCGCCCAGCATCGCCTCTTGCACGCTGACCGGCAGATCCAGCAACACGTCGAGGTCGCGCCGCACGAAAAAGGGATGCGGCTCGACGGCGATGTCGACGAAGGCGTCGCCATCCTCGCCGCCCTGGCTGCCGGGGTGGCCCTGCCCCTTGAGACGCAGCGCCTGACCGTCGACCGAGCCGGCGGGGATGCGCACGTCCAGCGCCTTGCCGGTCACCAGCGTCACCCGCTTGGTCACCCCCACCGCCGCCTCGACGAAGGTAACGCCGAGGCCGTGGCGGGCATCCTGTCCGCGCTGCGGCGGGCCGCTGTAGCCCGAGCGGGCCCGGTCGCGGCGGCGCAGCAGCTCCTCGAGGATTTCGTCGGCGTCGTTGCCGAAGCCGAAGCCGCCACGCTGCGAGCGCCCGCCTCCGCCCCCCTTGGGCCCCGCCCCGTGCGAGCGCCAGTTGCGCGCCTTGGCGGCACCGGTGGCATCGATGTCGCCGCGGTCGTAGCGGGCGCGGCGGTCGGCGTCGGAGAGGAAGTCGTAGGCGGCGGAGATCTCCTTGAAGCGCTCCTCGGACTTGCGGTCGCCGGGGTTGAGGTCCGGATGCAGCTCGCGCGCCAGCGCCCGATAGGCCTGCTTGATCTCGTCGGCCGCGGCGCTGCGCGCCACCCCGAGAACCTGATACGGGTCCTTCACCGCTGCCACATCCCCCGGGAATCGAAACGGGCGGCGCCGTCCTCCGGCACCGCCCGCGCATCTTGCAACAAAACGCCGGCTACTTCACCACCTTCCACGACCCGTCGGGCTGGCGGCAGGCGGTGCCGAGCGCGCGCTCGGAGCGGCCGTCGATCATCACCGTGGTCTCGTAGTCGCGGCAGAACTGCCCGGGCGCCGCCTCGTAGGTCCGGGTCGGGGTCACCGTGCCCGAGTGCCCACTGTCGGGATTGGTCCACGCCACCGTGTGGCCGGCGGGCGACGATTCCAGCGCCCGGTCGCCGGCCTTCTGGGCGTACCCCTGGTCGGCCTTGTCGAGCGACTTGCCGACCTCGGAGCCGAGGAAGGCGCCGAGCAGCGTGCCCAGGGCCACCGCCGCCAGGCGGCCGGTGCCATGGCCGAACTGGGCGCCGGCCACCGCGCCGCCGACACCGCCGAGCACGGCACCGCCGGTCTGCTTGGGGCCGGTATCGCCGCTGCAACCGCCGAGCACCAGCCCGGAAGCCAGGGTCAGGGAGAGGACTGTCTTGGAAATGCGAGTCATGATCGGGTTCCGTCGCAGACCGAAGGGGGTAGAAAGCAAATATGGTGGTTTTGGGGCTTTTGTAGGGCAGCCTCGCCGGGATAGAACCATCTCAGGGTTTTCGCCCGCAACCCCATTCTTGCATCAGAGAGTGCCATGTCCGCAGCAGAGCCCGATCCCTTCGCCCTGTTCGCCAAATGGATGGCCGAGGCCGAGGCGCGCGAGCCCAACGATCCCAATGCCGTGGCCCTGGCCACCGCCGATGCCGCCGGACGCCCCAGCGTGCGCATGGTGCTGCTGAAGGGCTGGGACGCGGGCGGCTTCGTCTTCTATTCCAACCGCGACAGCCGCAAGGGCGGCGAGTTGGCGGCCAATCCCCACGCCGCCCTGTGCCTGCATTGGAAGAGCCTGCGCCGCCAGATCCGCGTCGAAGGGGTGGCGGGTCCGGTCACCGACGCCGAGGCCGACGCCTATTTCGCCAGCCGGCCGCGCGCCAGCCAGATCGGCGCCTGGGCCTCGGACCAGTCGCGCCCGCTCACCGGCCGCTTCGAGCTGGAACGTCGGGTCGGCGAGGCCGCCGCCCGCTTCGGTCTGGGCCCGGTTCCCCGCCCGCCGCACTGGTCGGGGTGGCGGATTGCCCCCGAACGGATCGAATTCTGGCAGGATCGGCCCTTTCGCCTCCACGACCGCTTCGCCTATCATCGCCAGGGGGACGAGTGGCGCCTGGAGCATCTCTACCCATGACCCTGGCTGACGACGATGCCGGAAAGCTGATGCGTCTGGCCACCTATGCCTCGGTGGCCACCGCCTCGATCCTGATCATCGCCAAGGTGGTGGCCTGGGCGATGACCGATTCGGTGGCCCTGCTGTCGACCCTGATCGACTCGACCCTCGACGCCGCCGCCTCGCTGGTCAATCTCTGGGCGATCCGTCACGCCCTGACCCCGGCCGACCACGAGCACCGCTTCGGCCACGGCAAGGCCGAACCGCTGGCCGGGCTGGGCCAGGCGGCGTTCATCGTCGGCTCCGGAGCCCTGTTGCTGATCGAGGCCTTCAGCCGCCTGTTCAATCCGGTCGCCGTCGAGAACGGCGGCATCGGCATCGCCGTGATGGTGTTCTCGATCGTCCTCACCTATGGGCTGGTGCGCTTCCAGGCCTATGTTCTGACCCGCGCCAACTCGGTGGCCATTGCCGCCGATTCGTTGCACTACACCGGCGACGTGCTGATCAACGGCAGCGTCATCGTCTCGCTGCTGCTGGCGATGGGACCGGGATGGACCTTCGCCGATCCGCTGTTCGCCCTGGGCATCGCCGGCTTTCTGCTGTGGAACGCCCGCTCCATCGCCCTCGATTCGCTCGACATGCTGATGGACCGCGAGATGCCGGAATCGGACCGCGAGCGGATCCGCGCCATCGCCCGCGCCCACCCCATGGTCCGCAATCTGCACGATGTGAGGACCCGCCTGTCGGGCCAGCACGGCTTCATCCAGTTGCACCTGGAACTGGACGCCCACCTGCCGCTGATCGAGGCCCACGACATCGCCGACACGGTGGAGAAGGCGATCATGGAGGCCTTCCCCAATTTCGAGGTCATCATCCACCAGGACCCCGTCGGCCTGCGCGAGGATCACCGCTTCAGGTGAGATCGGCGAGCAGCCGCCGCAACTGCGCCGGCTGCACCGGCTTGATCAGCACGGTCAGGTCCGGCCGCTGGTCGCGCCAGCTCGCCTCGGCGCCGGTGAGGATGATCGCCGGCACCTCGGCGTGCAGGTGCCCGCGCACCCGCTCGACCACCTCCAACCCCGACGCCCCGCCCTTCAGACGCAGGTCGGCGACCATCAGGTCGGGGCGACCGCGGCCCAGCGAATCCATCGACCCGTCCAGATCCTCGGCCGCCAGGACGGCGAAGCCCCAGCTTTCCAGCAGCATGGTCAGCCCGCTCAACACCATGGGGTCGTCGTCGACCACCAGGACCGTCTTGTCGCCCATTGGCACCATCCCTCGATTGGCAAATCCCTCCCGCAGATGGTGGAGGGCCACCCCAACGGGAAGCGTCCTCTCCCATCGGAGGGAGGGCATTGCCTGCATAACCGATTTTTGCAGCGGCGGCGGCCTGGACCTGCGACGGAACGGCCCCGCCTCCCTCCGGCGAAACCATGTTTCGCTTGTGCGGGCCGAGGATTCCCCGGTCCCCGGTCGGGGAGAGGGCACATGCCAGGAAATCCCACCCCTGGGAGGGACTGATCGCCTATGAGATGGGCAAGACGCCGCGCCCGGCGAGCGGATCCGCGCCCGGCCGCGGCCGCCCACCACCTCGGCATCCACCCGACGACGCTGATGCGGGCGCTCAAGCGCGGGTAGGGGACGTCAGAAGGGATAGCGCAGATTGAGGAAGCCGCCGTACACCCGAGTGTTCTCGCGGAACTGGGTGGTATTGGCCCCCAGGCCGAGAGACAGGCCGTTCTTGAAGCCGAAGTCCAATCCGCCGCCGAACACCGCGCCGGTACGGTCGTCGTTGGCCACCAGGCCGCTGCCCAGGCTCACCTGCTCCGACGCGGGGGCGTCCACCTCCAGCCGGGCGAACAGGTTGGGGGTAACGGTGACCTTGCGCAGGGCGATGTCGTAGGCCCCGCCCACCGTCCACCGCACCTGGCCGAGATTGACCGAGGAGGCCGACACGCTGGAGCCGTTCTGTTCCAGGTAGGCGGCGCGCTCTTCGCCGAGGCGCAGGTATCCGAGCGCCGTCCAGCCGGTGAGGCGGCCGAGCTTGCGCCGTGCCGTCAAATTGGTGGCGCCGAACCAGCGATTGGCGGTGGTGGAACCGGTAATCGAACGGCTGCTGCGGGTGAAGTCGTAATTGACCCGCGAATAGCCGACCGTCGCATCGGCGGTCAGCCAATTGGTGAGGAGCAGGCCGGCATAGGGAGCGAGGCTGAGGCTGGTGCTTTCCAGGGTGCCGGCATTGTACTTGGTGTCGATGTCGACGCCCTCGTAGCCGACCGCCATTCCCAGCACCAGCCGGCGCGACACCCGCCGGTCGTAGCCGACCACGCCGTTGAGAACGCTCCCGGCATAGGCACCGCCATAATCGCTCTTGTTGACCCGCATGCCCGAGGTGCCGACCCACACCGCATTGCGTTTCGCCGGAGCGACGGGCGCCGCCGCCGGTTGCGCCCCGGCCGCCGCCGCGCCAAGCTGGGCCTCCTCGCCGTCCTCGGTAAGCGTGGCCCCGCAGCCGACCCACCCCAACTGCGGCCCGCCGGCGGTCACCGAGCCGGACACGGTGGTGGCGATGCGCTCGGAGATCAACCCGGCGGTGGTCGCGGCCGACTGCTTCGCCGTCTCGGGGGCGACCACCGCACCCTGGGCGGGGGTGGTGGTGGGGCAGGACGTGGCGATGGCCGGTCCGCCGGCCACCATCATCAGCCCGCCCGCGATGCCCGCAAGGTGAATGCCGTGTCGCATGATCCCGTCCCCCTTCTCGCCCCGAACGCCCAACCGGAAAGCGCGTTCCGCAAACGGAGTAGAAGAATCAGGTAAAGCGAAGGTTAAGACGAGGGAACTCGTCACAATTTACCGGAGGACCGGCAAGTCTTGGTCAGGTTTCGCCTATGTCGGCGCAGCAAGGACTTCGGATTGTTCGCGCATTGCGAGTCGGGGCGCCCTGGGGGCAGGCGGCGGCGGCCGGCGACAAGATCCGCACGCTGCTGCCGGACGGCCCGATCAACGGCCGATAACCAACAGCCCCGCAAGGTAGGAGGCGGTGTTGGCCAGAAGGGAAGCCTGCACGGCATGCCGCAGGGAAAGTTGCCCCATCCACGCCACCAGAATGGCTTCGACCACCACGACCAGCGCCTCGCCGACCAGGATGCTGGGCCAATAGGAAAAGTGGCGATAGGCCCACAGGGCGCCGGCCCAGAACTGGGGATGGGTCACCGCCGTGGCCACGACCGAGGCGAAGCCGGCATGAACCGCCCCCCGGCTCGACCACCCGGCGACACGAACCAGGGCATAGGTGACCGGCCCCTCGACCGCCGCCGCCAAGGCCAGCGCCTCGATTTCGGTCATGCTTGCGCCAGCCTAGCGGTCACTCCTGCCCCCCCGCGCCCCGCAGCAGCTCCGCCATCGCCTCATGCTTTCTGCGGAGATAGAGGCCATATTCGGCGTTTACCGGGATAATTTCCGCGCCAGCCCCTTTCAGGGCCAGCGCCAACGGCGTTCTCCCCTCGGCGTCGCTGGCATTCACATCGGCTCCGTTGGAAACGAGCAGCCGGGCAAAATTCAAATAGTTCTCCGCAGCGATCCAGCCGCGGGCGTCTTGATTGGCGATCCACGACCAACTGAGATCGATCATGACGCTTGCGCTTGTGGCGGCGGCAACCCAGTGCAGAGGCGACTCGCCGGTGCGGTCTCTGGCGTTTGCCGCCGCGCCGTGGGACAGCAGCAACGCGGCAATGTCGCTTCTGGCGCTGACCGCAGCCAGATGCAGCGGAGTCCATCGCCGTTCGGTGATGCGATCGACATCCGCCTTGCCGTCGAGCAGCACCCGGGCCAAAGCCAGGTCACCGCGAAAGGCGGCCAGGTGGAGGGGAGTGAAGCCATCCTTCGAGGACGGGTTGCTTCCGTCATACGGGGGCGAGAACGTTCCGCCAAGGTCTTGGCAACCGCCATTGCCCGCCGCGTTGACATCGGCGCCCTGGGACAGCATCCGTTGCGCGAAGACGAGCGCAGCCTTGTCGCCGGTGCAGGCGGCTCTGAGCAGGGGGGTGCGCCCCTGCCGGTCCTTGGCATCGACGACCGCCCCGCGCGCAATCAGGATCGCGGCGCTGTCGGCCGATCCGGCGTCGGCGGCGAAATGCAACGCCGTCGCATCGCCATAGTCCACATCCTTTACGTTGGCCCCACGCGCCAGCAACGCCTCGACAACAGGCTTCGAGCCACGAATGGCGGCCCAATGCAGGGCGCTTCGCCGGTGAGAATCGACAGCGGAGATGCTGGCCCCGCGAGCGATCAGGATCTCGACGACCTGGCCATTCGCCGCCATATGCAAGGGGGTTTTCTTAGAGAAATCGCGCGCATTCACGTCCAACGACGCGTTCAACAGCAGCCGCACCATGTCCGCGTTGCCGGCCATGGCGGCCCGATGCAAAAGCGTGCGTCCGTCGTTGTCGGTCTCGGCCAGGAGGGCCGGATTGCGTTCCCACTCTTTTTCAACACGCTCCACCAGCCCGTCATCGACCATCCGGAAAATTCCCGGCAGCGGCTTGATCGGGACCGGCGGCGCCGGATTGCAGAATGCGGCGGTATTCCAGCCCAGGCACATGATGGCAGTGACTGCCGTGGTGTATGTTCGACCCAAGAGCCCCCCCTTTCCGCAGCATGGCCGCGGCAGGTCGCCGGGGGCCGCGTGCCGGCGCTGGGGATTGTAGACCTCCGCGATAACGGTGGCGACCCCGCTTCTCACCCCCACTTCTCACGCGTTTAACCCCGGCGGCTTGGCGCGGCCTTGATCGTGCGGGCCAATTCGTCCAGTTTCCCCGCGCTCTTCACCTCGCATTCCCACACCACGAAAACGGTCCAACCGAGGGCTTCCAGCGCGGCCCGCACTTCGGCGTCTCGTTCCTTGTTCCGAGCGATCTTCGCCCGCCACCACTCTTCCCGGGTCTTGGGGATGGTGTGACGGGGGCAACCGTCGTGGGCGTGCCAGAAACAGCCGTGGACGAGGACCACGATGCGCCTGGCGGGGAGAACGATGTCGGGTCGCCCTGGAAGCCGCTTGTCATGCAGGCGATAGCGTAGACCGGCAGCCCAAATAGCGCGACGGACGGCCATTTCAGGACCGGTGTCCTTGGCCCGAACGCGGGCCATCATTTCCGAGCGCGTCAGGGGCGCTTTCCTGGCTGCGGCCATGTTCAGTCGGCATTCCCGGGTGGAAGGGGCTACGAAGAGGAAGGGTAGCCGCCGACTGCCGCTTATGGTAGTGCAATATCCGTATTCCCTTCCATGGCGGTAAGCTGAACGGCCGGAGTTGGTTCATGTCCTTGCGGGAGTTTGCGGCGCAATTGGAACGTTGCGCGCAAAGCGATGAAGAGGCGCTGGCCTTCGTGGAAGCCTTCGCCAAGGTGCGGCTCAAGGGGATCATCTCGCAGTTGCTCCGCGCTGATCCCGGCACCGTGATCCACCAGTCCGACGACTTGCTCCATCCCGACTGGACCGACCCGCAGAAACTCGCGCTATCGGGCATTCACCCCGAGGCCGTGGCGGAGCACCCGGACCCGGAAAGCCTCTATCTCCACATCGATGCTGCGATGGCCGCCGGTCGCACGGCGATCCGCGCCTACCTGGGGATGACCGGCCTCTCGGACAAGCAACGCCGGGTCATGTTCCCGATCCTTGCCGGGACGAAGGCACCGGCTGACGGCGATGATTTGGCGGCGGAAGTGCAGCGTCTGAATGGCTGGCTCGATTGGGTACGTGCCGAAGGCGTCGACCCTTCGATCTTCCCCGTATATCAGCGGCACATCGGCATTCATGGGGCGTCGCAGAACAAGGGCGGACAGGTCGGGGCTGCCGGCGCTGCCATCGCCTTCCAAGATGCGCTGGAGGAGATCGCCCCCGGCCGGATCGTCGATTACGTCGGCGATCTCGTTCCGGCGATGGTTCGGACGCCATTGGAGGTTTGCGACTGGCTGGCCGATGGCGGGCGGTTGCCCAAAGCATTGCTGCTGAATAACGGGCGGGCCATCGTATTCAGTTCCGATCCCGACGTTGCGATTTTCCAATCCCTCGGCACGTCCTATGCGACGGCGGCAGAGGCGCTGGCCGCCTATGATGCGGTTCGCCGGCAGCCGGCCGCGCGGCGGCAAGCGATCCATGAATTCGTCGTGGGTGAGGTCAAGACCGCGACGGACAAGAACAACCTGCATGAACGGCTGGCATTGGGAAGCCGGGAAACGCGGGACGAGGTGCGAACCGACCGATTCCTGATGATGGCCGTTCTCACCATGGACCTTCTGCGGGGCGGATCGGGGCAGCGCAGTGGGCGCAGCCTGGAGAACAGGGACGTCGAGCGGTTCAGCGACGTCTTCAACCTCTATTTCGCCTGGGGCTGGGACGGCGCACGGGGGCGGCACCCCCAACATTGGGAGACGTTCAAGGCGAAGTTGGCGGGGTGGTGCGGCTTCCGGTAATCAGGCCGCACGACACGCCGGCATCGGGATACCGGACGCCCGACGCAAATCCTCCAGACGCATGGACGTATCCGGCATGACCCACTCCGCCGGGTCGGGCTTGCGCCCGCTCCGCATCCAATCGACGCAGGCGCGAATCTGCCACGCAATCACCGGCGGGACGGCATCGCCGATGACGCGGTAGCGATTGGCAACCGCCCGCGAAGGGAAGCGGTAGTGGAACGGGAACCCCTGTAGGGTAGCCATTTCCCGAACGGTAAGCAGGCGGTCGGCCTCCGGATGAGCGTAGCGCCCGTTGCCGACATGGGCGCATTCGCGCTTGATCGTCGGCGCCGGCCGATCCCACCACATGCGGCCGTAAACGTCAGGGTGCGATCCGAGGTCGCGGCTTTCCCAACGCTTCAGGCATTCAGGGGTGCAGAGGTGCCGCGTCTTCGGATCGCGGGCGACATCCACCCAGCTTCCGCCATCGAGCGGCGTTGCGGCCAGCCGAGCGGCAACGTCTTCACCCATGCCGGGAAAAGCGGATCCATCGGGGTCTGCCGGATTGGCCGCCTGCCACTCCGCGAGGCGGGCGAAGGCGGTCCTTACCGTCACGGCCTCGGGGGCGACTTCCCAGCCTTTCCACAGGTCTTCAAGGGTCCGGGCCGGGCCGACGCGGGATGCCATGATCAGGGCGCGCTCCCGCACTTGGGGCAGTCCGAAGTCGGAAAGGAAATGCACATCCTCCCGCACCTCGTAACCGAGCCCTTCCAGCCGAGCCTTGAGTCCCCGCCAATGCAGGGGATGGTTGCCGGTGATCAGTTCGCGGGCGTTTTCCATCACGAACGTTTCCGGCAGCAGGGCCTCGACAAAGTCGCCGGTTCGGCCGACGAGGGTATTCCGCTCCTTGTCCGTGACGTGATTGTTCGGATTGGCGCGTGAAAAGTCGGTGCAGGGTGCGCAGGAAATCAGGCAGGAGGTTTCCCCGCGCTCCAGCCCCGCCGCCGTCAGCAACTCGGCCGGCGCTAAGGCCATCAGGTCGGCGGAGATGGGGCGAAGGCCGTGGTTGGCCTCGTAGACCGCGTTGCAGCCGGTCTCGCCGGCCGCCTTGCCGGAGGGTTTCGCCACTTCAAGATCAACGGCGGCGGCGATCCGCCAGCCTTGGCCGCGCGAGAATCCGGCGCTCATGCCTCCTCCGCAGGAGAAAAGGTCAACCGCAACCGCTTCATCTCGCGTCGTCGGCCCGACCGGCCGCTTGATCAGTGCATTCATGGATGCCTCCCGTTCTTGCAATATAACGTTCCGCTTCCGTTCCATCAAGCCCATTTTTGGGCCGATTGCCGTTTGCGATTTCCGGTCGCTTGTGTGGTTAACGGGGGCCGATTAACCGGCCCAGACTCGCATCCTCGCCCCGCCGCCCCCTCCGGGGCCGCCGACACTCACCGCTTCGATGTTCCGGGGCAGTTTGGCTGGGGGACCAGGATTCGAACCTGGATAAACGGAGTCAGAGTCCGTTGTCCTACCGTTAGACGATCCCCCACCAGGGGCGCAACCGGGATATCCCCGGCGCGAGAGGCGCACTCTCTATCACATCGATTCCGCCTTGTGTAGGGGGAAATCCGCCCCCGGGGCCGATTTCCCTTGGGCACGGGGGCGGGCTCGACTAACATCCGCGGCCTGATGTCGTCCCTCCTGAAGTCGTCCCGCGAGTCCCGCCGTTGAGCTTCGTCGTCCCTGCGTCTTCCTGCGAGCCGGTCTACGCCGCCCTCGACCTGGGTACCAACAACTGCCGCATGCTGGTGGCCCGCCCCAGCGGCGCCGGGTTCCGGGTCGTCGACGCCTTCTCGCGCATCACCCGCCTGGGCGAGGGCCTGGCCGCCACCGGCCGGCTGTCCGAGGCGGCGATGGAGCGGACCGTCGAGGCGCTGAAGGCCTGCGTCGACAAGATGGTCCGCAACCGCGTCACCAGCGCCCGCCTGGTCGCCACCGAGGCCTGCCGCCAGGCGTGCAACTGCGCCGACTTCGCCGCCCGGGTCGGCAAGGCCACCGGGCTGGACCTCGACATCATCTCGCCGCACGAAGAGGCGCGCCTGGCCCTGTCCGGCTGCGCCGGCCTGCTCGATTCCTGCCGGCCGTGGGGGTTGGTGTTCGACATCGGCGGCGGCTCCACCGAGGTGGTGTGGGTGGAGAACGCCGCCGCCGGCCCGCGGGTCGAAGGGGTGCTGTCGGTGCCCCTGGGGGTCGTCACCCTCGCCGAGGCCCGCGCCGGCTGCCTGTGCACCGCCGCCGGCTATGCCCGGGTGGTCGACGACGTCGCCGACCGCCTCGCCCCCTTCGAGACCAGCCACGGCATCGCCGGGCGCCTTGCCGAGGGCGCGGTGCAGATGCTGGGCACCTCGGGCACCGTCACCACCCTGGCCGCCGTGCACATGGAGCTGGGGCGCTACGAGCGCTCCCAGGTCGACGGCGCCGACCTCGCCTTCGCCGACATCGCCGCCGTCACCCGCAAGCTGTCGGCGATGAGCGCCCTCGAACGCGCCCAGCATCCCTGCATCGGCCCCGACCGCGCCGATCTGGTCATCGCCGGCTGCGCCATCATCGAGGCGATGTGCCGGCTGTGGCCGCTGGGCAGCCTGCGCGTCGCCGACCGCGGGGTGCGCGAGGGCGTGCTGCTGTCGCTGATGAAGGCCGATGCCCTGGCCGGAGCCCGGGCATGAGCAAGGGCACCGGCCAGCGCCAGATGTTCGAGCGGGTCAAGACCGCCAAGAAGCGCACCACCTCGTCGACCCGCTGGCTGCAACGCCAGCTCAACGACCCCTATGTCCACGAAGCCAAGCGCCTCGGCTACCGCTCGCGCGCCGCCTTCAAGCTGCTGGAGCTCGACGACCGCTTCCATATCCTCAAGCCCGGCCAGCGGGTGGTCGATCTCGGCGCCGCGCCGGGCGGCTGGACCCAGGTGGCGGTCGAGCGGGTGCGGCCCGGCCCCAAGGGCGGAACGGTGGTCGGCCTCGACATCCTGGAATGGGATCCGATCCCCGGCGCCACGGTGCTGGTCGGCGACTTCCTCGCCGACGACAGCCCGGCGCGGCTGATCGAAGCGCTGGGCGGGCCGGCCGACGTGGTGCTGTCGGACATGGCCGCCCCGACCACCGGCCATCCCCCCACCGACCACCTGCGCATCATCGGCATGGTCGAGGTGGCGCTGGACTTCGCCCTCGACGTCCTCGCCCCCGGCGGCACCTTCGTCGCCAAGGTGTTCCAGGGCGGCACCGAGCGGACCCTGCTCGACATGCTCAAGCGCTCGTTCGCCACCGTCCGCCACGCCAAGCCGCCGGCCAGCCGCAAGGAATCGGCCGAGACCTACGTCATCGCCACCGGCTTCCGCGGCCGCTTCTGACCGGAGACAGCATGGCCGAACGCTGGATCGACGAATTCCGCGACGAGATCGCCGACGACGCCCGCGCCCTCGCCGAAGCCCGCGCCCAGCGCCACGGCAGCGCCTGGTCGTTCGCGACGGCACTGGCCCGCACCCAGACCTTCTACCGCGAGCGCATCGCCGGCTACTGCGTGTGCGGCAGCATCACCGCCGCCGAGCGCGACGCCCTGCTGACCCTGGTCGAGGCGATGGGGCGATGAGCGCGGAGATGCTGCCGATGCTGGAAACCCTCGCCCGCCAGGCCGGCGCGGCGATCCTGGAGGTCTACGGCAGCGACTTCGCCGTCGCCCGCAAGGACGACGACTCGCCGGTCACCGAGGCCGATGCCCGCGCCGAGGCGATCATCCTCGCCGGACTGGCGGCGCTGTCCCCCGGCGTGCCGGTGGTGGCCGAGGAGCGCGCCGCCGCCGGCCACATCCCCGACGTCTCCGGCGGCACCTTCTGGCTGGTCGACCCCCTCGACGGCACCAAGGAGTTCGTCAAGCGCAACGGCGAATTCACCGTCAACATCGCCCTGATCGAGGGCGGACGGCCGGTGCTGGGCGTGGTGCTGGCCCCGGCGCTGGGGCTGCTGTGGTCGGGGGCGGGACCGGGAACCGCGACGGCCGAGGCCGCCGACGGACAGCGCCGCACCATCGCCGTCCGCCGTCCGCCGGCCAGCGGCGCCCGGGTGCTGACCAGCCGCTCGCACCGCGACCCCGCGGCGCTGGCGGCGTGGATGGCGCCGTTGACGGCCCCCGAACTGGCCTTCGCCGGCTCGTCGCTGAAATTCTGCCGCGTCGCCGAGGGGGCGGCCGATTTCTACCCGCGCTTCGGTCCCACCTGCGAATGGGACACCGCCGCCGGCCACGCGGTGGTGCTGGCCGCCGGCGGCGAGGTGGTGAGCTTCGACGGAACGCCGCTGGCCTATGGCAAGCCCCGCTTTCTCAACCCGGACTTCCTGGTCCGGGCGCGGGCCCAGGCGTAAGCGGTACGCGTCTTCCCTTGCATTTTTGCCCGGTTTCTGCCATATTATCGGGGTGGCGGAGTCCCCGCCACCCTGCCCGCCGTGGCCCACACGCGGCGTGGCGCGGAGGCCGACGCAACCGTCGGGTGGGCTCGCCGTTACGGACTCGCGAGCACTCCAGTTGCCTCTCGGTTCCGCAGAGTACGTGCGGAAAGGGGCCGCCGATCCAAACGACGGCCCTTTCGCATGTCCGGATTCCCTCGCTCTCCCGCACGCGCTACGGCGTTCACACCGCTTCGTCATTCCCACGAAAGTGGGAATCCCTGCGTCAGGCCGCACTCCATTTGGCATTGAAACGACGTGCCTGCACCGACATGGACCCCCGCTTGCGCGGGGGTGACGATTTTTTGAACCGAAAAGGCGAAGTGTGAACGCCGTAGCGCTGGCGGGAGAGGGAGGGGGCCCAAGGCAACGCCATTGTCGCGCGCCATCCTCTCCCGCATGCGGGAGAGGATTATCGTTCGTCGCGGAAATGGATACGTGGCCTCGCGCCCCTCTCCCGCACGCGGGCGAGGGGGCTTTCGGCGAATTCGGCGGTTACGCCCGCGCCTGAACCTTGGCGGTTTCGCGCTGGCGGGTGGCGAATTCCTTGAGCTGACGCTCCATCGCCTGGAAGGCGTCGCGCAGGGCGACGTAGATGTCTTCGTTGACGTGGCTGTCCTTGGGATCGCGCTTCACCACCAACTCGGTGCCCGGCACCTTGAGGTCGATGCGGATGTGGAAGGGCTCGCCCTTGTGGTGCAGATTGGAGACATTGCGGTGATGCGACTCGATCGCCACCCGGCAGCTGGTGATGCGGTCGTAAAACTGCTCCAGCTTGCCCACCTTCTCGCGGACACGCTCTTCGACGGCGTCCGAGTGGTCGATCCCGTGAAAGGTGATCTGGAGGGGAATCTGCATCAATCTCTCCCTGAAATTTCAATGGCGGCGAAGCCGCCCTCGTGGACTTCGGCCGCCTTTGCCCGTCGACGGGCCGACATCTATACCCGTTCGACGAGGCCACGGCAACGCCGATGAGCCCGAACCTCATTCTTTCGGAACCGAAGCGGGCTTGCAACCCTGCCGCTTTCGCCTCATATCAAGGCGCCCATTGGTTCATAGGAGACAGGTCGACCGCCATGGCCGAAGAAAAGCGCGCATTTCAGGCCGAAGTGGCCAAGCTCTTGGATATCGTGGTCCACTCGCTCTATTCCAACAAGGAGATCTTCCTCCGCGAGCTGGTATCCAATGCCTCGGATGCCTGCGACAAGCTGCGCTACGCGGCGGTGACGCAGCCCGAGCTGCTCGACGGCGACGGCGAATTCCGCATCCGCCTGGTGCCGGACAAGGCATCGCGGACGCTGACGGTGATCGACAACGGCATCGGCATGAACCATGACGATCTGGTCGACAACCTCGGCACCATCGCCCGCTCCGGCACCGCCGAATATCTGAAGGGCCTGTCGGGCGACGCCGCCCGCGACGTCACCCTGATCGGCCAGTTCGGCGTCGGCTTCTATTCCGCCTACATGGTCGCCGAGAAGGTGGTGGTGGAAAGCCGCAAGGCCGGCGACGCGCACGGCTGGCGCTGGGAATCCGACGGCCGCGGCGAGTTTACCGTCTCGCCCGCCGACGGCATCGCCCGCGGCGCCACCCTGATCCTGTCGCTGCGCGAGGGCGAGGACGAGTTCCTCGAACCGGCCACCCTGCGCCGCATCGTCAAGCGCTACTCCGACCACATCGCCATTCCGGTGGTGCTGGTCGAGGACGGCAAGGACGAAACCGTCAACGCCGCCTCGGCGCTGTGGACGCGGGCCAAGGCCGACATCACCCCCGAGCAGTACAAGGAATTCTATCACCACGTCAGCCACGCCTTCGACGAGCCGTGGCACACCATCCATTACAAGGCCGAGGGGGCGATCGAGTACACCGGCCTGCTGTTCGTGCCGCAGTCCAAGCCGTTCGACATCTTCCATCCCGACCGCAAGCAGCACGTCAAGCTCTACGTCAAGCGGGTGTTCATCACCGACGACTGCGCCGAATTGCTGCCGCCCTATCTGCGCTTCGTGCGCGGCGTGGTCGACAGCCAGGACCTGCCGCTCAACATCAGCCGCGAGATGCTCCAGCACAACCCGGTGCTGGCCAAGATCAAGCACGGCCTGGTGAAACGGGTGCTGTCCGAGCTGAAGAAGAAGGCCGCCGAGCCCGATTTCGCCACCTTCTGGGAGACCTTCGGCGCGGTGCTGAAGGAAGGCATCTACGAGGATTTCGAGCGCCGCGACGACATCCTGGAGATCTGCCGCTTCCGTACCACCGCCGGCGACGGCTGGACCACGCTGGACGAGGTGGCGGGGCGGATGAAGGACGGCCAGGACGCCCTCTATTACGCCACCGGCGACCAGATGGAGGCACTGAAGAAGAGCCCGCAGCTGGAGGGCTTCCGCGCCAAGGGCATCGAGGTGCTGCTGTTCACCGACCCGGTCGACGAGTTCTGGGTGCCGGCGGTGGGCAAGTGGAAGGACAAGGAACTGCGCTCGGTCAATTCCAGCGACGTCGACCTGTCCGCGGTCAAGGGCGACGAGGCCGCCGAGGCGGCCAAGCCGGAAGCCGCCGCGCCCGCCGACATGGATGCCCTGATCGCCGCCCTCAAGCTGGCGCTGGACGGCAAGGTCGCCGACGTCCGCACCTCCGAGCGCCTCACCGAATCGGCGGTGTGCCTGGTGGCCGAAAGCGGGCAGATGAGCATCCACCTGGAAAAGCTGCTGCGCGCCCATCGCCAGATGGACAGCGAGATGCCCCGGGTGCTGGAGATCAATCCCCGCCACGCCTTGATCAAGGGCCTTGCCGCACGGATCAAGGCGGCGGGAGCGGCCGCCGACACCGAGGACATGGCCTTCCTGCTCTACGATCAGGCCCGCATCGTCGAGGGCGAACCGCCCCTCGACGCCGCCGCCTTCTCCAAACGGCTGGCCGCGGTGATGGCCCGCGGGCTGTAACACCGCATCCCGGTGAGTGCAACTCATCGGGATGTGGTTAGGCGCAAGGCGCCG
>JACRFY010000025.1 GCA_016212565.1 Magnetospirillum sp. | reverse complement strand
CCCTGTTCGGTGAACTTGATCTGGCCGTGGAGCGTGCCGGGCGGCTGGGCGAGGATGGCGTCGTGGGTCGGTCCGCCGCCACGGCCCACCGAGCCGCCGCGGCCGTGGAAGATGCGGCAGGCGACGCCGAAGCGCTCGGTCACGCGGGCGATGGCCTTCTGCGCCTGATAGAGGCCGAAGCTCGACGCCAGGATGCCGCCGTCCTTGCACGAATCCGAATAGCCCAGCATCACCTCCTGGGTGTTGCCGGAGGTCTTCAGCAGCTCGCGATAGGCGGGCTGACTGAGCAGGTTTTCCAGAACCGGCTCGATGCGGGCGAGGTCGTCGATGGTCTCGAACAGCGGCGCGACGCGGATGGTGCTGTGCCAGGTGCCGTCGGCATGGCGGCCGCACAGCCCGGCGAAGCTGGCCAGGAACATCACCTCCAGCACATGGCTGGCGTCGTGGGTCATCGAGATGACGTAGGCGCCGAACACCCGCGGGCTGATCTCGCGGCGCAGTTCGGCCATGGTGCGCAGCACCGCCAGGGTCTCGGTGGTCTCCGGCGACAGGGTCTCGCAATAGAGCAGCGGCGTGCCGCCGTGCGACAGCAGGTCGCCGAGGATGCCGACCCGCGCGGATTCGGACAATTCGTCGTAGTCGGGCAGGTTGGGGGCGCGGGCGAACAGCTCGGCCACCGCGGCGGTGTGGCGGGTCGATTCCTGGCGGATGTCGAGCTCGACGAGGAAGAAGCCGAAGGTCTCGGCCAGCACCAGCAGGTCCTTGAGCTCGGCATCGGCGAGGTTGGCGTCGCCGTGGCTGATCAGCGAGTCGCGGATGGCGGTGAGGTCGGCGAGGAAGTCCTCCTCGCCGCGGTAGCAGTCGGCGGTGCCGGGATCGGGCCGTCCGTCGAGCAGCGCCTCCATCCGCGCCTGCATGCGGCCCAGCCGCCAGTGCATCAGGAACAGCTTGCGGCGATAGGGTTCGGACAGGTAGCGGCGCGGATAGTCCTTGGTCGCCGCGGCGACGATGTCGGCGTCGGCGGCCAGGCGGGCTTCGAACGCGGCGGTCGGCGTCACCAGGGTCGCCGAGTGGGTCAGCAGCAGCGCCAGCTCTTCGATATGGCGGCGGTAGCGCTTGACCACCTCGCGGTATTGCAGCCGTACCGCCAGCCGGGTGACGTCGTGGGTGACGAAGGGATTGCCGTCGCGGTCGCCGCCGATCCACGAGCCGAAGCGCAGGAAGCGGGGCACCTGCACCGCCATGTGGCCGCCCTGGTCGCCGTAGACGTTGTCGATGGCCCGCTCCAGGTTGCGATAGAGCACCGGCACCGAATCGAACAGGGTCTCGCGGAAATAGAACAGGCCCTGCTTGATCTCGTCGACCACTTCGGGCTTGTGGACGCGGACCTCGTCGGTCTTCCACAGGATCTGCACCTGGTTCTTGATCCGCCGCACCGCTTCGGCGCGCTGGAAGTCGCCGATGCGCGGGTCGTTGAGTTCCTTGGCCACCGCATAGAGGCGCCGCTGCGCCTCCATCACCGTGCGTCGCTTGGCCTCGGTGGGATGGGCGGTGAACACCGGCTGGTAGCGCAACTGCCCAAGCAGGGTCATCAGCCCGGCCAGATCGACGCCCTCGGCGCGCAGGTCGCGGAAGGTGTCGTCGAACGAGCCGCGCCACAGCCGTTCGCCGCGGTCGACCACGGCGCGCCGCGAGCGGTGGGCGTAGTCCTCCTCGGCGATGTTGGCGAGCAGGAAGTAGGTCGAGAAGGCGCGCACCACATGGGTCAGCGTCTGCGGATCCAGGGCGTCGATCATCGCCATCAGGCGGTCGCGCTTCTTCTGGTCGTCGTGCTGGCGCAGTTCGATGAACCCTTTGCGCAGGGCTTCGACGGTTTCCAGGACCTCGGGCTGCTCCTGGGTGGCGAGGACGTCGCCCAGCAGGTTGCCGAAGAACTTCACCCGCGTGCGCAGATCCTTGTCGTCGTAATCCACTGTCGCCACCCCGTTTTCCATCGCACCCGCCATCGTCTGCCAATATATGCAGAAAAGCGTATGTTCACGCTACCCGCACGTGGCACTTCCTTTGTGTCGAAGCGCCGTTCCCCTGCACCGTCGCCGCGGCGGCCGACTTCTCCCATGTCAGGGAGCATGACCGCAACGGCCACGTTCTATGTCTTCCTGGTCTCGGGCACCCTGTTGGAGATCGCCGCCGACCTTCTGTTCAAACGGTGGGGACAGGAGGGACGACCGGCCCTTCTGTATACGGGGCTGGTGCTCTATCTGTGCGGTGCGCTGCTGTGGGCGTGGTCGCTGCGCTATGCCACGCTGGGCAAGGCGGCGGTGGTGTTCGCGGTCATCAACACCATCCTGCTGTGTCTGGGCGGCTGGCTGCTGTTCCACGAGCGGCTTACCGCCAGTCATGCCCTGGGCGTGGTGCTGGGGCTGGTGGCGGTGGCGATGATGGAACGCGCCGAGTGATCACATCGGCTTGGCCAGCACGTCGGCCAAGCTGAACGCCGCCGAGCCCGGCGCCAGGGGCTTTTGCTGGCTGGGGTGCGGGGCCCATCCGGTCATGGTCAGCAGGTGGAAGGTCGCCGGCAGGCGGCCCTCGCCATCGGCGAAACGCTCCTCGTAGAGGCGGAGCGCCTCCAGCAGGGTGGCGCGGCGCGAGACGGTGCGACGCTGCTCGGCCACCGCGTTGGTCTCGCCCATGCCGCGCAGATCGGCCAGCAGGCGCATCGGATCGCCATAGGTGACGGTCAGGGTCTCGGCATCGACCACCGGCAGGGCGAAGCCGGCCCGCTGCATCAGCGCGCCGAGGTCGCGCACGTCGGCGAACGGCGATACCCGCGGCGACAGCCCGCCCTCGCCGGCCAGTTCGGCGGCCTGCAGGCAGGCGCGCAGCTCCTTGAGGGTCTCGCCGCCCAGCATCGCCGCCAGGAACAGTCCGTCCGGCTTCAGCACCCGCCGCACCTGGACCAGGGTTCCCGGCAGGTCGTTGACCCAGTGCAGCGACAGCGCCGACACCACCACGTCGACGCTGGCCTCGGCGAAGGGCAGGGCCTCTTCGTCGGCGGCCAGGGTGGGATGGCAATTGGCGGCGGCGCGGGCGGCCATCGCCGGCGACAGGTCGCACTGGATCACCCGGGCGATGCCGGCCCTGCCGACGATGGCCTCGGCCACCTCGCCGGTGTGGCAGCCGAGGTCGAGGGCCAGGGGAAAGCGGCGGGTGACGTCGCCCAGGCGGTCGGCCAGACGTTCGGCGGCCTCGCGGACCAGGAAGTCGTGGGCGGCGAAGCCGGCGGCGGCGCGGTCGCGGCGCTTGCGCAGCAGGGCGCGGTCGAAGATTGTGGGGGGTGAGGTCATGGCCTCTATATGGCATGACCGCCCGGGTGGGGAAAACAAGGATGGGAGCGGCCGGCGCACAATTTCGGCACCTGCTGCGGCTGGCCGTCGACGCCGTGCTGCCGCCGCTGTGCCTGTCGTGCGGGGCGATGGTCGCCGAGCCGGGGGCGCTGTGCGCCGCCTGCTGGGAGCGCATCGCCTTCCTCGCCCCGCCGCACTGCGCCGTGTGCGGCCATCCCTTCGCGCCGCCGATGGAGGCCGAGGCCCTGTGCGCCTCCTGCGTCGCCACGGCGCCGCCCTTCGCCCGCGCCCGGGCGGTGTTCCGCTACGACGAGTCCAGCAAGGCGCTGGTGCTGCGCCTCAAGCACGCCGACCGCCTGGAGGGCGCGCCGGCCTTCGCCCGCTGGATGGCCCGGGCCGGCGCCGAGCTGCTCGCCGATGCCGAACTGCTGGTGCCGGTGCCGCTGCACCGCTGGCGCTTGCTGGCGCGGCGCTACAACCAGGCGGCGGTGCTGGCCAATGAGCTGGGACGGCTGGCGGAGGCGACGGTGATCCCCGACCTGCTGCTGCGCCGCCGCGCCACCCCGGCGATGGGCCATCTGGGGCGCGAGCAGCGCAAGAGCAACGTCCGCGGCGCCTTCGCCGTCGCGCCGCGCTGGTGCGAGCGCGTCGCGGGGCGACGCGTGCTGCTGATCGACGACGTCTTCACCACCGGGGCGACGGTCGGCGAATGCGCCAAGGTGCTGACGCGGGCCGGGGCTTCGGGGGTGGACGTGCTGACCCTGGGGCGGGTGGTGCTGGGGGAATGAAGAAAGGCCTATCTGCTTGACGGATAATGAGTGGCGTATTATCCTTGGCCGATGATCAAGTCTGCGGCAGATCGACGCACAGCCCGTTTCATTGCGGGAGAGCGCGTGGCGGAATTTCAGGGATTTGAACGGCAGGCACAGCGGCGAGTGGCCATCCTCAACGAAGCCGCCCGCATCGAGGACCTGATGCGGCTGCCGTCCAACCGCTTCGAAGCGCTGGCCGGAGACCGAAGCGGGCAATTCAGCATCCGTATCAACGACCGGTGGCGGATCTGTTTCACCTTCAGCGAAGGAGACGCCTATGACGTCGAAATCGTCGATTACCATTGAGACGGTAAGCCTTCCCCCCATCCATCCCGGCGAGATCCTGGCCGAGGAACTGGAGGAACTGGGCGTATCGGTGGCGGCGCTGTCCCGCGCCCTCGACGTCCCGCAAAGCCGGATGGCCGAGATCGTGTCCGGGCGGCGTGCCGTCACTGCCGATACCGCGTTGCGCCTGGCGGCCTATTTCGGCACCTCGGCCCGTCTGTGGCTGAACCTCCAGTCGGCCTACGACCTGGCGACCGCCCAGGCACGGAACGGAGCGCGCATCGCCACCGTCGTCCGTCCCAGGGCAGCATAGGCTGGAAATGCCGCGCCGCCGCGATATAGTGGCCGCCGGCCACCCCTTATCGGAGCGCTGACATGCCCGACATCGAAGTCTATTCCACCAAGGTCTGCCCCTACTGCGTCAAGGCCAAGCGCCTGTTGGACAAGAAAGGCGCCGCCTATCGCGAGATCGACGTTTCCGGCGACACCGCCCTGCGCGAGGCGCTGGTGGCCAGGTCCGGCGGGCGCCAGACGGTGCCGCAGATCTTCATCGACGGTCGCCACATCGGCGGCTGCGACGACCTGTATGCCCTCGACGCCGCCGGAGGCCTCGACCCGCTGTTGAAGTCCTGAGCATGAAGCCGTTCAAGGCCGCCTGCCTGCAGGTCAACGCCTCCAACGACATGGCCGCCAACATCGATGCCGCCATGCATCTGGCGGTCGAGGCGCGGGCCGCCGGGGCGCAGATGATCCTGATGCCCGAGAACGTGGCGATGATGGAGTGGGGGCGCAGCAACATCGTCCTCAAGGCCATGCCCGAGGGCGATCATCTGGCGCTGAAGGCGTTCCGCGAGTTGGCCCGCGAACTGGGCTGCTGGATCCATGTCGGCTCGCTGGCGATTCTCCTCGACGGCGGCATGGTCGCCAACCGGGCCTACACCGTGAAGCCGGACGGGTCGATCGCCGCCACCTACGACAAGATCCACATGTTCGACGTCGATCTCGGCTTGGGCGAGGTCTACCGCGAATCGGCGACCTTCCAGCCCGGCGACCGGGCGGTGACCGTCGACCTGCCGTGGGGCAAGATGGGGGTGTCGATCTGCTACGACCTCCGGTTTCCCCATCTCTACCGCGCGCTGGCCAAGCTGGGCTGCGAGTTCATCACCGTGCCGGCTGCCTTCACCCGCACCACCGGCCGTGCCCATTGGCACGTGCTGCTGCGCGCCCGGGCGATCGAGACCGGCTGCTACGTCTTCGCCCCCGCCCAGGTCGGCGAGCACGTCAACAACCGCCAGACCTACGGCCATGCCCTGATCGTCTCGCCGTGGGGCGAGATCCTGGCCGATGCGCTGGAGCGGCCCGGCTGGGTCATGGCCGAGATCGACCCCGCCCAGGTGGCCGAGGCTCGCCGGAAGATCCCCTGCCTCGACCACGACCGGCCGTTCGCCCTGCCCCCTCGCGACTGAGCCCGCGGCCCCCCATGTCCCTTCCGCGCAATCTGGCGCCGGAAGGAGGCACGGGCATGCGGGTCGTCGTCGGAATTGGGGCCGCCGTCGCGGTGGTCTTGGTGGGGTTCCTGATCTGGGTCTATTCGGGCAGCTACGAGGTCGCCGCCACCACGCCGGGCGGCAAGGGCTGGCTCTACGAGACGCTGACCCGCCAGTCGGTGCGGGCCCGGGCCAAGGGCATCGAGGTTCCGGCCTTGGCCGATCCGGCCATGACCGCCGATGGCGCGCGCCGGTTCGCCGAGGCCTGTGCCGCCTGTCACGGCGCGCCCGGCCAGGATCAGCAGGCCTTCGCCGCCCACATGCGCCCGCCGGCCCAGGCCCTGACCGAGTCGCCCCGTCGCTGGAGCAGCGCCGAACTGTTCTGGATCGCCCGCTCCGGCCTTCGGTCCAGCGGCATGCCGGCGTTCGGCGAGATCTACGGCGACGATCAGCTGTGGCCGGTGGTGGCCTTCATCCAGCAACTGCCGGAGATGAGCCCCGAGCACTACGCCGAACTGGTGGCCCCCCCCGCGCCGCCCGCCGAGGAAGCGCCGCCCTCCACCTCGGACGGCGAACCCCAGGCCGTGCCCGAGGGCCAAACCCAGATGCCGCCGGGCGAAATGCCGGCCCCGCAGCAGGGCGAACAGCCGCAGGCGCCGGTGCCGCCGCGGGAGTAGGTGCCAAGGCCCCTCTCCTCTCCCGCAGGCGGCGAGGGTGTTCGTCGCCTTGCCGCCGGGCCGGCGACGGTCTACCCTCTGGGGATGAGCAAACTCAAAAAGCCGATCCCGCTTCCCTCCAAGCAGGATGTCCTCGATTTCATCCGCACCTCGCCCGGCCACGTCGGCAAGCGCGAGCTGGCCCGGGCATTCAACCTCAGGGGCGCCGACAAGATCGCCCTCAAAGCCCTGTTGAAGGAACTGGAGGGCGAAGGCGCGGTGGCCCGCGGGCGCAAGCGGCGCTTCGCCGGCCCCGGCGCCCTGCCCGATGTCGGGGTGGTCGAGATCGTCGGCACCGATACCGACGGCGAATTGCTCGCCCGCCCCATCGCCTGGGAGGAGGAAGGCCGGCCGCCGCGGGTGTTCATGGCCCCGGCCCGTCACGGCGACGTGGTGGTGGGGGTCGGCGACCGCGTGCTCGCCAAGCTGCGCCGGCTGCGCGACGACACCTACGAGGGCCGCGCCATCCGTCTGGTCGGCGAGGCCAAGGCCCGGGTGCTCGGCGTGTTCGAGCCGATGCCCGACGGCTCGGGCCGCATCCGTCCCACCTCGCGCAAGGAAAAGTCCGATTACGTGGTGCCGAAGGGCGAAGGCGGCGGCGCCGAATCCGGCGAGTTGGTGCTGGCCGATCTGCTCCCCGGGCGCCTCTATGGCCTGCGGCAGGCCGCGGTCAAGGAGCGCCTGGGCAAACTGGGGGCGCCGCGCTCGGTGTCGCTGGTGGCGATCTACGCCAACGAGATCCCCTTCGTCTTCCCCGACGACGCCCTGCGCCAGGCCGATGCCGCCGGGGCGGCGGCGATGGAGCACCGCCGCGACCTGCGCGCGGTGCCGCTGGTGACCATCGACGGCGAGGACGCGCGGGACTTCGACGACGCGGTGTGGGCCGAGCCCGATCCCGACCCCGACAACCGCGGCGGCTGGCACTGCATGGTGGCGATCGCCGACGTCTCCTGGTACGTCCGCCCCGGCGATGCCCTGGACAAGGAGGCCTTCAAGCGCGGCAACTCGGTCTACTTCCCCGACCGGGTGGTGCCGATGCTGCCGGAAGCGCTGTCCAACGGCTGGTGCAGCCTCAAGCCCGACGAGGAGCGCGGCTGCCTGGCGGTCGACTTCGTGCTCGACAAGGACGGCCGCAAGCTGCGGCACAAATTCGCCCGTGCGATGATGCGCTCGGTGGCGCGGCTGACCTATACCCAGGTGCAGGAGGCCCGCGACGGCCGTCCCGATGCGCTGACCGCTCCGCTGCTGGAGACGGTGATCGCCCCGCTCTACGGCGCCTGGGCGGCGCTGTTCAAGGCGCGGGTCGACCGCGGCGTGCTCGAACTCGACATCCCCGAGCGCAAGGTGGAGATCTCCGAGGACGGCAAGGTGATCGCCATCGCCCCCCGGGCCCGCTTCGACAGCCATCGGCTGATCGAGGATTTCATGATCCAGGCCAATGTCTGCGCCGCCGAGGAGTTGGAGCACCTGCACCAGCCGTGCATGTATCGGGTCCACGACAAGCCCAACCCCGAGAAGCTGGAATCGTTGCGCGAATTCCTCTCCTCGATGGACCTGTCGCTGGCCCGTGGTCAGGTGCTGAAGCCGGCCGCCTTCAACCAGATCCTGGAAAAGGTCAAGGGCAGCGCCAACGAGACCCTGGTCAACGAGGTGGTGCTGCGCAGCCAGGCCCAGGCGGTCTATGCCCCGGAGAATCTCGGCCATTTCGGCCTCGGTCTGGCCCGCTACGCCCACTTCACCTCGCCGATCCGCCGCTATGCCGACCTGCTGGTCCACCGCGCCCTCGTTTCGGGACTGAAACAAGGTCCGGGCGGATTGTCTGCGGACGCAGTTGGCGAATTCGTCGAATGGGGCGAGCACATTTCGATGACGGAACGACGTGCCGCCACCGCCGAGCGCGAGGCGGTCGACCGCTACGTCACCGCCTTCCTCGCCGACCGCGTGGGCGCGACGTTTGCCGCCAAGGTGTCGGGGGTGACCCGCTTCGGCATGTTCATCACCCTCGACGACACCGGTGCCGACGGGCTGATTCCGGTCGGTTCGCTGCCCGAGGACTATTACGTCCACGACGAGGCCCGCCATGCCCTGGTCGGCAAGCGCACCCGCAAGACCTTCCAGCTGGGACAGCGGTTCCAGGTGGTGCTGCACGAGGCCAACACCCTGACCGGCAGCATGGTGTTCCATCTCGCCGAGGGAGCGCGCGAGCGCGGCCCGGTCCGCCGGCCGGCACCGCCGCCGCGGCGGCGCCGCTAGGGGGAGGCGATGGGGGGACGGGGGCAGGCGGGAGTCTCTATTCCTATCGTCATGCCCGGGCTCGACCCGGGCATCCCCGCCGGTCCGCGGGGCGGGCGTCCGTCGCCGCGGCACCGCGGGGAGGGCCGGGTCGAGCCCGGGCATGACGGGACATGGTGGGTAAGGCTGGCAGGCGCCGTCTTCTTCCTCCTCCTGATCCTCGCCGTCCCCGCCTTCGCCAACCCCTATGCCGACGAACGCCTGGCGGTGTGGAGCTGGAGCTTCGCCGGCGGCGACCGCGTCGGGCTGTTGGGGGCGGTCGAGTCCGACCTCGTCTCCGCCACGCCCCATCCCCTGGCCGCCGACATCTGGGTGCGGGTGCAGGCCTCGCTGGGGCGCGATCCGCTGGCCCTGGCGGCCCAGGCGCCGCCGTCGCTGAAGGCGGCGCTCGGGCCGG
Source organism: Magnetospirillum sp. (assembly GCA_016212565.1). Classification (GTDB taxonomy): domain Bacteria; phylum Pseudomonadota; class Alphaproteobacteria; order Rhodospirillales; family Magnetospirillaceae; genus JACRFY01. Next base: position 19,105 of record JACRFY010000025.1, on the reverse strand, counting down.
CGCCGCTGGTCCATGCCCTGTGGGAGGCCGGACAGTACGACCGGCTGGTCGCCGAGGTTCCTCCGCCGGCCGCGGCGGCGGCCGGCAATCCGTGGCTGTTCCGCACCCTGGCGGCGGCGGCCGATGCCCTCGACCGTTTCGACGTGGCGCTGGAGTACCGGTTGGGCGCGGTGGCGGCGGCGGCGGATTCCTTCGATGGGCTGTGGCTGCTGCAATACCATTTCGCCGCGGTGCCGGCCAAAGCCCACCGCGACCGCATCGCCGCAATTGCCGATGCCGACGGGCCGCTGGCGCGCGGGCAGGCGGGGCGGCTGCTGGCGCTGGTGCTGGGCGCCGGTTCGCTCGACGACGCCGACCGGCTGGCCCTGGCCCGCTCGTGGCTCGATGTCCATCCGCGCGATGCCCGCGCCTGGCGCTTCGCCGGCCTGCAACTGGTCGAGCTGGAGCGCTGGGAGGAGGCGGCCACCGCCTTTGCCCAGGCCGACGCCCTGTATCCCTTTGCCGCCGACGGCGTCGACCACGCCCGCGCCCTGATCCGCCTCGGGCGCATGGACGAGGCCCGCCGGGTGGTCGAGCAGGCCGCCGGGCGGATCGCTCCCCCCGACGAGACCGGCCGCTTGAAGGCACTGCTGCTGATGGCCCGGGCGCTCAACGATGCCGGCGAACTCGGCCGTGCCCGCCTGGTGCTGGAGGCGGCGCTGGCCCAGTCGCCGCAGCATCCCGAGCTGCTGTTCGAGTTGGGCCGGCTGGAACTGGCCGCCGGCCGTCCGGTCAACGCCATCGGCCCGTTGCAGCGGGCGGTGGCCATGGCCCCCGGCCACCGCGAGGCCCGCCAGCGGCTGGTCGAGGCGTGGACCCAGGCCGGCCGGCCGGTGCGCGGCTGGGAGGCGTTCAAGGACCTCAAGAAGAGCGGGCTGGTGATGGACGCCGCCTGGGCCTCGGCGGGGATCGCCGCCCTGCAAAGCATCGGCGACCATCAGGGCGCCGAGACGCTGGCCGAAGAGTTCCTCCGTCAGGCGCCGCAATCGCATTGGATCATGCGCGATCTGGCGGTGTCGAAGGCGGCGCTGGGGGCCAAGGGACCGGCGGCGCAGTTGCTGCTGCGCTCGTTCGACCTTCGCCCCCCCTACGAGTGGTCGATGGACCGCTTTCTCGACTTCGCCGCGGTCAATCATAGCGGTGCCGAGGTCGACGCCATGCTGGCCGACGTGCGCCAACGCTTGCCGTGGGTGCCGGTGATCTGGCAACGCTCGGCGCAACGCCTGGCCGAGGCGACGGCGGCGCAGCGTCTCGCCCTGGCCGATGCCGCCATCGCCGCGGCCCCGGTGCTGGCCTGGTCGCATGCCGACAAGGCGTGGTTGCAGGTGGCGCTGGACGATGTCGGCGGCGCCCGGCGCACCCTGGAGGCCGGTTTCGCCGCCGTGCCCGAGGGCCTGGCCGGGCAACGGGCCCTGCTCCACTACCATCGCGCCCATCTGCCGGGAACCGCGCCAAACGCGGCGCTGGCCGATCTCGACGCCTTCCGCCGCCTGGGCGGCCATCTCGGTGCCGATCACCGCGCCCGCCGGCGCATCCTCGCCGCGGCCGGCCGGCCCGACGAGGCGGCGGCCGAGGCCCGGGCGTGGGCCGAGGTGCGGCCCGACGATCTCGACGCCGTCGCCGCCCTGTTCGCCCCCGAGGTGCTCGCCCGCCTGGGGCCGGCGCGAGTGTTCGCCTTCCTCCACGACGTGGTCGAGCGCAATCCGCACGACCTCGCCCGCCGGCTGCTGGCGGTGGAAATGCACAACGGGCCCGGCGGCTCGCCGCTGCTCGCCTTGGGCCATGCGCGGGCCTTCGACCGCGCCGATCCCGACGACCCCCAGGTGGCGCGCGGCCGCGCGCGGCGGGCCGACACGGTGGCGGCGCGGGGGCGGCTGGGACGGCTCGACGACCTCGATCTTGCCAAGGTCCGCCTGTCGTTGGAGCGCGCCGATGGCGTCCGTGTCGCGGCGCGCTGGCATCCGTCATCCGGCCGGCTGGTCCGTTATGCCGAAGGGCCGGCGTGGACCGAGGCGCGCTGGGACGAAGCGGGAGCGCGGCTGCTGAGTCTCGCCGACGCCGCCGGCAACGCCATCGACCTGACCTGGGAGGGGCCGCGGCTGGTCGGGCTGGCCACCACGGGCGCGGTGAGGCTGTCGGCGCAGGTCGATGCCGACGGCATGCCGGTCGCCATCGACAGCGCCCTGCCGCAATCCGCCGCCACCGCGGCTTACAACCAGGCCATCGCCATCCTGACCGCCTGGACCGAGGGCAAGCTGGCGGCGGTGCCGGAGCTGCCCGGCCACGAGTCCGCCCTTGACCGCCTGCTGGCCGGCGAAGCCAAGGGCGGCACGGCGGCGCGCCTGGCCACCGCCGCCCATCTGGTCGGTCATCTCGCCGAGCGCCGCTCCCATGCCGCCGCCGCCCGCGACCGCCTGGAGCCGCTGCGCACCCTGCCCGAGGCCGCCGCCTTGATCCAGCGCCTGGAGCGCGAGACGCGCAGCGGCGGCGATCGCCGCCTCGCCCGCTCGTGGCTGGGCAACCCGGCCAACTGGCTGCTGTGGCCGGCGGCCGAGGTGATGGCCGCCGACGGCGCCCATCCGCTGACGGTGCTGGCGCGCGGCAACGGCGATGTGGTGGTGGGCACCGAGACCGGGCTTTCGGTGCTGCGCAAGGGACGCTGGCAGCGCTACGTCTTCGCGCCCGCCGAGTCGCGCTTCCTCGCCGAGGAGGTGGGCGACGCGATCCGTGCCGGCCCCGAGGTCGTCCGTCTGGCCGAAGATTCGACCGCGGCGCTGTGGCTGGCGGTGGGCGACGGCGTGGTGCGCCTGCCGGGGCCCTATGACGGCGTCGCCCATTTCTGGCCGCTGCCGGGAATCACCGCCCTGGCCGCCTACGGGCCCGGCGTGCTCGCCGCCAGCCCCGCCGGACTGAGCCGCTTCGGCCGCGGCGGCCCGCAGGCCCTGCCCGAGTCGTTGCACGGTTTGGCCGGTCAAAGTCTGACCGCGCTGGCCACGGTCGTCGATTCCGAGCCGGTGGTGCTGGCCGGCGGCGAGTTCGGCCTGGCGGCGGTCAAGGACGGCTTCGCCCGCATGGTATCCGGCCTGCGACCGCAGGCGGTGGCCTGGCTGCCGGGCCGGGCGCGCCTCTATGCCCTGACCGAGGGGAGGGTGGTGTCGCTGGCCTGGGATGGACGCGGCGCGCCCGGTCCGGCGAGCACGGTCGCGGCCGGCGACCTGGCCGCCATCGGCCGGCCGCACGGCCTGGCGGCCGTCGCCGACGACGACGGCAGCCCGGTGCTGGCGGTCCTCGGCGAGCGCGGCTTGGCCTTCGTCCGCGACGGCGAGGCCGAGACCCATCTCCTCGACGCGCCGGCCCTGGCCCTGTCGGCCCGCGGCCACGGCGCCTGGACGGCGGTGCCGCATGGGGTGCTGGCGGTGGAGCGGGGGACGGTGGTGCGCTGAGGCACCACCGCGTGCCCCTCGCCCTGAAGCGTGATGCCCAAACTGTGCCTCACGCTTCAGGCATTATGGTTTCGCCCTCGCCGGGCGCGGCCCTCCGGCCGCTGGGCCGCTCGCTCAATGCTTGCAACAGCGCTGCGTTGCACATTTAAGGCGCGGCGCTTTAATTCCGCAGCGAACCGACGAAGGTCTCGACGGTCTGCTTCAACTGGCCGGATTCGCCGCTCATCTGCCGCGAGGCCGACAGCAGGTCCTGGGACGAGGCGCCGGCCTGCTCGACCATGCTCGTAACGTCGGCGACCAGATCGCGGACCTCGTTGGCGCTGGCGGCGGCGATCTCCACCGAGCGCGAGATGTTGCCGGTCACCGCGGTCTGTTCCTCGACCGCGGCGGCGATGTGGGCGGCGATCTCGTCGATGCGGCGGATGGTGTCGCCGACATGGCGGATGGCGTCCACGGCGCGGCCGGTCTCCGACTGCACGGTGCCGACCTGCTGGGCGATTTCCTCGGTGGCCTTGGCGGTCTGGTTGGCGAGCGACTTCACCTCGTTGGCGACCACCGCGAAGCCCTTGCCGGCCTCGCCGGCCCGCGCCGCCTCGATGGTGGCGTTGAGCGCCAGCAGGTTGGTCTGGGCGGCGATGTCGTTGATCAGCTTGACCACGTCGCCGATGCGCTGGGCGGCGCCGGCCAGGCCGAGAACGATCTCGTTGGTTCGCTCGGCCTCCTGCACCGCCGACTTGGCGATATGGGCCGATTCCGAGACCTGACGGCCGACCTCGCCGACCGTGGCGGCCATCGCCCCGGTCGCCGAGGCCGCTTCGTGGACGCTGGCGGCGGCGCTGTCGGTGGCCCGCGAGGCGTCGGCGGTCTTGGCGGCGGCGCGGATGGCAACGTCGGTCATGGTCGTCGCCACCTCCTCGACCATGTTGGCCGACAGCGCCACCGAGGCGGTGGCCCCGCTGACCGCGCCCTCGAAGCGCGTGGCCAGGGCGGCGAGGTCGTCCTTGCGCTGCCGCTCCGCGGTGTGCGACGCGGCATCGCGCTCGGCGGTCAGGCGTTCGAGGTCGCGGGCATGGGAATCGGCATCGGCGACCGCGGCATCCATCGAGGCGAACACCCGGGCCAGGGTCACCGACATCCACAGGCCGAAGCCGATGAACGCCGCCCAGGCGGCGGCATGGATCAGGAAACGCACCCAGTCGGTGCCGCCGGGGAAGATCAGCGCCGGCAGGAAGGCGTTGAAGCTCAGGTGATGCACCGCCACCAGCAGCCCGACCAGGGCCAGCGACACCCAGCACACATAGGCCAGCAACATGCCGCCGATGATGAAGAACAGGAAGTGGGCCTCGACCTGATAGGGGGTGCCGGCACACATCGCCACCCACACCGTCACCGCGACGGCCATCGCCGACGACACCGTGTAGCGGGTGGCCGGCGAAGTGGCCGAGAGGCGGGCCATGACGGTGGCGGCGGCGGCGGCGAGGGCGTCGACGATGGCGGCGGCGATGCCGCCGTTGTCGGTCGCCAGACCCAGCAGGATCATCAGCGGCACCTGGCACCACAGCAGGATGACGAAGATTCGCGTGGAATTGTGGCGCAGATCGCCGACGCTCAAAGACCGGGTCATCGTGGTGCCTCCCAGGACCTGTTGTGTTTCTTGGCGCCCGAGGCCGTGCAGCCGCCGGGAATGGCCAGCCGCACCGCCACCAGTGCCCCCATCTCCCGCACCTGGCCGGCGAAGCCCGGGCGATCGGCAACGGCGAGAACCAGCCTGCCGCCCAGGCGCGTATCGACGATCCATCCCCCCGCCGCCGCGACGGTCGCCAAGGCCTCGGCGGCGTCGATGGTGGGCGGAAAGACCACCGTCGTCAGCACCGCCGGGCGGCCGGTCAGGATCAGCAGCACCGTGGCGAGAAGCATGACCGGTCCCGCGACCGCCAGCACCCGCGCCGCCGCCTTGGGCGACTGGATGGCCCAGTCGCCGACGGTGGATGCGGCGTCCGTCGAGGTCCGGTGCGGCAACGTTGTATGAGCAATCATCGATTAACCGTACCGCCATTGGCCGTATGGGGTAAACGTCCTTCTTCATCGGACGAATCCTCGTCGCCAAGGACGGCAATGCGCATGAACGACACGGTGTGGATGGCGATGCTGGTGGTGGTCGAGTTGGCCATTCCCGCCGCCCTGATCGCAGCCATCCTGCGCTTGCGCCGGGTTGCCAACGCCGCGGCGCTGCCGCAAAATGGAATTCCCCCAAATCGCACCGGAGAGCCGGATATGGCCAAGATCACCCTCAAGGGCAACCCGTTCAATACCTGCGGCACCCTGCCCGCGGTCGGTGCCGCGGCGCCCGAGTTTCGCCTGGTCACCGTCGACCTGGGCGAGGTGACCCTGGCCGCGTTCGCCGGCAAGACCGTGGTGGTCAACATCTTCCCCAGCATCGACACGCCGGTCTGCGCCGCCTCGGTGCGCCGCTTCAATGCCGAGCTCGATAAGCTGGGCGACACCGTGGTGCTGTGCGCCTCGGCCGACCTGCCCTTCGCCCACAAGCGCTTCTGCGGCGCCGAGGGGCTGGAGCGGGTGAAGTCGGTCTCCGACCTGCGCGACAAGGGGTTCGGCACCCGCTACGGCGTGACCATCGTCGACGGCCCGCTGGCCGGCCTGCTGGCCCGTTCGGTGGTGGTGATCGGTGGCGACGGCACGGTCCGCTACACCCAACTGGTCGCCGAGGTGACCGAAGAGCCCGATTACGCCGCCGCCCTGGCCGCGGTCAAAGGCTGAACGTTTCGCGCCCCCGGCCCGTGCGGGCCGGGGGCGCCGGCCGGGCGGCGAGGATCGCCTCCGACGTCAGGTTTGCGGGGGTTCGTCGGGGCTGCCGGCGTGGGCGCGCAGTTCGTCCTGCCGGCGGCGATAGCCCTCGGCATCGCCGTAATCGACGAAGTGGAGATAGCGCGAGTGCGGGGTGGCGATCGGCCGCGAATGCTTGATCGGGCACCAGTATTCTTCGGTGCGGGCGCCGATCTCGCGGGCCAGGGCGACGACGCCGTTGGCATAACCGCAATAGACGCAGTTGAACTTTTCCAGCGGGTTGAGATAGGCGAGGCGATGGCGGTCGACGGCGATGAAATCGCCGCGCCGCACCCGGTCGATGCCATAGACGCGGAAGCAGACCGCCTGATAGACGGCGAGGAACAGATCAAGGGCGGCAATCGGCACGATCAGGGCATAGATCACCGGCGAAACCAGTATGAAGCGCAGCGGCGAGCGCCGCATCTGCTGCCACAATCCCAGGCGATAGCTGCGGTGCTCGGTCACCGCCTCGGGTTCGAACCGGACGCGGTTGCGGGTCACGGCATAGCGGAACCGGCGGCGCTGCACGGCGATGCGGGCTTCGATCTCGGCGTCGAGACTGCGGATCCGTGCCACCAGGTCGGCCAACACCTTATCCGCGAAGTCCATTGCCGAGATCTCCGCGCATGTCGATGCCGCCGATGGTGACAGGTCCGGTCGCCGCTGTCACCAAACGCCGGCGACGGATTGAGGGCGCCCGCAACTCAGACCGGCGGCGCGTATTTCTTTTCGATGTCGCGGATCAGCTCGATGCCCTGGATCATTTCCGCGGTCATGAAGTCGGCCCGCTTCACCGGCCCGCCGGCATTGTGGCGCGGAAACATGCGGGCATAGGCGTTCATCTTCACCGTCAGCCCGCACAGGGCGGCGCCGATGGTGACGTGGAAGCGCTCGATCATCGACTTGATCTCGCGAAACTCGGCCTGGGTGATGTGGTCCCACATCTCGCCGGTGCGGCGCTCGAACACCTCGAGACGGCCGGAGATCGACGCCGCCAGGGTGTTGACCACCTCCTCGATGGTGTCGCACACCTTCATCAGGTTGGCGTCCTGCTTGAGCTGGAAATGGCTGCGGATCGGCTTCAGCGAATCGACGCAGGCGGTGAAATAGGGCTCCAGCCGGTCGAGGCAATAGCGGAAATAGGACAGCGACAGGAAGGTGTCGCCGTAATCCTCAAGGAAGCGCGGCACCTCGTGGATCTCGATGCCCATGCTCTTGGCCATCTGTTCCAGGCGCTGGCGGGCCTTCCTGACGTCGGGATCGCGGAACAGCTTCAGCAGGTCGTCGTAGCTCTCGATGGTCACGTTTTCGTCGGCGTAGATCATCTTCATCAGCGGCCGGGTGAACAGCACCATGTAGCGGGTCAGTTCCTGGGACTTTTCCGGCGACAGCTTGAGCGCGGCGTAGTCGTTGACCGGGATGCCGTGCTCGCGCAACGAGATGCGCAGCGAGTAGACGTCGTAGCTGGGCAGCAGGGCCAGGCGGCGCAGAACCGCCAGATCGGGATGAACCTGGTCGGGGGGCCAGTCGAACATCTTGCCCAGCACTTCGATTTCGACCTGACCCGAGCCGGTCTTTTCGTCCTGGAAGATCTCGATCACGCTGCGCAGGCGCACGTTCTTGATCATCCGCGCATCTTTCAGCGCCGGAGTCTGTAATGGAATCAACGACAACGGCAGCACGAACATGGAATCCATGTCGCTGTCGGCTATCGGTTTCAAACTGTCGTCGTCGGACACCGGTACGCTTCCCTTTGGCTTGCGCGCCATTCTGCCTGCAAACCGCGGCGCACGAAACCGGCAAGTGTGCCGAAGGGCATCCCGATTTCGGCATATCCACATAAAGATATCTTTATATCATTCTTGCCTTCGCGGACGCACCCTGCTACAACGCGGCAACATTCGCAGACAAGGGCGAGACGCACAGCCATGACCGATTTCCACGTTGCCGACATCAGCCTGGCCGATTGGGGCCGCAAGGAACTGACCATCGCCGAGACCGAGATGCCCGGCCTGATGGCGCTGCGCGAAGAGTTCGGCAAGACCCAGCCGCTGAAGGGCGCCCGCATCGCCGGTTCGCTGCACATGACCATCCAGACCGGCGTCCTGATCGAGACCCTGAAGGCCCTGGGCGCCGACATCCGCTGGGCGTCGTGCAACATCTTCTCGACCCAGGACCACGCCGCCTCGGCGATCGCCGCCGCCGGCATCCCGGTGTTCGCCTATAAGGGCGAGAGCCTGGTCGAGTACTGGGACTACACCCATCGCATCTTCGAGTGGGCCGATGGCGGCTGCCCGAACATGATCCTCGACGACGGCGGCGACGCCACCCTCTTGATCCACCTCGGCATGCGCGCCGAGAAGGACCTCTCGGTGCTGTCGACCCCGACCTGCGAGGAAGAGGAAGTTCTGTTCGCCTCGATCAAGAAGCGCCTGGCGACCGACAAGACCTTCTATTCGCGCAACGGCGTCGCCATCAAGGGCGTCACCGAGGAGACCACCACCGGCAACGTCGACGTCATCACCGTCGAGCACATGCGGGCGATGAAGGACCGGGCGATCGTCTGCAACATCGGCCACTTCGACAGCGAGATCCAGGTTGCCGGCCTCAAGAACTTCAAGTGGCACAACGTCAAGCCGCAGGTCGACGAAATCGAGTTCCCCAACGGCACCCGCATCATCCTGCTGGCCGAGGGCCGTCTGGTCAACCTGGGCTGCGCCACCGGCCATCCCTCGTTCGTGATGAGCGCCTCGTTCACCAACCAGGTGCTGGCGCAGATGTACATCTTCTGCAACCCCGGCAAGTACGAGAAGAAGGTCTACGTGCTGCCCAAGCACCTCGACGAGAAGGTCGCGGCGCTGCACCTGGGCAAGCTGGGCGTCAAGCTGACCACGCTCAGCGAGAAGCAGTCCTCCTACATCGGCGTCGCCGTCGAAGGGCCGTTCAAGCCCGATACCTATCGCTACTAAGCGGCCGTCTTGTCCCTCTCCCGCCCGGCGGGAGAGGGATTTCCCCCTCACTCCCGCTTGCGGTTGCCCACCGCGATCGCCTCGAAGGCCCCGGCCGGCGAAAAGTCGTCGGTGAACAGCCGCGTGTTGCCCGGCACCTCGACGCTCACCCGGCTGGCCAACAGGCCGGCGAGCGGATAGCGGAAGCGGTATCTCGCATCCAGCGCCTGGGCGTCGCCGCCCGCCTCCAGCAGCGACTTGGCGCCCGCGTCCTGGCAGATCGCCACCACGTTGCCGCCGGCGGCGAAGGTGTGGACGCTGGGAAACACCGTCCGCAGGGTCTTGATGGTGCTGTCGAACAGCCTTGTGCCGGAATGGAGGTTGAACACCGCCGCCCCGCCGGGCTCCAGGTGCCGCTTGACCAGGGTGTAGAACTCCGCGGTCATCATGTGGAAGGGCACGTAGCCGCCGCGATAGGCGTCGACGAGGATCAGGTCGTAGCGCGTCTTGGTGCGCATCAGCTGCACGCGGCCGTCGGCGGCGATCAGGCGCTGGCCGTTGCCCTCGGCGAGGCCGAAATGGGTCTTGGCAGCGCGGATCACCCCGGGATCGATCTCGACCACGTCGATCGCCATCCCCTTGACCGCCCGGTGCAGATACGAATTCACCGCGCCGCCGCCCAGGCCGATCATCAGCGCGGTGTCGTGTCTGGCGCTGAAGGCGAGGCCGAGGGTCATGGTGCGGGTGTACTCGATCGCCAGCTCGCCGGGATCGGTGAGGTTGACCACCGATTCGGTGTAGTCGGCGCCGCCGCGCAGGAACGACATCTTCACGTAGGGGCCGCGGCGGGTGATGAAGATGTTGTTGTACTCGGTCTCGATCTCCGCGACCGCGCCGTCGGCGGCGCGGGCGGGCAGCGGCAGCAGCGTCGCCGCCAGCATGGCGAGGGCAACCGGCGCTCGCGGGCCGGCGAGCAGCGACAGGCCGGACAGCAGGCACAGGCCTCCCAGGGCGAGGGTGATGGCGATGGTGCCGAAGGTGGGGATGAGGACGAAGGTGCACACCAGGGTGCCGACGATGCTGCCGACCGTCGACAAGCCGTAGATCCGCCCCGAGGTTCGCCCCGAATGGTCGCGACCCGACAGGGTCAGGCGGATGGCGAAGGGCGAATAGGTGCCGAGCAGGCCGACCGGCACCAGGATCAGCGCCGTCGCCGCCATCAGGCTGCCGAAACGGACATCGTCGACGGCGGCGAGGATCGCCTCGCACAACCGGCCGGCGACCAGCGGGATCGCCAGCAGATAGAGGGCGGCGGCGGCGACGATGGCGCCCAGCAGGCGCGGCGACGGCCGGCGGTCGACCACCGCGCCGCCGACGAAATAGCCCACCGCCAGCGCCGCCAGCACCACCGAGATCAGCGCCGCCCAGGTGTAGATGCCGCTGCCGAAATAGGGGTTGAGGTAGCGGCTGCCCAGCATCTCGAAGGCCATCACCACGAAGCCGGTGGCCACCGCGTTGAGGTGGAGGAGCGGGCCTAGCGCCACAGGACGATCCTCTTGCCGCGGTTGCCGGCATTGTCGAGCGAATAGCCGACCAGGCGGGCGCCGTCGACGGCGAGGAAGAAGTTGTCCGGCGACCACCCCGATTCCGAGGCGTTGTAGCACTTGACGGTCAGCGCCCCGTCCCTGACGGTGATGGTCGCCTCCTCGGTGAGGGTGGTGCCATTGGCGCGGCGCACGGTGACCAGCCCGTGATAGGCGTCGCCGCCGAGGGACCGGTCGACCATCATGGTGCCGGTATAGGTCCCCGACGCCCCGTCCCACTCGAAGCTCCACCGCCCCATCAGCGGCGCGGCGGCGACCGTCGTCGGTGGCGAGGCCTCGGTTCGCGTCTGGGCATCGGCGCTCGCCAGCCCGGCCACCAGCGCCGCCATCATCGCCATCCCTGCCACCACCCGCCGCATCGCCATCCCCCTTCGGCCGTCCTGGGCGCAGAGTAGCCCGAAAGGGCGCCGCCGCAAAGTTGCCAGCGAAGAGTGAAATGAGGCGGGACAGCCGCGGCGACTGACGCTAGGATCCCCCCACTCCCGTGAGGGTACGGTGGGGCCTGTAGCTCAATGGTTAGAGCCGGCCGCTCATAACGGTCTGGTTGCAGGTTCGAGTCCTGCCGGGCCCACCAAAGCTTTTTCCGGGGAATGGGGGCGGGCATTGGTCGGGGAATAATGCCACTCTGACTCCGTATTCGTAGACCCCGTATTCACTGGGGGGCAGCAGATAGGGGGGCGGACGCCTCGGAATGCCGGGCCATGCTCAGTTGAGAAGGGACAGTAGAGCGCGTTCAAATGCCCCCGTGCTGACGCAAGAAATCTGTTTGCCGTCGAGAGCCGAGGAAAAATTCCCTGTTTGCCCGCTGTTAAAACTTGCGGTCTCGCTGATGCCCGGCGGTAGAGGTGAGAACCCGCTGAGGTATCGTGCATTTCGGCGGACGATATACCGCACCGTGGCTTCCATTCGCGTGTCCTGTTCTGTTTCTCTTTGAACGACAATATTGGCCCGCCCCTCCACCGTGATTTCATGCTGCAAATACATATCGACATTGAGCCCCGTGTGGAAATGAATGACTTGCCGCTCTCGTGCGAGCGGGTAGCGGCCGTCCATGTTCCCCTCAATATTCTGACTCTGGACATTGAGAATTCCGCAGTCTAGGAATTCTTGTGGGTCACCAGTGTAGCTCAAATTCATGAACCCAGATGACTTATCAATGTTATTTATGACAAAGAATGTCCTGCCGGAATTGGCAATAAGCCTAGACCAAGCCTGATCGAATGCCAGCTTCACGGTTTGCGTTCCCGCCGCAGATGGTGGGGCAGGTGGCGGTATGTAGCCAATCTTAGCGGCGCAACCCGTTGTCGCCATCGCCACAAACACAATGGATGCACCCAGTTTCACCCCGGCCCTGCCGATCATCCCCGCCCCCTGCTCGTAATTCGTTAAGAGCCCGCCCCATAATGCACCGGGGCTCGAACCAAGCCTACGGATTTTGCTGTAAGGCCCCATTGGGCGCAATATTGCTCTGACATCAATGGTGGAACGTGCGTCTTATCCTGGCTTTTGATCGATAGCACCCCCAGACTAGGATCTCTTCGCCTCTTGCCCGCTGTACCACATCGCTGTTACGCTTCCATATGGTATAGCGGCTGAAACCCGCATAAATCCTAGAGTTTAGTGGCCTGCGTAGGTCGTCCTGCCGGGCCCACCAAAGCTTTATCCGGGGGATGGGGGAGCATTGGTCGTGAAACAATGCCACTCTGACTCCGTATTTTCCCCTGGGTTGCGCCGCGAACCCGCCCCGATGCGCGAGGGCTTGCCCGGCACGTCCGATAACACAATCTGCGCATTATGTGTTATCGTCGCCTCGTGCCGTTCGAGGAGTGCGCTGGAATGAACGTATCCATTGGAGACCGCTGGGAACGGTTCGTGGAGCAGGCCGTCAAGACCGGGCGCTACGGCTCCGCGAGCGAAGTCGTGCGCGAGGGGCTACGGCTGGTGGAAGAGCGCGAGGCCAAGCTGAAGGCGCTGTGCGCCACCCTCGATGCCTCCATTGCCGCCGGCGGCGAGGTCGCCGAGGACGCACTGGATCAGGCCATCGCGGCGCAGAGCGAGGCGTTGAAGCGCAAAGGCATCGGGACGTGAGGCGGCTGGTCTACCTTGCCTCGGTTCGGCAAGACCTTCTCGACATCCTGAATTATCTCGCCGAGGAGAGCGGCAGCGTGGCCGTTGCCCAAGGGTTCATCGCCCAGCTTCGCGGCCGGTGCCGCGACATCGCCTCCAAGCCCGGCACCCTCGGCCGCGCGCGGCCCGAACTTCGGCCGGACATCCGCAGTGTCGCCCACAAGGGCTACGTCATCTTCTTCCGCTATATCGAAGACCGGTTGGAGGTGGTGAACATCCTGGAAGGGCACCGCGACATCGATGTGCTTTTCTCGGAAACGGACGAGGCACCCCATGAATAAGCCCGCTTCCATCGCCAAAACCAAACCAACACTCCGCCTGCGGGTCACCATGCCGGGGGTGCGCGGACTGTCCCGCGACATCGAGATTCCTGCCAGCCATTCCCTGGCCGGTCTGGCCAAGGCCATCATCGGCTCGGTGGGGTGGTTCTTCGACCATGCCTATGGATTCTACGATGCGCTGGGCTATCACGGTCACGACAGCACCGTGCGCTAGGAGCTGTTTGCAGACATGGGTGATGACGGCATCATGGACGACGGCCCGCCCGCCAAAAGCGTCAAGCGGACCAAGGTCGGACAGGTATTCACCGCACCCGGCGACAAGTGGCAGTTCCTGTTCGATTACGGCGATGACCACCGTTTCATCGTCGAGATGCTGGGCTTCGGAGAGGTCGAGGCCGGCGTCAAATACCCCCGCGTCACCGCCCGCAAGGGCAAGGCTCCGTTGCAATATCCGCCCGAGGATGACGAGGACTACGACGAGGAGGAGAGCTGAGCATCGGGGCCGCCCTGCCCGACATAGGCGCAGAGGCGGGCCAGGGCAGTGACGACCACCGGCTCCGAAGCCCGGCCGAAGGACTTGACCACCAGACTGGCGTTGAGCGTCACCGCCCGGTCGGTGCGAATCCAACTGGCGAGCGGCAAGCTCCCCTGAACAAGGTCGCTTGGTTCGAGGGCGATGCCATGATCCGTCTGTGGCCTGGAGGTGACGGCCAAAGCGATGAAGTCGCCATAGGCATCCGGACGGGTCAGCACCAGCACCGGTCGCTTCTTCGCCGCCGACAGGTCGCTGAAGGGAAACGGAATCAGGACAAGATCGCCGCGCTCAAACACGGTCCCAAGCCTGGTCCTCGGGATTGTCCCAGACCGCCTTCAGCGCAGAGTTCTGGGCATTGATCAGATCGCGGCCCTGCTCGCGCTCCTGGCGTTCCGCCAGATAGCCGACGAAATCCAGAACCTCCCGCGCCAAGTGGTCGGGAAGCTTCTTGCTCTGCTCATATATCAGATCGGCGATGCCCATGGGGCCTCCCTCGGCAATCCGGGCTTTGGGTCGCACTGTATCACGGGTTGGGCGCATTGCCCCAGTCTCCGTTGGGGTCCGCCACCGGCTTCGCCACCGCCGCCTTGTGCTCGGGCGCCAGATGGGCGTACCGCAAGGTCATCTGGTAATCCGAATGCCCCAGCAACTCGCGCACCGTGTTGAGGTCCACGCCCTTCACCACCAGAAGCGAGGCGAAGGTGTGGCGCATGTCGTGCCAGCGGAACTTGGTGATCTCGGCCGCCGTGGCGACTGGGAAAGACCGGGGGACTGTCGCCGGTCCGCTGCTTCTGCCAGTTCTCCAGCAGGGACAGGGCGGCACTGTTGAGCGGGATGTGCCGGGTCTTCTGGCTCTTCAGCCCATGGACGACGCGAGTGGTGGCGGTCAGCACGCCGTGCAGGCCGTCACCGGCAATCCGCGCCTGAGCCAGCCGGGCCCGGCTTCACCGCCCATCATCCCTTCCTTGACGTTGGTGACGTCGGTAAATCCCTTGGCGATCAGATACCTCTGGACCTGGGTCGAGCGATTGCCGACGCGGCAAATCACGCCGATGGGTGCCGCCTTGTCGCCGCCGACGGCGGCCAGGAGTTCGTCGACAAAGGCCTCCGGTCCTTGCGGGTTGTGCATGTTGACCCGCTTGGCGCCGGCCGGCACCCCGGTCTGGCGCCATTCCTGCGGCGTGCGGACATCCACCAGAATCATTTTGCCGGCAGCGACCAGGGCGCGGGCCTCGGGTGCCGAGACCACCGCCTCCTGAGCCGCGGCCACGCTCCCCCAAACCGCGAGCAGCATAATCGTGGCGACAGCCAACCATCGACGCGGCGCGTGGAACATGCGGTCCTCCTGATGTTTCGCCGGAAGCGTAGTCTGCGCGGATCCGGGGCTCAACCGAAAACGGCTTGACGCCACCCTTATATTTCTATATTTCTAGAATCATGGAACAAGAAGCCGTCGTCACCGCCCTCGCCGCCCTCGCCCAGGATTCCCGCCTGCGGGTGTTCCGGCTGCTGGTCACCGCCGGCCCCGACGGCCTGCCCGCCGGGCAGATCGCCGAAGAGCTGGCGATCGCCGCCAACACCCTCTCCTTCCATCTCTCCCACCTGAAGGCCGCCGGACTGGTGACGATGCGCCGCACCGGCCGCTCGCTGATCTACGCGGCGGAGTACGGGCGGGTGCAGGCGGTGATCGCCTACCTCACCGAGAACTGCTGCCGCCGCCAGTCCTGCTGCGACGGGACGGACGAGCCATGACCGAATGGGCGCTGCGGCGTCCGGACGTCGCCGGCGCCTGGGGGCCGGCCAATAGCGCCCCCCCTCCTCCACCACTTTGCTGCACAGGAGCCTGCCATGAATGCCGAACAGATCCGCGAGATGGTGCGCAACCGCTACGGGGCCATCGCCGACGGCGCCGCATCGCTGTGTTGCGCGACAAAATCGTCGTGTTGCGGGTCCGGGCCCGCGCCCGACATCGACACCTTGGCGCGACGCATGGGCTATGACGAGGCCGACCTGGCCGCCGTCGGTGCGGGTGCCAATCTCGGCCTGGGCTGCGGCAACCCCCAGGCGATCGCCGCCCTGCGACCGGGCGAGGTGGTGGTCGACCTCGGCTCGGGGGCCGGCTTCGACTGCTTCCTCGCCGCCCGCCAGGTCGGCGAAGGCGGCCGCGTCATCGGCATCGACATGACCGCCGCGATGCTGCGCAAGGCCCGCGACAACGCCGCCCGGCTGGGGGTGGCGCATGTCGAATTCCGCCTCGGCGAGATCGAGCATCTGCCCGTCGCCGACGCCACCGCCGACGTCGTCATCTCCAACTGCGTCATCAACCTGTCGCCCGACAAGCCGGCGGTGCTGCGCGATGCGTTCCGGGTCCTGAAGGCCGGCGGCCGCCTCGCCGTCTCCGACGTGGTGATGCTGCGCCCGTTGCCGGACGAATTGCAGGCCATCACCGATCTGGTCAGCGGCTGCGTCGTCGGGGCGGCAACCGTGGACGACCTGACGCGGTGGCTGGCCGAAGCCGGCTTCACCGACATCCGCATCGCCGCCAAGCCGGAAAGCCGCGAGCTGATCCGCGAATGGGCTCCGGGCCTGGGGGTCGAGGACTACATCGCTTCGGCGACCATCGAGGCGCGGAAACCGTGAGAGTGCTGCA
This sequence comes from Magnetospirillum sp., assembly GCA_016212565.1. Classification (GTDB taxonomy): domain Bacteria; phylum Pseudomonadota; class Alphaproteobacteria; order Rhodospirillales; family Magnetospirillaceae; genus JACRFY01. The sequence continues at coordinate 2,631 of JACRFY010000025.1, read as the reverse complement.
CATGGACAGGATCGGCAAATTGCGCTAGCGTCGCCGAAGCGGCTGGGGTTGTCCCCCTTGCGCGATTTCTCCCATTTGTGTCGCGTCGCCGATCGCGGGATGGCCTGCGTGGGAGCGTTGCCGTCCGGGCATCGCGCCCGACCTGCCAACACCAAGAGAGCACGACAACCGATATGCAGTTCTTCCCCCCGGATCACCCGCTCACCCAGGCCCTGACCGAGCGCGACTTCACCGAGCCCACCGCCGTACAGACCGCGGTGATGGAGCCGGCGGCCAAGGACCGCGATCTGCTGGTGTCGGCACAGACCGGCTCGGGCAAGACGGTCGCCTACGGGCTGGCGATCGCCGGTACGCTGCTGGGCGACGCGCCGCTGCTGGAGCCGGCCGGCGAGCCGCTGGCCCTGATCGTCGCCCCCACCCGCGAACTGGCCTTGCAGGTGCACCGCGAGCTGACCTGGCTCTATCGGCATGCCGGCGGACGCGTGGTCTCCTGCGTCGGCGGCATGGACCCGCGGGCCGAACAGCGCATGCTGGCCCGCGGCGCGCACATCGTCGTCGGCACCCCCGGCCGCCTGCGCGACCATCTCGAACGGGGCGGGCTGCGCATCAACAGGCTCAAGGTGGTGGTGCTCGACGAGGCCGACGAGATGCTCGACCTCGGCTTTCGCGAGGACCTGGAGTTCATTCTCGAAGCGACGCCCCAGGAGCGGCGGACGCTGCTGTTTTCCGCCACCCTGCCCAAGGACATCGTCGTCATGGCCAAGCGCTACCAGCGCGACGCCTGGCGCATCGCCGTCTCCGCCGGGCCGCAGGGCCATGCCGACATCGAGTACCGCGCCGTCCGCGTCGCGCCCAACGAGATCGAGCATGCGGTGGTCAATCTGCTGCGCTTCGTCGAGTCGCCCGGAGCCCTGGTGTTCTGCAACACCCGCGAGGCGGTTCGCCACCTCCAGGCCATCCTGCTCGAACGCGGCTTCGCCGCCGTCGCCCTGTCCGGCGAGTTGAGCCAGCACGACCGCAATCAGGCCCTGCAAGCGCTGCGCGACGGACGGGCCCGGGTGTGCGTCGCCACCGACGTCGCGGCGCGCGGCATCGACCTGCCCAACATCGGCCTGGTCATCCATGCCGAGCTGCCGCAGAACGCCCAGACCCTGCAACATCGCAGCGGCCGCACCGGCCGCGCCGGGCGCAAGGGGGTCAGCGTCCTGCTGGTGCTGCTGTCGCGCCGCCGCCGGGCCGAGCAGATGCTGCAATCGGCCGGCGTCCAAGCCATCTGGAGCGGCGCCCCCTCGGCCGAGGACATCCGCAGGCTCGACCAGGAGCGGCTGCTGCACAGCCCGTTCCTCACCGAGGAGTTGGGCGACGACGACCTGGCGATGGCCAAGGCGCTGTTGGCCGAACGCTCGCCCGAGGACATCGCCGCCGCGCTGGTGCGGATGTATCGCTCGCACCTGCCCGCCGCCGAGGAGGTGTTCGATCCCGGGTCCGGCCCGGCCGCGCCGCAGCCCCGCGACGCCCGCACGCCGCGCGAGCCGCGGCCGCGGGCCGAACGGCCCGGCGGCCTGCCCGGCGAGGCGGTGTGGTTCCGCCTCAACGTCGGCCGGCAGAAGAACGCCGATCCGCGCTGGCTGATCCCGATGATCTGCCGCCAGGGCAAGATCACCAAGCAGGAGATCGGCGTCATCCGCATCTTCGAGCACGAGACCAAGTTCGAAATCGATGCCGCGGCGGCGGAGAAATTCCTCGCCTCGGTGGCGCGCATCGAACGCGCCGACGTGCGCATCGAGCCGCTGGACAAGGCGCCGCATGCCGAAGCCGACGCGCCTCCGCCGCGGGCGGCGGCCCCGCGCGCCGACAAACCCGCCGGGCACAAGCCTCCGGTCAAGAAGAAGTGGAAGGCCAAGGCGGTGAGCGGGCGGCCCAAGCCTCCGGCGCTATAGGCCCGCCTTCAGCGCCGCCTTGAAGCCGCGGGCCCGCTTGAGCGCCGCCTCGCGGCGCAGGGCGTCGCCGTGGCCCAGCGGTCCTTCGGCATAAAGGATCCGCCACGGTCCGCGGCCGCGGGTGAACCTCGCCCCGGTGCCGGCATTGTGCTGGATCAGGCGGGCCCGGGGATCGATGGCGATGCCGGTGTAGGTGATCCCGGCGCCATTGATCAGCACGTACACCGTCCAGCCGCTCGCCGAAGCATCGCCGCCGGCCATCGGCTCAGGCCCAGGCGGTTCGATTGACCAGCCGCATGGCCTCCGCCGCGTCGAGGTCCGGGCGCACCGTCAGCACCGCCGCAACCGCCGCCGCGGTCTGGCCGATGACGTCGCGGCCGCAGGCATGGGCCGCAACGGCGGCGCGGGCAATCACCCGCTGGAGCACCGGATCGATCTGTCCCATTTTGTTCCCCTTTCTGCCTCTGACGTTCTATACCCGTTCTCGACGCGTCATGCAACCCGGATCAAGATGCTCACCATCCATCACGTTCCGCGATGGTCAAAAAAAGGGAACCACAGAGATGGGGTAATCGGGGCTGGCGCTGAGGCTGGCAAGCAAGGTGGCTGTCCCGCAAGCTGTTGTTGGATACGGAGTCCGCGAAGCGGCTCGAAGCAACAGAGGGGACAGCCATGAAATACTATGCCGCAT
>JACRFY010000209.1 GCA_016212565.1 Magnetospirillum sp. | reverse complement strand
TCACCGTGGCCCCGGCCCAGACCCTCACGGACGACGAATACCAGCGCATGCGCGACGCCACCCTGGCCGGCACCGGCGGCGGCATCGCCTACAACAAGGAAGAGTTCGAGACCATCGTCTCCGGCGGCCTCGCCGCCTCGCCGGTGCATGAGGTGCTGGTCGAGGAATCGGTGCTGGGCTGGAAAGAGTACGAGATGGAGGTGGTCCGCGACAAAAAGGACAACTGCATCATCATCTGCTCGATCGAGAACGTCGACCCCATGGGGGTGCATACCGGCGACTCGATCACCGTCGCGCCGGCGCTGACGCTGACCGACAAGGAATACCAGATCATGCGCAACGCCTCGATCGCGGTGCTGCGCGAGATCGGCGTCGATACCGGCGGCTCCAACGTCCAGTTCGCCATCGACCCCAAGTCGGGGCGGATGACGGTGATCGAGATGAATCCGCGCGTGTCGCGCTCCTCGGCCCTGGCCTCGAAGGCCACCGGCTTCCCCATCGCCAAGATCGCCGCCAAGCTGGCGGTCGGCTATACGCTCGACGAGTTGGCCAACGACATCACCGGCGTCACCCCGGCCTCGTTCGAGCCGACCATCGACTACGTGGTCACCAAGATCCCGCGCTTCACCTTCGAGAAGGTCCCCGGCGCCGACCCGCTGCTGACCACCTCGATGAAGTCGGTCGGCGAGGCGATGAGCATCGGCCGCACCTTCCAGGAATCGCTGCAAAAGGGCCTGCGCTCGATGGAGACCGGGCTGACCGGCCTCAACGAGGTCGAGATCTCGGGCGCCAGCGCCGCCGACATGAAGGATGCGGTCAAGGCCGCCCTGGCCACGCCCAGAGCCGACCGCCTGCTGGTGATCGCCCAGGCCTTCCGCCTCGGCCTGACCGTCGAGCAGGTGCAGACCGCCTGCGCCTACGACCCGTGGTTCCTGCGCCAGATCAAGGAGATCGTCGACGCCGAGGAGCAGGTGCGCAAGCACGGCCTGCCCATCGACGCCGCCGGCCTGCTCAAGCTCAAGAAGATGGGCTTCTCCGACCAGCGCCTGTCGCAGCTGTCGGGCAAGACGGTGGTCGAGACCGCCTTCCGCCGCGAGGTGCTGAACGTCAAGCCGGTGTTCAAGCGCATCGACACCTGCGCCGCCGAGTTCCCCTCCTCGACCGCCTACATGTATTCCTGCTACGAGGGCGACGGCATCACCCCGGCCGAATGCGAATCGGCGCCGTCCGACCGCGACAAGGTGGTGATCCTCGGCGGCGGTCCCAACCGCATCGGCCAGGGGATCGAGTTCGACTATTGCTGCGTCCATGCCGCCTATGCCCTCGACGAGGCCGGGCGCGAGACCATCATGGTCAACTGCAACCCCGAGACGGTATCCACCGACTACGACACCTCGGACCGCCTGTATTTCGAGCCGCTGACCGCCGAGACGGTGATCGATCTGGTGCGCAAGGAGCAGCAGAACGGCCGCGTGCTCGGCTGCATCGTCCAGTTCGGCGGCCAGACGCCGCTCAAGCTGGCCCATGCCCTGGAGCAGGCGCAGATCCCCATCCTCGGCACCAGTCCCGATTCCATCGACCTGGCCGAGGACCGCGAGCGCTTCCAGCGGCTGTTGCAGGACCTCGGCCTCAAGCAGCCGCCCAACGGCACCGCCCGCTCGTTCGAGGAAGCGGTGACCATCGCCGAGCGGATCGGCTATCCGGTGGTGATCCGTCCCAGCTTCGTGCTCGGCGGCCGGGCGATGCAGATCGTCTACGACCACGAGGCGCTGGAGCGCTACATGCGCGAGGCGGTGCGGGTGTCGGGCGACGATCCGGTGCTGATCGACTTTTACCTCAAGGACGCCATCGAGCTGGACGTCGACGCCCTGTCCGACGGCACCCAGGTCTATGTCGCCGGCATCATGCAGCACATCGAGGAGGCGGGGATCCACTCCGGCGATTCGGCCTGCTCGCTGCCGCCCTATTCCCTCGACGACGCCACCATCGCCGAGCTGGAGCGCCAGACGGTGATGCTGGCCAAGGCCTTGAACGTGGTCGGGCTGATGAACGTCCAGTACGCGGTGCAGGCGGGCGACATCTACATCCTCGAAGTCAATCCGCGCGCCAGCCGCACCGTGCCCTTCGTCGCCAAGGCCACCGGCGTGCCGATCGCCAAGATCGCCGCCCGGGTGATGGCCGGGGAAACCCTGGCCTCGTTCGGCCTCGACCGCCGCCCGGCGATGGACCACGTGGCGGTCAAGGAGGCGGTGTTCCCCTTCGCCCGCTTCCCCGGCGTCGACATCCTGCTCGGCCCGGAGATGAAGTCGACCGGCGAGGTGATGGGCATCGACAGCGACTTCCCGCGCGCCTTCGCCAAGGCGCAGCTGGCCGCCGGCACCGTCCTGCCGGACAGCGGCACCGCCTTCCTGTCGGTCCGCGACGGCGACAAGGAGGCGATGGTCGAGATCGCGCGGCGCCTGCTCGGCCTCGGCTTCAAGGTGGTCGCCACCTCGGGCACCGCGGTGGTGCTGAAGGCGGCGGGCATCGAGGTGCCGGTGCTCAACAAGGTCCTGGAGGGCCGGCCGCACTGCGTCGACGCCATGCTCAACGGCCAGATCCAGATGGTGGTCAACACCACCGAGGGCAGCCAGGCGATGAAGGACAGCTTCTCGATCCGCCGCACCGCCCTGGTCAACAACATCGCCCACTTCACCACCGTGGCCGGCGCGCGGGCGGCGGTGGACGCCATCGAAGCCCTGCAACGCGGCACGCTTGATGTTGCGCCGCTGCAATCGTATTTTAAAACCTCGTTTTAGGGGTGGGAGCAGGCCGTGCGGGGTTCGCGCGGCCTGCCGAGCCGTTGTGGTCTGGGGATTCTCGCATGGTGGAAAAGATCCCGATGACTCCTGCTGGGCTGGCCCAGCTGGAGGATGAATTGAGGAATTTGAAGAGCGTGGAGCGCCCGGCGGTGATCAAGGCGATCGCCGAAGCGCGCGAACACGGCGACCTGTCGGAGAATGCCGAGTACCACGCCGCGCGTGAGCGGCAGTCGTTCATCGAAGGCCGGGTGGCCGAGTTGGAGGACATCATCAGCCGCGCCCATGTGATCGACGTCACCCTGCTGTCGGGCGATCAGGTGCGCTTCGGTGCCACCGTCACCCTGGCCGACGAGGATTCCGACGACGAGGTGGTCTACACCATCGTCGGCGCCCACGAGGCCGACATCAAGGCGGGGCGCATGTCGGTCCACTCGCCGTTGGCCCGCGCCCTGATCGGCAAGCACATCGGGGCCACCGTCGAAGTCACCACCCCCGGCGGCTCGAAGTCTTACGAGATCGTCGACGTGCGCTTCGGCTGACGCGGGGCGTCGGATGATGCGTCACACCGCCATCGCGGCAACGCGTCACACCGCCATTGCGGCAGCGCCCGCGGGGGGATAAGGTTCGGAACCCCGCGGGATCGTGATTGCGGATGCGCCTTCTCTGGACCTTCTTTGCCGGCCTGATCTTCACCGCCTTGGCGCTGGCCGTCAGCGCCCCGGTGGTCGGCGGCGTCGGCGTGATCCTGTGGCTGGCCCGCGGTCCGCTGTGGACCACCCTGTCGGGCCACTCCTACTTCGCCATCCGCGACGAGGACGGCCGTCTGGCCGGCAAGACGGTCAATGTCGGCTTCCACCTGCTGCCGCTGCCGGCCAGCGGCGAGACGCCGGCACGACGGCTGTTGCTGCGCCTCGAAGTGGCCAGCAGCGAATTCGCCGCCCCCAATGGCGACGAACGGGTCCGCCTCGATGCCTGGCCGCTGGAAGGCGCCCCCGACCTCAAGCGCCGGCCGCTCTACACCCTGACCGTCCCCGGACGCGCCGCCACCATCGATCCCGACGGCACCCTGACGGTCGAGCGCGGCGGGCGCCACAGCGCCTATGCGCTCGGCAATGCCGCCTGGCTGTACGATTCCGATGTTCCGGTCGCCACCTTCACCGGCGCGGGCGAGCGCAAGCGGGTGGTGGCGCTGGCGGTGGCCGACGACGACCTGGGGGCCGGAGCCACCGGCGTCCTGGCCTATGCCTCGGCGGAACGGGCCATTCGCCGTCTGGTCGTCGCCGCCGCCGATCCCATGCGCGGACGGGCGTTGCGCACCGCGGTCGCCCTGACCCGGCCGGTGACGCGCATCGACGACGGCGGCGAGCGGGTGTTGGAAGTCCCCCTGCCCGCCGGCACGCTGCGCATTCCCTTCGCCGGCGACGACCTGGCCATCGAGCGGGCCGAGATCCCCGACGGCCTGTCGCTGGCCGAGATCCGCCCCTGGGGCATCACCCCCGCCGTCTCGCGCTGAGATTCGCCGGCAACATCCCTGGAATTTGTGAGGAGAATCGGGTTGTCACCCGATTGGCCGGCCCTGTGCGCTGGTCTAGGGTCGGCTCGCCGTCGGTCTGGCGCGCCTTCGCGGCGCCGCTGATGCGCTTCCTGGGGGGGGAGCCGGCGCCCCGGTTCTTGCGAGCCGGGGCGCCGAACGGCATTTACCATATTCCGCCGATCGTGACCGATCCGCGGCGCCCTCAGGCGGCGGGCGGGCCACCTCCGTGGCCCTTGCCTCCCGCGGCACGAGCCGCGCGGCGCCTTGCGCCTAGCCACATCCCGATGAGTTGCACTCACCGGGATGTGGTATTATCCCCGATCCCGTCCCCGCACCGTCATTCCTGCACCCCACCCGTTCGCGTAGGGGATAGCCGCCGGCCCTGCAAAACGATATGATCGGGTTTGGATTCCATTGGGAGGCCCCATGCCCCACAACATCCTCAACGTTATTTCCTCCATGGCCGAGATCGCGGCGCGCCGTCCCCAGGGCAGCGACGGTCCGCCACGCCTCCCCGTGATCACCATTTCCCGCGATTACGGCTCGGGCGGCGACGTCATCGCCACCCGGCTGTGCCAGCGCCTCAACCTGCCGCTCTACGACGATCAGGTGCTGAAGGAGGTGGCGACGCGCCTGCAGGACGACCCGGCCATCGTCCGCCTGCTGGACGAGGGCTTCGGCCGGGCCAAGGACATGTGGCTGTATCGCCTGTTCTCGGGCAAGGACGTCGGCGCCGACGCCTACCGCGACACCCTGATCAAGGTGGTGATGAGCCTCGGCCGGGCCGGCGGCGTCATCGTCGGCCGCGGCGCCCACGTCGTGCTGACCGATTCCTGCGCCCTTCGCGTGCGCATCGCCGGCACGCCGGAAGTGTGCGCCGACCGCATGGCCGCCTCCGGCCACGGCAATTACGAGGACGAACTGCGCCTCGCCAACGAGCTCAACCACCGCCGCGGCAAGTTCGTCTGGGAGGTGTTCGGCTCGCGCCTGTCCGAGGCCAACCAGTTCGACCTCACCATCAACACCGACCGCATGGCCGATTTCGAGGACGTCGTCGACATGCTGGTGGTCATGGCCAAGGGCATCCACGCCGGCCGGGTGCTGAAGGGATCGATCGGACGCATTTGAGCGTGTCCGCCATGGCCGGGCGACCCGGCCATGGCGGGGATATGCGCTTTCGCGGCGCCATTCCGGCCTCTCGGGCCGCCGCGGGCTTGCTCGATCCCGGTCCATGGAGTATCACTTCCCGCCATGCCGATGATCGCCGATACCGAGGCCCTCTCCGCACTGTGCGAGCGCCTCTCCCATGCCGACTTCATTACCGTCGACACCGAGTTCATGCGGGAGAAGACGTATTACCCGCAGCTCTGCCTGGTGCAGGTTGCCGGTCCCGATGAAGCCCGGGCCATCGATCCGCTGGCGCCGGGGATCGACCTCGCGCCGCTGCTCGACCTGCTGGCCAATCCCCGGGTCCTGAAGGTCTTCCACGCCGCCCGCCAGGACATCGAGATCTTCCTGCACATGACCGGCAAGGTGCCGAACCCGGTGTTCGACACCCAGATCGCCGCCATGGTGTGCGGCTTCGGCGACGCCGTCAGCTACGAGACCCTGGCCAGCCAGTTGGCCCGCGCCCGCATCGACAAGTCGATGCGCTTCACCGACTGGTCGGTGCGGCCGTTGAGCGAGAAGCAGATCCAGTATGCGCTGGCCGACGTCACCCATCTGCGCATCGCCTATGAAAAGCTGGTGCGCAAGCTGGAGAAGAACGGCCGCCTGGAGTGGTTGAGCGAAGAGATGACCGAGCTCAATCATCCCGGCACCTACCGGGTCCTGCCCGAGGATGCCTGGAAGCGGCTCAAGCCGCGGTCGAGCAGCGCCAAGTTCCTCAACGTGCTCAAGGAGCTGGCCGCCTGGCGCGAGCGCGAGGCCCAGGAGCGCGACCTGCCGCGCCAGCGCGTGGTCCGCGACGAGACGTTGACCGAGATCGCCGCCCATCATCCCGCCACCGTCGCCGATCTCGGCCGCACCCGCGGCCTCGGCAAGGGGCAGGTGGAGGGCAAGATGGGCCAGGCGATGCTCGACGCGGTGCGCCGCGGCCTCGATCTGCCCGACGACCAGGCCCCGATCCTGCCCGACCGCGTCGACCTGCCGCGCGGTCTGGCCCCGGTGGTCGAGTTGCTCAAGGTGCTGCTGAAGATGAAGTGCGACGAGCACGGCGTGGCGCAGAAGCTGGTCGCCAACACCGCCGACATCGAAGCCATCGCCATCGACGACAACGCCACCGTCGCCGCCCTGCACGGCTGGCGGCGCGAGCTGTTCGGCGACGACGCCCTCAAGCTCAAGCATGGCCGCCTCGGCCTCGGCTTCTGCACCGACGGCCGCCGCCTGCGCCTGGTGCCCATCGAGCCCGTCGAGCCCACCGCCATTCCGGCCCTGGCCGTCGCCGAGGTGGAATGAGCGGCCTTCGCTTCGCCGACGTCGAGGACGCGGCCCGCAGCGCCGCCGCCGCCGCGCTCGCCCAGGGACCGATGGCCGCGGCCACCGCCGCCATTGCCGCCGCCGACCGCCTGATGGCCGAGGTCGCGGCCGAGCCCGGTCTGGCCGAGGCTCTTGCCGGCGCCGCCTGTCGTGCCGGCTGCGGCTGGTGCTGCCATCAGGTGGTGGGCATTACGGTTGCCGAGGAGGAGATGATCGTCAAGGCGGTGATCGCCCTGCCCGCCGAGACCCGCTGCCGCATCGCCACCCGTCAGCGCGCCGCCGAGGCCAGGCTGGCCAAGCTGCCGGTGGCCGAATGGCAGTCGGCCCGCGTTCCCTGCCCGCTGCTCGAAGACGGCGCCTGCGTCCTCCACGACGCCCGCCCCCTGCCCTGCCGCGCCGTGCTGTCCGCGGATGCCGCGATCTGCCGGCGCTGGTACGAGGGCGAGGACGTGCGCATCCCCCAGATCGCCGCCCAGCGCGGCGTCTACAGCCATGCCCAGGCCGGCCTCGCCCAGGCCCTGGCGGCGGCCGGCATCCCGCCCGGCCCGGTGGCCCTGACCGAGGCGCTGGCCCTGGCCCTGGAATAGCGCCGCCTCTTCTTAACGAACGTCAAGGAGTCGCTGCCCGAAAATCGGGCACCGTCGACAGCGATGATGCGAGGGCTGGCAATGGGTGACTCGATCTCTGACATCGGTGGCGACGATCCGCCGGCATGGCTGGCCTTGGCCGCGTCCGCAGAGCCGCTCGACGTCCGCCCCCTGCTGGCCGGCGGCGAGGATCCGTTCTCCGCCCTGCTCGAACGCGCCGACAAGGTCGAGTTCGGCGGTCTGCTGGTCGTCGACGCCCCCTTCAATCCCGCACCGTTGCGCCGGGTGCTGGCGGCGCGCGGGTTCTCGTCCTACGGCCGCCGCATCGGGCTCGGCCACTGGCGGGTGTACTTCCACCTCGACGGCGGCCAGGACTGGGAACGCACCGCCGAGAGCGATGTCTCCCCCGAGGGCGCGATGAGCTGGCGCGAGGAGGACGGCCTGCATATCGACGTCCGCCGGCTGACGCCGCCGCAACCGATGCTGGCCATCCTGCGCATCCTCGACTCGCTGCCGGCCGGCAAAGGTCTGGTGGTCCACCATGACCGCATGCCGCAATTGCTGATCCCCGAGCTGGCCGAGCGCGGCTGGTGCATCGCCCGGGTCAGCGAAGAGATGGCCAATATCCAATTGTGGCTGGAGCGGGTGGGCTGATGTTCGGCGGTTCGGTGATGATGGGGGCCCAGGAACGCCTGATCCCGCCCTCGATCCCCTTCCGGTTCTTCCTCGCCGCGACGCTCTATCACGTCGCCGCCTGGGCGATGCTGCTGGCCGGAGCCGAGCAGTTGCCCGGCTTTACCGGCGGCCTCGGCCCGCTGGTGGCGGCCCTGCACCTGCTGACCCTCGGCGTGCTGGCGATGACCGCCATGGGCGCGGCCTACCAACTGCTGCCGGTGGCCACCCGCCGCCCGCTGGGGCCGGCCTGGGCCTGCCGTCTGTCATGGTGGCTCTATACGCCCGGCGTCGCGCTCCTCTCCGCCGGACTGTATGGCGGCAGCCCCGCCGCCATGCACGGCGGCGGCACCCTGGTGGTGGCCGGGCTGGCCGTCTTCGGCGTCCTGGTCGCCGGCAACCTGCGCCGCACCACCGACCTGCCGGCGGTGGTGGCCCATACCCGCCTGGCGTTGGCCGCCCTGGCCGGCGTGGCGGTGCTGGGCCTGGTGCTGGTGATCGACGTCGGCACCGGCCTGCTGCCCGACCGCGGTGCGGTGGCTGCCGCCCATGCGGTGCTGGGCGGCTACGGCTTCATGGGCAGTCTGGGGCTGGGGTTCTCGTATGTCCTGGTGCCGATGTTCGTTCTCAGCCAGGGCGTGCCCGACGCCCCGGGCAAGCGCGGCGTCGGCCTGTGGGCCCTGGCGCTGTTGCTGGGCGTCGGCGGGGCGGCAAGCGGGATGCGTTGGGCGGCGGCGGCCGGCGCGCTGGTGGCGCTGGTGGCGGTGGCACTGCATCTGCGCCTGCTGGCCCGGGTGCTGAAGACGCGCATGAAGAAGCGCCTGGAGCCGTTCTTCCGCCTGGTCAAGGGCGCCTGGGTGTTGCTGCCGGCCAGCCTGCTGGCGGGCGTGGCCCTGGCCGTGGGCGCGCCGGCCGAGGTGGCGGCGCCGCTGTGGGCGGTTCTGCTGGTGCCGGGCTGGCTCTTGACCTTCGTCACGGGCGTGCTGCAACGGATCATGCCATTCCTGGCCTCGATGCATTCCGGGGGCGCGAGCGGCAAGCCGATCCTGCTCTCGCGGCTGATCGCCCCGCTGCCGCTGACGGTGCATGCCGTCGCCCACGGGACGGCGCTGGCGCTGCTGACCGCCGGGGCGATCCTCGGCAACGCGGTGCTGGTCCAGGCGGCGGCCGGCATCGGACTGGCGGGGGCCCTGGCCTTCGTTCTATTCGCGGCGCTGGTCCTCAAGCGCTGGCGGGACCACGAACGCGGCAACAACGGTTGAAGGATCGACGGACATGACGGCGCAGACGCAAATCGGGGCTCTCCTCCACGAGGATCACATGGCCACCGTCGAGATGCTCCAGACCCTGGAAGCGTTCATCGGCGACCACCGCAATCCGCCCTCCGCCGCGGTGGGGGCCAAATTCCTCGGCGAGCTGGCGACCACCTTGCGCAACGAGGTCGGCAAGCATTTCGGCTTCGAGGAAGGCCACCTGTTCCCGGTGTTCATCGGCCTGGGCGAGACCGGCATCGTCACCATGCTGACCCACGAGCACCGCTCGATCCTGCCCCTCGCCCTCCAGGTCGCCGATCTCGCCGAGCAGGGCGATTTCGACGCCGCCTCGTGGAAGGCGTTCCGCGATGCCGGCCAGGAACTGATCGAGCGCGAGATCTTCCACGTCCAGAAGGAAGAGATGGGCCTTCTGGCCGCCATCGCCCATCTGGTCGACCCCAAGACCGACGCCGAACTGGCCGAGATCTATCGCCGCGAGGTGGGGTGAAGGCCGTTTGCGCTTGACTCCCCGGCGCGCCTTTGTATATTTCCCCCCTCTCGCGCCGGGCTTCGGCGCGGTCTGCATTTCTTTTGTGCAAGGTACAACGTCATGTTCGCAGTGATTCAGACCGGCGGTAAGCAGTACAAGGTCGCCAAGGGCGACGTCATCCGCGTCGAGAAGCTGCCGGCCGAGGCCGGTGCCGAGCTGGTGCTGGATCAGGTGCTGATGGCCGGCGAGAAGATCGGCGCCCCCCTGGTCGAGGGCGCCACGGTCACCGCCACCGTCGTCGCCCAGGCGCGCGGGCCGAAGCTGATCATCTTCAAGAAGCGCCGCCGGCAGAATTCGCGCCGCAAGAACGGCCACCGCCAGGATCTGACCATCCTGCGCATCACCGACATCACCGCCTGACGACCCGGCGGCTCAAGGAGTAGGACCATGGCTCACAAAAAGGCTGGCGGCTCGTCCCGCAACGGGCGCGATTCGAATTCCCAGCGGCTTGGCGTCAAGAAGTTCGGCGGCGAGCTGGTGATCCCCGGCAACATCCTGGTCCGCCAGCGCGGCACCCAGTTCTATCCCGGCGCCAATGTCGGCATGGGCAAGGATCACACCCTGTTCGCCACCGTGATCGGCACCGTGGTGTTCCGCCACAAGGCCGAGGGCCGGACCTTCATTTGCGTCGACCCGCTGCCGGAAGCCGCCGAATAAGGCCGTTCCCGCGCGCACTGTGTTGAAGGGGGAACGGTTCGCCGTTCCCTTTTTGCGTTGTAGATCTGCTTGGCCACCAAGGCACCAAGGGGAAATCTCTCCTCTTGGTGGCTTGGTGGCTGATTTCACCGATTGGGTCATCCGATGAAGTTCCTCGACCAGGCCAAGATCTTCCTCAAAAGCGGTGACGGCGGTTCGGGATCGTGCAGCTTCCGCCGCGAGCGCTTCATCGAGTTCGGCGGCCCCGACGGCGGCGACGGCGGCCGCGGCGGCGACGTGGTCATCGAGGCGGTGGC
>JACRFY010000213.1 GCA_016212565.1 Magnetospirillum sp. | reverse complement strand
GAAATGCCCGGACTTGGCCAGGGCGGCGCCGCTGTCGGAATCGGGGTTCATCACCTGGCTGACCAGGGGAAAGCTGGCGACCTCGTCCAACGGCGGCACCGTCAGACTGCGGTTGTAGCCGAAGCCGGCGGCGATGCCCTGGACGATGAAGGCCGGCGGCCCGCCCAGCGTGCCGCCATAGGCGCCGTAGATGAAGAATGAGGCTTGGCCGCCGGGAGCGGTGGCATAGGAGCCGATGGCCGACAACGAGAAGGCGGCGGTGCGAATGGTGGCCGTGCCGACAAACGACACTTGGCCGTTCTCCACCGTCTTCAGCAGGCCGCCGCCGATGGCGACCGGTCCGCGCTTGAGGGCCAGGGCCAAGCCGTCGAGGCTGAAATCCAGGTCGGAAAACGACAGGCTGGTCAGCTTGGCCGGCGGCAGGCGCACCGACAGCCCCATCAGATCCAGGCGGAGTCCGGCCAGTTCCACCGCGGCATCCAGCAGCAGGCCCAGCTTGCCGTCGCGCCATTCGCCGCCGATGCGCCGCAGGTGGAGGGGGCCGTAGGTCTTGCCGACCTCCTTCCAACAGGGCTGGCCGCCCTGCGGCGGAGCCTGGGCGGGCTTGCCGCCGCCGGTGGTTTGCCGGTCGCCGCCGGCCGGCCTGGGCGGCTCGGGAGGCGGAATGACGGTCACGGGAGTCGCGGCCTTGCCGTCGCCCAGTTCGGCGGTGAAGGACAGGCCCTGGGCGAAACTGGCCTTGCCCTTGGCGCCGGTGCCCAGCAGGTCGTCCTCGATCGAAAAGGCGGCGTCGGCATAGCAGATCGCCACCCGCTCGATCTGCAGGCCGCCGGCGATTTGGCCGATCAGTCCCGTATCGCCGCTCACCACCTCGGACAGCCGGAGCGGCGAGGTGGTGGTCAGCGCCGCCAGGGTTCGCCGTTCCCCGGCCACCTGCACCCGGCAGAAGGCGAAGCGCAGTCCCAAGCTGCCGCCGGGCCTACCCTTGGCCAGTTCCACCGTCAGGTCTGCCGCCATGGAGAATGCCGGCCTGGCGGCGTCGTAGGCCACTTCCACCATGCCCAGCCTGAAGGCAGGGAAGGTTCCGCCGCCAAACCATTCCGTCCCGCTGTGGTCGCCGGCCACGTGCCGGCGGGCGGTATCGATAAACTGGCCGATCTCGCAATTAGCCGTCAGCGTGCCCGACAGCCTCCAGCCTCCGCCCATCTCGCCGGACAGGGAATAGGGCATGGAACCGATCAGCCCCTCGACCGTCCAGGCCAGCGAGGTCCGCGGTTCGTAGGCGTTGGGCACGGGCTTGGCCGTCATCGTCTTTGGACGGGTCGCCGTTACCGGCCGCCTGCCAGCGTGCCCGTGCTCTGGGTCTTCTCTGCCCCGATTTTGGCGGCGCTGGCGGCCAGGACGATGTCATTGCCGGCCGGGCCGGGTTGGGCGGCGCTCACCCAGATCTCGCGATCAGTGTCCCCCTTGCCGGGAGCCAGCGAATAGGTGCAGAGCTTGATCTGCGCATCTTGGCTCTCGTTGAGTTCGACGACCAAGCGTTTGAGGATATCGTCCATCACCCCCCCGCCCGCCGCGGTCTGCCGCTCGCCCTGTTGGGCGGCAAAGGTCCATGTGGCGCCGCCGATTTTGATCCAGTCATCCGCCGCCGGCGCCTTCGAAAAGGCGATAAGGCCGGTGGCCACCGCCGGCTGGGCGGTCAGCACCTTGGTCTCGCCCTCGAATTTGTCGTCGATGGGCGGAGCGCTCTTGATGACGAAGCCGCAGCTCTTGAGGGTGACGCTTTCCATCAACGGCAGCGGCCTGGGGAACTGCAGCTTCAGCCCGAACTTGCGCTTCTTGATCTCCTTGCCGTCCGCGTCCGCCCGGTTTTCAATGAACAGGTCGGTAATGACCAGTTCGCCCATCATCGCCGTCGCCAGCGTGCTCTGCAGCCAAGCGGGCACGTCCTTAAGCTTGAGGTGCTCAACCACCGCCGCATGCACGGTGTTGGGGTTTTCCGCGACCGCGGCCTTGTATTCGGCGCTGGTCTTGTAGAGGTCGCCGCCGCCTGCCTTGGTGATCGGCGCCAGCAGGCCGCAATCGACTTTGAAATCGTTGCGCAGCCAGTAGCCGAAGGAAATCGGCGAGCCCAGCTTGGCGGCCTCGCTCAGTTTCAGCGAAAAGTTCTTTCCCAGTTCGCCTTCGATCACGCAGGGTTTGTCGTCCACGGACATTTCGAAGCTCATCAGGATGGATGTCTGGGGCTCGTACTGCTTCTTGTCGATCTCGGCCATATCCCCCTCCCTTGGATGCCGTATCAAGAGCGGTCGTCGAAATTCCCCCGCTTTGGGGAGTTTTGCGCATTCGCCAAACCCGCCGACGAAAACATATCCGCCAAGATAAGTGTCGACAACAAATTTGTGCTCGTTTGGCGTTTCAAAGTTACGCACAACAACCTTACCGGTTGACGTCCAGAATGGAATGCAGTCATAGTTCCGCCGGGACTGACCCCATTGGCGTGGGAATGGGCGGGAACATACGATGGGCGCGATCGTCCAGTCGCCACAACAAGACATAGACGGTTGCCGTCGGGCGCTGGCCGAGCTGCGCGCCGAGCCTCGCTGCACCGCCCTGTCCCCCTACCGCACGCCCCCCGACCTGGCCGCCGACACCCCCATTCCCTGCCCGGCGGTCGCCGGTGGCGCGGTCACCGTGCTCCGTCCGACGGACGGAGGCGGCGACCGGCTGCGGTTCTTCCGCCTGACCTGGGCCGCCGACAGCCCGCCCCACTGCGCCATCCATTTCGCCGCCAAGCACGAGCAATGGTCCCCCGCTGCCGCCTACCCGGACATCACCCCCCTCTGGCGCGACGAGTTGGCCAAGCTGGGCTTCGCCAAGGTCACCGCCGTCTACAGCTCGCTGGATTTCCTGGCGGAACGCAATCGTGCCCGCCGGCAGGGCCAGGCCGGACGCGACCGCGATCTGGCGGCGGTGCAGGGGGCGGTCGGCGCCCCGTGGCTGAAGCCGGATCGCCACCTGCGGGGCGGGTTGAATTTCGCCGGCACCGCCCGGCTTCCCGCCGAGGCCGCCGAGGTGGCGACGCAACTGGGCTTCACTGCGGCGCCCGAGGTGGTCGGCGCCGTCGCCATAGACGAGTCCGGCATCTTCCTGGAACTGGCCTGCTCGACCAGCGGTGCGGCCTGGACCACCGCGGACGGCAGCTTCTCGGTATCGGTGCGCGAGCTTCGGCTGCGCCTGCAGGCGCTGGACCGCGACCTTCCCTTCCGGCCGGCCATCGGCTTGTCCGGTTCGGCCACCTTCCGCACGGTGGCGATCGACGCCGACATGCTGGTGGATACCGCCAACCGCATGTTGATGGTCGAGGCCTGGGTGCAGACCCCATCGGGCCAGGGCCTGCTCGATTCGCTGATGGAGGAGGGCGAACGCGGCTTCTTGAGGAACGTGTTCCGTGCCCTGCCCGACCTGAAGCATGCCAGGCTGGCGGTGGGCTTCGACCGCAAACTGCACCACGCATCGCTGGAGCTGGGCTATCCCCAGCCCATCACCATCATCGACGGCTTCGCCGTCGAACCCTGGCTGACCGTCGACACCGCCGGCACCCTGGATTCCACCCGGGTCGCGGTGGGGGGCGTGCTGACCATCGGCGCGACCCGCTTCCGGCTTTCCGCCACCATCCCCGATGGCTCGTTCGCCGCCTGCCTGGCGCCGGGCTCGGTCCTCGCACTACCCAGCGTGCTCGGTGACGGGCTGGGAAAGGTGGTGGCCGATTCAGCCGGCAGCCTCCCGGCCGGCACGCCGCCCTTCGCCATTTCGGCCATCGACCTTACCGGCAACCTGAGGGAGCCCAGCTTCGAGTTCGACATCCGCAGCTCCGGGGTCCTGTCCATCCCCTTCGGCGGGCAGCCGCTGCTGATCCGCGACGTGGATTTCCAGGTGGGCTATCAGGGTCCGCAATCCTGGCGTGCCGCGCTGGCCGGCACCATCGTCATCGACCGCACCGAAATCGACCTCCATGCCGCGCTCGGCCAGGACAAGGGATTCCGCTGCACCGTCCGCGACATCCGCCTGGCTGCGGTGGCCGCCGCCCTGTTCCCCTCGGTGGAGTTGCCGGCGGCGCTGAAGGCCTTCAGCATCAAGCTCATGTACCTGAGCGCCCAGTTCCGCGACGGGGCCAGCCGCTATGAGTTCGCCGCCGATTTCGGCGGCAACGAGGACCGGAAGACCATGATCGGCTTCCGCCACATCGACGCCACCAGTGATGGCCGCCTGAAGTTCGGTGGCGATGCCTTCCTTCGCGTCGATGGGTGCGAGGTGGGGGTGAAGATCAGCTATGCGGCCTGACCCCAACCGGACGGAGCCCCGACGATGAAAGCTTTTGCGGTCCTGCGGTCCCGGCTCGGACCGGCATGGCGGCGGCCTTGGCGCGGCGCAGAGCGGCCAGGGCGCGCGACATCGGCCGCAGAAGAAGTGCACGCTGAAGGTGAGAAAGGCATAAAGACGATGAAAACGACCGTTATTTTGATTGTTGCCGCCGCCCTGTCGCTGGCCACCACGGCCATGGCCGCAGACAAGGCAACCGTCGAGGTCGATGGCGACTTGAAGGTCACCGGCGACATCGAGGTAAAGGGGAATGTCAAAAAGATTTATTTTACGGAGGAGAAATTTTGGAATGGCGGTGACGCTGTAAAATTGATCAGGGCAAACGATGGTGTGTGTTTCATTACAGACATCAGAGGAAATTTTGCTGGCGCCGGAGAGCGCGTCTATACCAGCAAGGGAAGAGATTACTGGCTCGTTGGCGGGAAGAGACAACAGGACTCGGTCCAGGTCGGA
The DNA here is from genome assembly GCA_016212565.1 of Magnetospirillum sp. Taxonomy (GTDB): domain Bacteria; phylum Pseudomonadota; class Alphaproteobacteria; order Rhodospirillales; family Magnetospirillaceae; genus JACRFY01. Next base: position 5,960 of record JACRFY010000213.1, on the reverse strand, counting down.
GCGCGGTGCATTGTCGGTATCAGCGAAGGCAAGTACGACCTGCCGTAACTTGAGTTTCAGGGGGATGTCATGACTGGTCTTGGATTTCGCGGCGCCGCCGGCGCCACCCTCGTCGCCCTCTTGCTCGGCGGCCATGGCCTCCCGGCCGGTGCGGCGGATGCTCTCGTCATAGAAAAGGGCGTCGTCACCGTCAACGAGATCGCTGGTCCGGGAACGGTGCCGGAAGGCGCGATCATGATGTGGTCGGGCGATCCCAAAGTCCTGCCGGCCGGATGGGTGCTGTGCGACGGCGTCAAGCGCGGAAAACACGAGGTTCCCAACCTGGCGGGCCGATTCATCCTGGGCCGCGCGCCCGGCAGCTTCCCTATGCGCAGCGAGGGCGGCGCCGGAGCCGGCGGCGCCGAGGCCTTCTCCACGACCGGCACCGTTCTGACCGTCACCGGCGCCAAACCGACCACGCCGACGAATGGCACCGCGGTGGTGACCCCGGTCGCCGGCAACCTCCCCCCCTACTACGTCCTGGCTTACATCATGTACGTGGGGCCGACGAACCTGAATTAGCCGGACGCACAGGCCAGGAGGGAACGGTGATCCGCATCACAGACGCCGAGGGGAAGAACGTGATCGGCGATGGCCGCGTTCGTCATGAAGACTTCCTGTCCGCGATCGGACGAGCCCTAAGGTATCTCTCGCAACATGATCCCGACCCTGATTTCAGGTTTTTTTTCGAAAACCTGGTGGAAGGCAGCTCCCTGAAAGGCAAGGCCCTGGCCTTGCACTGCCTCACCAGGAGCGGTGAAAAAGAGACAATCAACCTAGACCCCGATAAGTCAAAGTTAACAGCCGTCAACCCGGGCGACGATAAGTCAGGGTCAAAAACCGTCTCCAAAATCACATGTACTCTCTACAAATTTCGACAAAATGCCAGAGTATTGTGGCATGATCGTTTGATGGGGCACCTGATCAAGTATGCCATCTTGGTCATGGACGAGGCATTCCTGGCGCAGCGGCCGGTCTATTGCCAGGAGCCCCACCCGGAAATCCCGCTGGTGCGGGTCCGGCTCGCCCAATTCTTCGTTGCAAAAGACTTGGTTAAGGCGGCAAGCGCCAATACGACTTTGGCTTTGCCGGACAAATTTCCCGGTATTTTTACGTGTGTCGACCCTTTTTCCAACGTTCTTGTCGAGAAAAATCCGACTCTCGACCCTTTCTCCGCGATTCTCGAAGAAAAACCGACGTGGTGGGAGGTGGCCGCACGCGCGGCTCCTCTTCCTTACAGGTACAAGAATGAACTGTTGATGGTGGTGACGACCGCCAGCGCAAAGCCGGTGGCGTGGAAGTATTCGATCCTCGAGGGCGGCGCCCGCCTGCATGGTAAGATCGGGCTCGGCATCGCCCGCTCGGACAGCATGACGCACCTCGATTATCGCTGGGCGGGAGACCTGACTTTGGGCGTCGCCATGGGCCTCCGACCAGACAAATATCTCGGACAGATACTTTTCGTCCCGCCGGCTGGTTATATGGAGAGCCCGCGGCCACTCCACATAAATATCAGGTATTTCAAGAAATTCACTGCCCAAACAGGAAGAAAGAACAAGCCGTTTGACGGCCCGGTTTATTGCTTGACGAACTGGTCCAATCCCGCACTCGTCAAGAACCAGCTTTTCCACAGGCTGTTCGGCTCCTCCCTGGCTCCACAGCGCAAGAAAAACAAGGGGGCGGATCGTAAAGGGCAAGAGTTGAAGGCGCCAACCCAAGACAGACAATCAGCGCAGGCAGTCATGTCCCAAAAAACGGCAACGGAGGCCGCTGGCGAGGTTGCTTCGGTGTGGGGAAAATACCGGTCGGTGGCGAGCATCATTCCGGGTAGCGGGGAAATGGTGATGTCCCGTCCCATTCCCCCCACCGACCAGGAATGGTGCCATCTGATCGGCCACGGCGACGGCGGAACGGAAACCCCGGAAAATTTCGTCGCCGGCAGCAAACACTGCAACACCGAGCAATTGGCTATCGAATGCGCCCTGCGCTTCGACACGGAGTTGCACAATAAGCTCAAGGCTCGGGTTACGGCCTACGTGCCACCGGAAACCATGACGCGGACGAAGCCGAAGCCCGGAATGTGCATCGAGGGAAGATCCTTCGACTATGATCAATGTGTCGATCGCGAGGACATCCATGCGATCGTCAAGTTCGGCCTGAAGAAGGCTGTTCCAGAATCGGGCGGCCCCTTCAAATGGATCAAGCTGGATATGGAGCCGCCCGGGATTCCCCAAGATCTGAAGACCAAGCGCGCCGCCCTGATCACATCAATATCCGCCAAGATCAAGTTCGTATTAGACGGCGGTAATGATATATCTCTCCTTGATAGTGATATTAAAAAACTTCACGCATGGCGAGAACACAAAGATACATACAACCAACTCAGCCGCATAGCCGATGAGATCGTCAGTAAAATATTCAATATGCCAACCGTCGCCTCATTCATCCGCTATCAAGTGCGCCTAGGCGAGACAATAGTCTACGACCGGATCTACGACGCCCAGCGCGAGTCGATCGACCGGAATGAGTTCATGATCATATACGAGGACGTGCGCGCCGCCCTGTGTTACGCAGCGGACCGTTGGCGGGCCGGAGAAAAAGGCCGCTCTGCCACGGCGACGTGCCCGCATCTTCTCGGCGCCGCCTGCCCGCATGGCTGCCGGCGGGATGCGCGAACGTGGTCCTACATCTGCGTCGACAAGGAACGGTCGTTGACCGTTGACAACGAGTTACGCATCGGCCTCAAACATGCCAAGGCCTTGGCCGACGCGGAGGCGGCCGGGCACCTGCCGCCAACCCAGCAGCCTGCCCGGATGACCAGGATGGAGGTCGAAACGAAACAGGCGCCATAACCAATATGCGGGCCCGCATCGGCGGCTCGCCGATATGAAACCGAGCAAGGGCCGGAGGGCCGCGGAGCGTGTTCGTGCCCATGACCTTCCGCCGTATCGGCGGGCGGGCGGGCGAAGTGCCGCTGTTCCTGGTCAGCCTCAAAACCGGCGGCACCGGCCTCAACCTGACCGCCGCCGACACCGTCATCCATTACGGTCCCCGGTGGAACCCTGCGGTCGAGGCCCAGGCCACCGACCGGGCGCATCGCATCGGCCAAGACAAGCCGGTTTTCGTCCACAAGCTGGCGGAACTGAAGGCTCGCAAGCAGGCCTTGGCCGATGGCCTGTCCGACCCAGAGGCGGGCAGCGCGCTCGACATCGGCAACCGGGTGCGGAGGCCGGGGAGGGGAGGGGCGGGGCCAAGGGAAGCGCAGGACAGCAAAGCACATGCCGGACTCAGAGTCGGGAACGTGTGTCACCGGCGTCGGTCTGCGCATGACTCGCCGCAAGGCGGGATAGGAAGCCGCGGTTCGACGTCCCCCTTCGAGCTCCATCAGACGCTCAGCGGCGAAGCCGATCAGTTCTCTCCCAGATTCGCCACCAGTTCGATAAACAGGACCTTCAGCCCCTCGTATCCCGGCTGCCGCCGGAACCATCCTCGGGCGAAGGGCATTATTCCCACCAAATCAGAACTGCCCCGGCTTCAATGTAAAGACGTCCAACTTGTCTGGTGCCTCGACATAGGAAAGACGCAATGCCCCTTCCTGCTTCGGGGCGTCGCCGGCCTTCTGGGGTTTTGGGCTGGCATGGAAGATCAGGGAGACCAAGCTGTCCTTCGTGTCGGTTCCCCGGAACACCAGGGCGTCGCCGTTGGGCAGTTCGGCATTGATCACAACCTTGTCTTTGGGAATGTTCCACTTCTGGAAATAGTCGCGCAACGCCACTGCGGTACTAATGAGGTTCGGATCGGATGATTTCGACCAGACGATGTTGATTACGGTCAGTTTCTGCGATGAATAGCCAAGAATGTAGGCGATGGTGGCTGGACCGGCATCGGGAAGCAGGTTTTCCACCGTCGCCATCAGAACCGTGGTCTTCTCGGTGGGACTGACACTACGTTCGATGGCACCCGCCGTGATTCCCAGGTCCTTGACCATCGCCTCGCGGACGCGGGCCTCGTCCATGCCGAAGCGAGCGGAGCGAAAGCCCTTGATCTCGGACGGCATGGTGTTCTCTTGGGCGTAAGCCAGCGATGCCATGCCGCTCACGATCACGGCGGCAGCAACGATAGAACGAAATAACCGCATGGGACTTTCTCCTCTTTGGTTCTGTTACGGCTGTATCCACTTTGCCACCATTGCCGTCGCGTCAGCCTTGGAAATATTCAGCGACGTCATCACCGCCTCGACGGCTTTTGTGGTCCTGGCTTCGGGCGTGAGGTTGCGGTTGCCGTTGTCGGCATCGATGGCGTTGAATGCCCTCTTGATGGCGGCATTCGACGTCGCGGCGGGAATGCTCGATGCCGGTTGAGGCCCGATCGCGGCGCGCCCGGCTGCGGTTGGCAGACTTCCTGCCGCGGGCAGACCAGCCGCCGCCGTCAGCGCCGATGCGGCATCGACCGCGGCTCCAATCTGCGCACCGGCCACATTCCCCCCTGCACCGAGCGTCGGAGTGGGGGTAATGGCCAATTGCGATGGCGCGGCTCCCTGCGTGATGGTCGCCCCCCCGGCGGCGGCGATGGTCGTGTCGGTGGTCGTGCTGGTCCTTCCGCCACTGATATTGACTCCCCCCATGGCCGGGGGGGCGGCCGGATTGACGCCATCGCCCTGTTTGGCCGTGTCGGCGTTTCCCGTCGTCCCGTCGGTACCGGCATCCTTGTTGGTGCTGTTCGCGGGCGCGGTATCGCCGGTGGTTGCGGTCTTGGTCGTCTCGGATGAGACCGGCGCCGCCGCGCTCTCTGGCTTGGCGCCACGGGATGCCGGAGAGGCGCTCTCGCCTGGTGCCGTTGCCGACGTCTCCGCAGCCGCCCCATCGCCCCCCTTTTCCTGCGACGCGGAATACGAGGCGGCGGCGCTGATGCCGACGGAGGTATCGGTGTTGACCGCCGCGCTCCGGGTGACCGTACCGCCGGCGATCCCCTGAATGGTCACGCCCTGCTGGGCGGTGCTGCTCGACAGACTGGCGTCGAGGTTGGCGGACACGTCTTCCGAGGTCTCGGTCTTCTGGCTGCTGCCCTGGCCTTTGGTGTCTTTCGTGACGGATGCGCTGAATCCGGTGTCGAGCGACGAGCTGAACGATGAACTCTGTGCCGCCTGAAGCGAGACGTTGTTTTTTGCCGCGATCGAAACCGGACCGTTGGAACCGATACTGGTTCCGACCAGCGTCGTGTCCTTGCCGGCCTGGATCGACACACCCTTCCCGGCGGTGATCGACGCGACCTGGGCGGTGCTGCTGCTGGAGGTGGCGAAGCCGCCGGCGACGCTCACCGACGCCCCGGTGCCCATGCTGGCGTTGGAGTCGCCGAGACTGGCATTGCCGGTATCCGCGAGCGACGCCCCGATGTCCTTGCCGCCGGTGGCGCCGATGCCGCCCGAGAGACCAAAGCCGCTCTGGCTGCTGGTGCTGGACGACGTGCTGGTCGCCTGGTCGAAGGTGACGTTGCCCGTGGTGGAAACGACGCTGGCGGCGCCCCCGGCGGTGAGCGATGTCCCCTGGAAGGTTGCATCCCCCGTCGTCGCGATATTGAGGTTGCCACCGGAATTGATCGACCCGATCACCGCCGTCGAGGACGAACTGGAGGATGTGGTGGTGGTGGTGCTCAAGCCGGCCGACCCGACCGGCGCGGGGACGGCAAAGCCCCCGTTGTCGGTGCCCACCCCGAGCCCGCCCTTGGCCCCTGCGTTGAGCGAGGCGGTGATCTCGGAACTTCTGGCGGTATTCGCCGCCGCCTTAAGGATCTACGCCAAAACAACCGCACGATCCGGCTTTCGGGGTGAGATGGTGTAGTTCCACTCTGGATGGAAGTCGCAGCCGTTGATGGCGATTGCGTCCATCTCGGCGTCGGTGACCTTGAGGCCCTTGGGATAGTCG
>JACRFY010000214.1 GCA_016212565.1 Magnetospirillum sp. | reverse complement strand
GCGGCCGTGCCGCCCCGCCGGGGCAAACGACGCCCGACAGGGCGGCCCGGAGCAAAGCGACGGGTGGGCGAAGCCCACGAGGGCGCGGATGCGCCCGCCCGGCGAGGGCAAACAGGCGAGTCGCTTCGGCGGCTCGCCGGTATGAGGGGGCGGCTATGCCACCAGTGGCCCGAGCACGGCCGGCAACGCCTCGCTGAGATCCTCGGCGATCAGGCCCGGTCCGACGGCGCGGGCGGCGGCGCCATGCAGCCAGGCGGCGGCGCAGGCGGCGTCGTAGGTGTCCATCCCCTGGGCCAGCAGTCCGGCGGCGATGCCGGCCAGGACGTCGCCGCTGCCGGCGGTCGCCAGGCTTGGCGGGGCGTCGCCGAGGATGGCGGCACGGCCGTCGGGATGGGCGACCACCGTGTCGGCGCCCTTCAGCAGCACCACCGCGCGGCTGAGGGCCGCGGCGGCGCGGGCCCGCGTCAGGCGGCTGCCGGGGAGATTGCCGAACAGGCGGCGGAACTCGCCGTCATGGGGGGTGAGCAGGACGCGCGGGGTGAGGTCGCTGAACAGTCGCCGCGGTGCCTCGGCGAAGGCGGTGAGGGCGTCGGCGTCGAGGACGCAGGATTTCTCCGCTCCCAACGCTGCCGCCACCTGCCGGCGGATGGTTTCGTCGATCCCCGCTCCCGGCCCCAGCACCACCGTCGAGACCCGCGGGTCGGCCAGCAAGCGGTCGTCGTCGTCCGCACCGAGGGTGCCGGGGTCGCCGGCGCGGTTGACGGCCAGCGCCTCCTCGGGGGCGGCGATGGTGACCAGTCCGGCTCCGGCCCGCCGCGCCGCCCGGGCCGCCAGCCGCGCCGCTCCGGTCATGCGGGCGCCGCCGACCACCACCACATGGCCGCGGTCGTATTTGTGCCCGGCGAGCGTCGGGCGAGGAAAGCGGTGCTGCCACAGGCCGGGGGCGTTGACGGTGGTCTGCGGGGCGATCAGGCCCAGTACCGCGCCGCCGATGCCGATATCGGCCACCACCACCGTGCCGCAGCGGCCGCGGCCGGGCAGCAGCAGGTGGCCGGGCTTCTTGCGGAAGAAGGTCACTGTCGCCACCGCCGCGGGGGCAAGGCCGAGGATCTCGCCGCTGTCGCCGTGAACCCCCGACGGGATGTCGACGGCGACCACCGGCAGGCGGCGGTTGAGGGTCTCGGCCACCAGCGCCCGTGCCGTGCCGTCCAGCGGCCGGGCGAGGCCGGCGCCGAACAGGGCATCGATCACCACGTCGGCGCGGTCGAGAAGGGCCGGCGCCAGTGGTTCGATCCCGCCCCGCCAGCGCGTGGCCATCGTCGCCGCGTCACCCTTCAGCGCCGCCCGCTCGCCGATCAGCCCGAGGCGCACCGCATAGCCGGCGCGGGCGAGGTGGCGGGCGGCGACGAAGCCGTCCCCGCCGTTGTTGCCGGGGCCGCACAGCACCGCGACCCGGCAGGGCGGGAAGCGCCGCCGCAGCTCGCGGGCCACCGCCATGCCGGCCGCCTCCATCAATCGTTCGCCGGGAATACCGGCGGTGATCGTCAACTGATCGGCGCGTCCCATCTCGGCAACCGACAGCAGGGCCAGGCAGTCGCTCATGTCCCCTAGCCTACGCCCTCGTCGTCGGGGATTGAAGGGCGTCCGTGTATGCGGTACGACAAATACCGGACTGCGCAGGAGGCGACCGGTGAAGGTGCTGGTGATCGGAGCCGGTGTTGTGGGCACCGCTGCCGCCTGGTATCTGACCAAGGCCGGGCACGAGGTGACGGTGCTCGACCGCCGCGAGGGGCCGGGCCTGGAGACCAGCTTTGCCAATGGCGGGCAGATCTCGGCCTGCCATGCCGAGCCGTGGGCCAACCCGGCGGTGCTGCCGCGCATCCTCCGCTGGTTGGGGCGCGAGGACGCGCCGCTGAAGTTCCGTTTCAATCGCTGGGATCCGGCGCTGTGGGCGTGGAGCCTGCGCTTTCTCGCCAATTGCACCGGCGGACGGGCGGCGGTCAACACCGAGCGGGCCCTGCGCGTCGCGCTGTATTCGCGACGTTGCCTGCAGCAATTGCGCGCCGAGACCGGCATCGCCTACGACCACCGCACCCGCGGCATCCTCCACGTCTACCGCGACCCGCGCGAATTCGGCCACGCCCGCAAGGCCGCCGAGCTGATGCGGCGCCACGGTCTGCCCCGCTTCGACAAGACCGCCGCGGAGTGCGCGGCCATCGAACCGGCACTGGAGGCCGTCGCCGAGCACCTGGCCGGCGGCATCTTCACGCCCGAGGACGAGAGCGGCGACGCCTATGCCTTCACCGCCGCCCTGGTGCGCCTCGCCACCGCCCGCGGCGCGGTCTTCCGCACCGGAATCAAGGTCATCGGCTTCGAAACCAACCGCGACCGGGTCACCGCCGTGCTCACCGAGGGCGGCCGGCTGCGGCCGGACGGCATCGTCCTCGCCGCCGGGGTATGGAGTCCGCTGCTGGCCCGCTCCGCCGGCCTGAGGCTGCCGGTCGTGCCGGCCAAGGGCTATTCGGTGACCATCCCCGTCGCCGGCCATGGCGGAGCGCCGACGGTGTCGATCACCGACGACGAACACAAGATCGTCTGTTCCCGCCTCGGCGAGCGGTTGCGCGTCGCGGGCACGGCGGAGATGGCCGGCTACGATTCGTCGCTCAACCAGCTGCGCTGGCGGTTGATTCTCGATCAGGCGCGCGCGCTGTTCCCCGATGGCGGCGATTTCGAGCGCGCCGAGCCGTGGGCCGGCCTGCGTCCGGTGACCCCGGACAGCGTGCCGCTATTGGGCGCGACACCGTTCAGGAACCTGTGGCTCGACACCGGCCATGGCACGCTGGGCTGGACCATGGCCTGCGGCTCGGGGCGGGTGATCGCCGATCTGGTCTCGGGACGGAAGCCGGAGATCGCCCTGGAGGGGCTGGAGCTGGGGCGGTTCTGCTGAGTCCCTCGTCCGCGTGTCGGGCCATCGCGAAATCCGGGCCGGGGGCCCTCCCTACCCAATCCCCGGCAACGCCTCCCGCACCCCGTCGATGACGAACTGGGCGGCCAGGGCGGCGAGGATGATGCCCAGCACCCGGCTGATGACGTGGGCGCCGGTGACGCCGAGCAGGCGCAGGATGATGCCCGCCGACAGCAGCATCGCCAGCAGGATGGCCATCACCACCGCCAGCACCGCCAGCACGCCCAGTGCCGCCCAGGGGTCCGAGCCGGCGCGGCCCATCATCAGCACCACCGAGGTCATCGCCCCCGGCCCGGCGATCAACGGGAAGGCGAGGGGGAAGACGGTGATGTCCTCGCGCTCCTCGGTCTCGGCGTTCTCGGAGGGCGTGGTCGAGCGCAGGCCGGACTGGCGGGCGAACACCATGTCGGCGGCGAGCAGGAACAGCAGGATGCCGCCGGCAACGCGGAAGGCGCCCAGGGTGATGCCCAGCGTCTTCAGCAGCACTTCGCCGCCCAGGGCGAAGGCGAACAGCATGCTCGACGCCATCGCCGTCGCCCGCCACGCCATCACCCGGCGGTGGGGGGCGGCGACGTTGCGGGTCATGGCGGCGAACAGGGCCGCCGTGCCGGGGGGATCGAGGATGACCAGGAAGGCGACGAAGGCGTAGACCAGCGTTTCCAGCACCTCATGCTCCCGCGCGCGAATCGGGTTTCAGGACGCCTTCGACCTTGCGGGCGAGCATGCGCACGTCCATCCGCGAGGTAACGCCCTGCAACTCCAGCTTGCGTCCCAGCGCCGCCACCGCCGATGGATTGCCGGGCTGGCCGAACACCTTGACGAAGCCGGCCCGGCCCCACAGCCGGTAGGCCATGGCCAGGATCACCGCCGCCTGCGGCAGCGACAGGCTCATCGGTGCCAACAGTTGGCTGCGGGTGGCGTCGCCCATCTGCACGAAGACGGCGGTCATCTCGCGCATTTCGCGTTCGGTGTTGATGCCCACCGCCGAGCGCACCAGCGGATCGTTGAGGGTTTCGAACCAGTATTCGTCTTCCTTGCCGTGGACCATGGCCGGTTGGGCGTTGCCGCCATGGCCGGGCTCGGGGGTGAGGTTGAGGTCCTCGTCGACCAGCGATCCGACGGCGCTGTCCATCGGCGGCCGGTTGATCCGCGCCGCCGAGGTCGGCTTGGCATTGGCCGGGCGGATGAAGTTGCGGGCGAGGCTGGGATCGTCGGAGATCGAATCCAGCGTCAGCGCCTCGCGGATGTCGAGCAAGGCCGGTCCCAGTTCGAGGACCGATGCCACCGGCAACGGCGCATAGTGGGGAACCAGCGGCACCTGCCATTCGTGGATCAGGTATTCGTTGATGGCGGCATACATCCGTCCGGAGCTGCTGCGCGGATTGTTGGGATCGCCGCCCAGCGCTTCCTTGAAATGGCGCTTGGCATGGGTGCGGACGATCATGGCGACGATGTCGTGTTGGCTGCGGCCGCAGCGCAGACGGACGAACTCGTCGTTGACCTGACGGCCTTCGGCATCGACCAGCAGCTTGGCGAACGCGTCGCGCTTCTTGCGGAAGATCATCAGGCAGCCGTGGAGCAATTCGGAATTGCCCAGCACCGCCTCGATCATTTCTTCTCCGGACAACTCGCCGAATCCGGGAATAATTTTGCGAAACACCTCCGCCACGGGGCCGCGGAGGGTCTCCATGATCTGACGGACGGCGGAATTGTGTTCGACTTCGCTCACCGGCACGGTGCCCCGCTGCCGCCGGCCCGGCCGCCGGCGAAGCGGGCAGTATCGCCGGATCGGCGACGACATGCAAACGTCGGTTGATCGAGGGGGGCCTGCTTCGGGGGGATGCACGGCGGGCCGGTGCCGGCCCATTTAGCGCCCAGGAGGACTTACCCATGGCAACCGCCCGTGCGCGCGTCTGGCCCGGTGCTCCCCATCCGCTGGGGGCCACCTGGGACGGAGCCGGAGGAAATTTCGCGCTGTTTTCCGCCCATGCCGAGAAGGTCGAACTGTGCCTGTTCGATTCCTCGGGCGAGCGCGAGGTCGAGCGGGTGACCCTGTCCGAGTATACGGACGAAGTGTGGCACGGCTATTTGCCCGATGTCTTGCCCGGTCAACTCTACGGCTACCGGGTCCACGGCCCCTACGAGCCGCGCCAGGGCCACCGTTTCAATGCGTACAAGCTGCTGCTCGATCCCTACGCCCGGCAGATCCGCGGCGAGCTGAAGTGGTCGGACGCGCATTTCGCCTATCGCCTCGGCCACCCGCGCGAGGACCTGTCCTTCGACCGTCGCGACAACGCGCGGCAGATGCCCAAATGCCAGTTGGTCGACACCGCCTTCACCTGGGGCGAGGAGCGGGCACCGCACATCCCCTGGCCGCAGACGGTGATCTACGAGGCGCATGTCCGGGGCCTGTCGATGCTTCACCCCGAGGTGCCGCCGGCCTATCGTGGCACCTTCGCCGGGTTGGCCTGGCCGGCGGTGGTCGATCATCTGAAGTCGTTGGGGGTCACCGCGGTCGAGTTGTTGCCGGTCCATGCCTTCATCGACGACCGCATCCTGCTGGAGCGCGGCCTGCGCAATTATTGGGGCTACAACACCATCGGTTTCTTTGCCCTTCAGCCACGCTATCTGGCCACCGGGCGGACCGGCGAGTTCAAGGCCATGGTGCGCCGGCTGCACGACGCCGGCATCGAGGTGATTCTCGACGTCGTCTACAATCACACCGCCGAGGGCAACCACTTGGGCCCGACCCTGTCGTTCCGCGGCATCGACAACGCCAGTTACTACAAGCTGGTTCCCGACGACCCCCGCTATTACTGGGATTCGACCGGTTGCGGCAACACGCTGAACCTTGGCAATCCGCGGGTGCTGCAGATGGTGCTCGATTCGTTGCGCTACTGGGCGGCGGAGATGCATGCCGACGGCTTCCGCTTCGACCTCACCGCCTCGCTGGCCCGCGAGGGGTTCCACTACGATCCCGGCGCGGCGTTCTTCGACGCGGTGCGCCAGGAACCGGTGCTGTCTTCGCTCAAGCTGATCGCCGAGCCGTGGGACCTCGGCTCGGGCGGCTATCAGGTCGGCGGCTTCCCGCCCGGCTGGTCGGAGTGGAATGGACGCTACCGCGACGTGGTGCGCCGCTTCTGGCGGGGCGATGCCGGGCTGGTGGCGGAGTTGGCCTCGCGGCTGACCGGCTCGGCGGATCTGTTCGCCCATCGCGGTCGCCGCCCATGGGCCAGCGTCAACTTCGTCACCGCCCACGACGGCTTCACCCTGCGCGATCTGGTCTCCTACAACGACAAGCACAACAAGGCCAACGGCGAGGATAATCGCGACGGCAGCGACGACAACGCGGCGTGGAATTGCGGCGCCGAGGGGCCGAGCGACGATCCCGAGATCAACCGCCTGCGTGCCCGCCAACAGCGCAACCTCCTCGCCACCCTGTTGCTGAGTCAGGGCGTGCCGATGCTGCTGGCCGGCGACGAGCTGTCGAACAGCCAGAACGGCAACAACAACGCCTACTGCCAGGACAACCCGCTGTCGTGGATCGACTGGCGGCATGTCGACGAGGAACTGGTCGCTTTCGTCCGCCGCCTGATCGCCATCCGCCAGAGCCACCCGGTCTTCCACCGCTCGCGGTTCTTTCGCGGCCGCAACGGGCAGGACGTCGACGTGATCTGGCTCACCCCGGAAGGCCGGGAACGGGATGAGGGGGATTGGGCGGCGGCTGAGTCCCGCACGTTGGGAATGCTGCTGACCGGCGGATCCGGCGACTTCTACTACACCACCCCCGGCGGCCTGGAGCAGCGCGATGTCACCTTCATGCTGTTGATGAATGCCCTGTGGGAGGCGGTTCCGTTCGAGCTCCTCGATGCGCCCAACGGCTGGGAGATCTGGATCGACACCTTCGACGCCGTCCGCGAGGGCACGCGATATGAAGGCGCGGCCATGTACCCGCTCGAAGCCCGCAGCCTGGTGCTGTTGGCCCGGCTGTGACGGTGGGTCAGTTCGCTTCGGGAATCGTCACCTTCAATCCCACCACGATGCCGTTGATCAGGTCGAGGGCGAAGGGGAGCTGGGCATAGAACCAGGTGTCGCCGCCGCGGTCGGGGTTGACGCAGCGTCTGGCCGGCAGGCCGAGGACGTCGATGACCTGCTGCGCGCCGTCGCCGAGCGAAACCGAGGAGAAGGTCAGCGGCATCTCGGTCGGCGGTCCCGCCAGTTGCACCGCCACCACCCGCTGCTTGAGATAGGTGACGACGAAGTAGGGCTGCGCATCGCTGCGCTGGGCGATGAAGTACACCCGGGCGTCGCTGTCGCCGTCCAACTCCACCGTCTTGGCCGGCGGGCCGAGAAGGGTCTCGATGTCGGTACGCGAGGCGCCGATGGCGACCGGGCCGATCTTCAGGCATGGCAGCAGCGAGGCGCGGCGGCGGCCGGCGGCAATCTCGCTGCCCACCTCCTGGGGCAGCACGCAGCCGGCGCTCCGTTCGCCGGTGCGGCGGAATTCGTAGGAGGCCAACGGCACCGCATTCCGCGGACGCGGCAAGTCCTCGGGCCCGCGGCAGGAGGCCTGTTGGGCGAAAGCGGGGACGGCGAGCAACAGCAGGGCGAGGAGAAGGGCAAGGCGCATGGCGGCGCATCTTATCGACCACGGCCCCGGGCGTCCATGACGGCAAAATCAAAAGCGCCGATTGGCCGCGCATTCGGTGAAAGGGGCGGCTCGACAAGTGACCATAAATGGCGGAGACTCGCGGACATGTTCATATGGGCAGGGAGAACTTCGCCATGCGCAAGACACTGATCGTCGGCGGTTCCGTCGTCGGCGGCTTGATCGTCATCGTTTTGGGAGTGGTCATCTTCATCTTCTCGTCGCTCGACGACATCGTCAAGACGGCCATCGAGACGGTCGGCAGCGAAGTCACCGGGACCAAGGTTTCGGTATCGTCGGTCAAGATCTCGATTTCCGAAGGCAAGGGCTCGATCAAGGGGCTGGCGGTGGCCAATCCCAAGGGCTTCGGCACCCCCAACGCCTTCAAGCTGGGCGAGATCGCCCTGGCCATCGACACCGGTTCGGTGACCAAGGATCCGGTGGTGATCAAGGAGATCCTGGTCGCCGCGCCGGAAGTCACCTACGAGATCGGCGGCCCCGGCGGCAGCAACATCGACGCGTTGCAGAAGAACGTCGAGACCTTCGTCGCCAAGAATGCCGGCGCCAAGAGCGAGGCCAAGCCCGCCGAAGCCAAGCCGGCGGAGAAGGGCAAGGCGGGACCGAAGCTGGTCATCGACCGCATCGCGCTCACCCACGGCACCGTCAACCTGGCGACCCCGATCCCCGGCGGCAAGGCCAGCGGCACTCTGGGCGACATCGTGCTGACCGGCATCGGCCGCGACAAGGGCGGCGCCTCGCCGGCCCAGGTGGCCGAGAAGGTGATCGACGCCGTGCTGAAGGGGGCGATGAAGTCGGCCCAGTCGATGGGCGTCGGCGCCCTGCTCGACGACGCGCAGAAGAAGGTGATGGACGCCGTCCCGGCCAAGGCGGTGGACGCCGTTCCCGGCAATGTCGGCGGCCAGTTGAAGGGCATGTTCGGCAAGTAGGACCGGCGCGGGTCCGCGGGGCTTCCCCGCGGATCATCGCCCGCGTTTGACCGCCTGGATCAGCCGCTCCAGCCCATCGAGAAAGTTGGAGCGGTCCTGGCGGGTAAAGGCGGGCGGGCCGCCGGTCACCACCCCGGTTTCGCGCAGCGCGCTCATCAGGTCGCGCACCGCCACCGTCATGCCGATCGAGTTTTCGTCGAACGGCGCGCCGCGCGGGCCGATCGGCCGGGCGCCTTTGGCGAAGCAGCGGGCCGCCAGCGGCACGTCGGCGGTGACGACGATGTCGCCTGCATCCGCCCGTTCGGCGATCAGGTCGTCGGCCACATCCGGGCCCTCGGCCACCACCACCTTCTCCACCAGGTAGTGATCGCCGCGCAACCAGCTGTTGCTGACCAGGATCACCGGCAGGGCATGGCGCTCGGCAACCCGCAGCACCTCGTCCTTCACCGGGCAGGCGTCGCCGTCGATGAATATTCGCATCGGCGAGGTTTACCCGATTCCGCGCCGGCGAGGGAAGGGGGACGGCACCGCCGTCCCCGGTGCCTAAAGCTGCGGGAGTTGCAGGCCGCGCAGGTTGCGCTGCGACAGGATGGCCCAGGCCGTATTCTGGTGGTCGATGACCGCCTGCTGGAAGCGATACCAGTCCGTCGCCGTGTAGGCGGTGGGATCCTTCCAGGTGTAGATGTCGGTCAAGGGATCGATCCGCGCCAGCAGCGAATCGGACCAGTCCTTCAGGCCGCGGATGTCCTCGTTGAGGGCGGCGTCAAGCCACGCCTCGCCGTCGTACGCGGGAAGCTCGGCCCGTCCGTAAGCGGCCGTCGTTGCCAGATCCCGGTAGCGGGCGATGCGCGCCTTGACGTCCCGGTTGCTTTGGTCGCGCACGCCGATGGCCGCGTCGAGGTCCGCGCGCAGCGCGCCCTGCCGCCGCCCGATCTCGTCCTCGCCCATCCCCGCATCGGCGCAGCGGGCGAGCTTGGCCAGCAGGCACGCGGCGGCGTCGAGGAAGCGGGCGCGATTGTCGATGCGCTCGGCCTGCATGCGCTCGTCCTTCCACACCAGGGCCGGCCAGTCGGGATTGTGGCCGGCGTCGGCATGGCCGATGTCGGGCGTGCAGGCATCGAGCGGCCCGGTCATCGAATTGAAGCTGTCGTAATAGCCGACGAAGTTCTGGTGCGCCCAGGTGTCCACATAGCTGTGCGATGCCACGCCGATGCGGTAGAGGTTGCCGGTGGCGAGGGCGGCGTCGAGCACGGCGATGGCATTCTCGGAGTTCGGCGTGGTGTTGAGCCAATGCATCTTGCCGTCTTTGCGCCAGGCCGATTCGGCGTCCGGCGCTCCCGGAATGAAATGGAACAAGGGATAGATGCGCAGAAGGGTCGCCTTCGGCTTCAGAATGTTCATCGTTTGACTGATGTAATTCCGGAAGCACGAAGCTTTGTCCTTATCGACCTCGAACACGACGTCGTTGTCGTCGACGTACTGCGATGCATAGGCAATGACGAAGGCGTCCTTCGCCCCGAACCCGGCCCGGGTGGCGATCAGATAGGTCATGTAGTAATGGAATTCGACATCCATGCGCCCCTCCAGCGAACGAAGTGCGTGGCGCCGTCCTGCGCGCGGATGGCCGCACAGGATGCGCGTACGAGGGGTATGGTGGACGCCATAATGCGCGGCGTCAACCGCTTGGCGGCCGACACGGCAGCGGGCCGGATTCGTTCAATTGCCGGGAATTCGTCCGCGGCCTTGCGCCCGCCGCGGGTCGGGGCATCGCCCAAAGCCGTCGGAAGATGGGAATACGGAGCCATGGCCCCTCCATCAAGGATTCGGACTGTTCCCATCACCGATAGACTCGGTTTCACGCCGAAACCGCCCGGGGTGGTATCGCGCGCCGATCTTGGTCTCGGCGAGGGCAATGTAGGGTGGGGGGCGGCGACTGGGGGCCTGCGAAAGGTGACCGTCGATGAACAACCGCATTGTGGCAGCCTCGTCCTTCGGGCCGACGCACAATTCGCCCTGCGACGACATGTCCATGGTCTTGCTTGTCTTTGGTTCTGCTTTCCCGCATGGCGGTGAACCAGAGCGGCGGGTGTGCGTAATTTAAGCGATGCATGGCAGGTGGGCCGTAAGGCGGATGCGGGCACGCTTGAATTCGATGCAAATTGGGTGGAAGATAGAGTCCTGAAAAGTCCCGACCTCATTCCGAGGAAGGGATTTTTTTGTCTGGAGAGATCACATGGCCGACGACAACACCCTCGACACCGATGCCGGCGCCACGACCTCGAGCGAGGCGGCCCAGCAGAACCTGGACGATTTGACCGTCCTGACCAACGTGTCGGCTCCCAATCTGGGTGAAACGCGGCTCAACGTCACCCGATCGGTGGAGATCGACGACGGCAAGCTCGGCGCCTTGGCGACCGTGCACCAGGGCTCGACGGCGGCCCCCGCATCGGGCGGCGCCGACGAGCTGGCGGTCGGCGACGGCGGCGGCCGGGGCATCGTCGTCGACGCGGTGGGCGAGGGCGGCGGCATCGCCGCCATCCCGCCGCTGGTCGTCGCCGCCACCGAGGGCGCGCTGTCGGCCACCGCCTACACGCCGGGCGAGATTTCGGGCGAGGCGCCGGTCGCCCCCGATTCCTTCGTGCCCCCGGCCCCGGCGCCGCAGAGCGCCGTCGAGACCGTCGACGCCGAGATCGCCGGCGAAGCGCCCGCGGCGGCCGAGCCGGTCGTCCCGGCGCAGCCGGCGGAGATCCCCGCCGCCGCCGCGGTGGTGCCGGCGGATGAGCTTCTGCCCGCCGCCGACGCGGCGGCCAACCTCGCCCCGGTGGTCGAGGGCAGCCTCGACCTCGGCGCCTTCCTGACCGAGGACACCAGCACCTTCCTGTCCAAGGCCGCCCTGCTCGCCAACGCCAGCGACGCCGACGGCGACGCGCTGGACGTGGTCGACGCGCCGGTGGCCACCGACGCCGACGGCAATGCGGTTGCCGCCACCTTCGTGCCGGTCGAGGAGAACGGCGTCGTCATCGGCTGGACCGTCACCCCGCCCGAGAACTACAACGGCAGCGATATCCGCCTCAGCTATCAGGTCACCGACGGCACGACGGCGGTCGACGCCACGGCGGTGGTCGACGTGACTTCGGTCAACGACGGGCCGGTGGCGGGCGACAATGCGCTGGCCCTCGCCACCGAGGAAGGCACGCCGCTGACCATCGACGCGTCGGCGCTGCTCGGCAACGACAGCGACGTCGACGGCGACACCCTGTCGATCACCACGGTGGCCTTGGCCGATGCCGGCCAGGGCAGCCTGACCCTGGGCGCCGACGGCAACCTCAGCTTCGTCCCCGGGGCGGCGATGCAGGAACTGGGCGCGGGCGAGAGCGCCACGGTCAGCTTCGATTACACCATCTCCGACGGCCACGGCGGCAGCGACACGGCGACGGCGAGCTTCACCGTCACCGGCTCCAACGACGGGCCGGTGGTGTCCGGCGCGGTCGATCTCGGCAGCGTGGTCGAGGACACCGGCACCTTCATCTCCACCGCCAGCCTGCTCGGCACCGCCAGCGACGCCGATGGCGACACCCTGTCGGTCGCCGACCTGGTGGCCACCGACGCCGACGGCACTGTCGTGGGCAGCTTCACCGCGGCCACCGACGCCGACGGCGCGCCCGGCTTCACCTTCGTTCCCAGCGCGGATTTCGCCGGCGACCTGCGGGTGTCCTATACCGTCTCCGACGGCACCGCGACCACCGCGGCCACGGCGACCATCGCGGTCACCAACGTCAACGACGCGCCGGTGTTCGGCGGCATCGTCGTCGACGGCGAGGTGGTCGATCCGCCGCTGTCGGTCGCGGAGGATCGCTCGATCCGCTTCGGCATCGACGTCTCCGACGCCGACGGCGAGGCGGTGAGCATCGACGTCGCCCAGCCGGCGCACGGCAGCGTCAGCATCGACCCGCAGAGCGGCGAGCTGATCTACACCCCGACCGGCGACTATTTCGGCACCGACACCATCCAGGTGAGCCTCACCGACGCCTCCGGCACCACCACCCTCCAGAGCATCCCGGTGACGGTGGACGGCGTGCAGGACGGGCCGGTGGCCGCCGACGACCTGCAACTGGCCGCCACCGAGGAAGGCACGCCGCTGACCATCGCGGCGTCGCGCCTGCTCGGCAACGACAGCGATGCCGACGGCGACGCCATCGCGCTGACCGGGGTCGAGATCGCCGATCCGAACCAGGGCAGCGTCGCCATCGACGATGCCGGCAACGTGGTCTTCACCCCCGGCGCCGACATGCAGGGCCTGGGCGCGGGCGAAAGCGCAACCGTGTCCTTCGATTACACCATTTCCGACGGCCACGGCGGCCGCGACACGGCGACGGCGAGCTTCACCGTCACCGGCTCCAACGACGGGCCGGTGGTGTCGGGCGCGGTCGATCTCGGCGCCATGGTCGAGGACGGCTCGCGCTTCATCAGCACCGCCAGCCTGCTCGGCACTGCGACCGACGCCGACGGCGACACCCTGTCGGTCGGCGACCTGGTGGCCCGGGATGCCGCCGGCACGGTGGTGGGCAGCTTCACCGCCGAGACGGTCGACGGCGTCGCCGGCTTCCGCTTCGCCCCCAACGCCGACTACAACGGCGAGAACGTCCAGGTCGGCTACACGGTCAGCGACGGCACCGCCACCACCCAGGGC
>JACRFY010000208.1 GCA_016212565.1 Magnetospirillum sp. | reverse complement strand
GAGACGCCGATCGGCGACGAGGAGGACAGCCACCTCGGCGACTTCATCGAGGACAAGAACGCGGTCCTGCCGCTCGACGCCGCCATCCAGGCCAATCTGCGCGAGACCACCACCCGCGTGCTGGCCAGCCTGACTCCGCGCGAGGAGCGGGTGCTGCGCATGCGTTTCGGCATCGGCATGAACACCGACCACACCCTGGAAGAGGTCGGCCAGCAGTTCAGCGTCACCCGCGAGCGCATCCGTCAGATCGAAGCCAAGGCGCTGCGCAAGCTCAAGCACCCCAGCCGCTCGCGCAAGCTGCGCAGCTTCCTCGACACCTAGCCCCGGCTTCCGCCCGTAATCTCCGCGCAAGCGCAGAGGCGCTGACTTAGGGTCGGACGGGCCGTCCACCGCTCATCGTCATCCCGGCCGGAGCGGAGCGTAGAGCCGGGATCCATCGTCGTGCACCACCATGGATCCCGGGTCGCGCTGCGCTTGCCCGGGATGACGCTCGCTTAACTCAGCGCCGATGCGCTTGCGCGGGAATGGCGCTTCCTGGGCTGCGGACGCCATGCCGTCGCCCGCTCCGGCCCGTCCCGGTCGACCCCGGCAAGCTTTGCCCGGCACCTCTCGCCGCCCGCGCCGGCAAGGACCGCGGATTTCCTGGCATTTCTCTCTGGCATGACCCGTGCATTACCGGAAGCCGTAATCTCGGCAACCGGATTGACGGTCATGGAAAACACCTCCTACGTCGCGCTGTCCCGCCAAGGCGCCCTGTGGCGCCAGATGGAAGTGGTGGCCAACAACATGGCCAATGCCAACACGCCGTCCTACAAGGGCGAGCAGATGATGTTCCGCGAATTCCTCGTCCCCACCCGCTCCACCGAGCGGGCGATGGGCGGCAAGGTGGCGTTCGTCCAGGACACCGGCGTGCTGCGCGACACCCGCGAAGGGCCGCTGACCAAGACCGACAATCCGCTCGACTTCGCCCTGCACGGCGAGGGCTTCTTTCAGGTCGAGACCGAAGTCGGCATGCGCTTTACCAGGAACGGCCATTTCCGCCTCGACGAGGGCGGCATGCTGGTCGACACCCGCGGCTACGCGGTGATGGATGCGAGCGACCAGCCGTTCATCTTCGCCCCCAACGAGACCCGCATCGAAGTCGCCCCCGACGGCACCGTCTCCACCGAGAACGGCATCGTCGGCAAGATGAAGGTGGTGCGCTTCGCCAACGAGCAGGACCTGCGCAAGTCCGGCGACGGCCTCTACGAGACCACCCAGGACCCCGAGACCGTCGAGCGTCCCACCGTAGTCCAGGGGATGATGGAGGAATCCAACGTCCAGCCGGTGGTGGAAATGACCCGCATGATCCAGATCATGCGCGAATACCAGTCGGTGCAGAAGATGCTCGACGCGGAAAACGACCGCCAGTTGAAGGCGATGCAGACGTTGGCCCAGGCGCCGCGTTAAGAACGGGATAGAGGGAGAGACCGCCATGCGCTCGCTGAACATCGCCGCCACCGGCATGCTGGCCCAGCAGACCAACGTCGAAGTCATTTCGAACAACATCGCCAACATGAACACCACCGCCTTCACCCGCCGGCGGCCGGAGTTCACCGATCTGCTCTACCAGAACCTGCGCCGCGTCGGCGCCGCCTCGTCGGATGCCGGCACCATCGTGCCGACCGGCGTGCAGTTGGGCCTGGGCGTCAAGACCACCGCCGTCTACCGCATCACCGAGCAGGGCTCGTTGCAGAGCACCGACAACACCCTGGACATGGCCATCCAGGGCAAGGGCTACTTCCAGATCAAGCTGCCCTCGGGCGAGATCGCCTATACCCGCGACGGTTCGTTCCAGCTGTCCAAGGAAGGCAAGGTCGTCACCCATGACGGCTATTCCCTGGAGCCCGAGGTCAAGGTCGACGACGACGCGGTCGGCATCACCGTCAATGCCATCGGCAAGGTGCTGATGAAGAAGGACGGGGTGATCGAGCCCAAGGAAGCCGGCCAGATCCAGCTCGCCATCTTCCCCAACGAAGCCGGTCTCGAAGCCCGCGGCAACAACCTGTTCATGGAGACCCCGGCCTCGGGCGCCGCCAAGCCGGACAATCCCGGCGTCGAGGGCTACGGTACCCTGCTGCAGGGCTTCCTCGAAACCTCCAACGTCAACGTGGTCGCCGAGATCACCAACCTGATCAGCGCCCAGCGCGCCTATGAAATGAACTCCAAGGTCATCCAGACCTCGGACGAAATGATGGGCACCATCAACCAGATGAAGTAGGGGCAGTGCCATGAAGCGCCCGTTCCTCGCCACGTTCCTCGCCGTGTTCCTCGCCCTCACCGTCCCCGCTTTTGCCGCGGGGCTGCCGGCGACCCTGCGCGCCAATGCCCTGGTCGAGGGCGAAACCCTCAAGCTGGGCGATCTGTGGGAGAACCTCGGCGACAAGGGCGAGACGGTGATTGCCGCCGCGCCGCAGCCGGGCAAGCGGGTGTCGCTGGATGCGCGCTGGCTGGCCGCGGTCGCCAACGGCTTCGGCATCGACTGGCGGCCGATGACCGCCTTCGACCGCATCGTCGTCGAGCGCGCCGGGCAGTCGGTCGATCCGCGCCTGATCGACACCGAACTGCGCGAGGCGCTGGCCCTGGAAGGGCTGCCGCCGGGCTCGTCCTTCGACATTTCCAACCGTTCGGTGCTGTCCAACCTGATGATCCCCGCCGGCCAGCCGGCGACGGTGGGGGTGCGCGACGTGGTGCTCGACACCCGGATGAACCGCTTCTCGGCGACCATCGAGCTGCCGGCCAACGCCCCCAACGCCACGCGGGTCCGCGTCTCCGGACGCACGTTCATCACCGCCCGCATCCCGGTGCTGACCCGGGTCATCAATCGCGGCGAGGTGATCACCGCCAAGGACGTGGTGTGGCAGGAGATCCGCGAAGAGGGCGTGCGCCGCGATATCGTCACCGACATCGCGCAACTGGTCGGCACCGAGCCGCGCATGACCATGCGGGCCGGCGTTCCGGTGCGCCTCAGCGAGGTCCGCCTGCCGGTGCTGGTCGAGAAGCACAGCCAGGTGACCATCGTGCTCAAGACCCCGTTCATGCAGCTCACCGCCATCGGCAAGGCGCTGGACGAGGGCGGCAAGGGCGACACCGTCCATGTCCTCAACACCCGCACCAAGCAGACCGTCGAAGGCCGCGTCGTCGCCCCGGGGACGGTGGCCGTGGCTCCCGGCGGCGCCCGCATCGTGATGAATTGAACCGACAGAAGACGACCCAACGACGGAGGCTTTCCATGACCGCCCGCATGCGTCCCATCCTCACCCGCACCGCCGTCGTCGTCGCCGCCGTGGCCTCGCTGGCCGCCTGCAACGCCATCAACCGCTTGTCCGAGGTCGGCTCCGGTCCGCAGGTGTCGGGAATTTCCAACCCCACCCAGCGGCCCGGCTATCAGCAGGTCAGCATGCCGATGCCGCAGCCGGCGGCGCCGCCGCAGAACGCCAATTCGCTGTGGCGGCCCGGCTCGCGCGCCTTCTTCAAGGACCAGCGGGCCAAGGACGTCGGCGACATCCTTACCGTGTCGATCGAGATCTCCGACGAGAACGCCACCTTCACCACCAGCCTCGACCGCACCCGCGAGACCGAGGAAAGCGTCGGCATCGCCAACCTGCTCGGCTTCGAGGCCAGCCTGAGCAAGGTGCTGCCCAAGGCGGTCGACCCCGCCAATCTGGTCGGGACCACCGGCGCGTCCAGCGCCGTCAACGCCGGCTCGACCGGGCGGACCGAGGCGATGAAGGCCAACGTCGCCGCGGTGATCACCCAGATCCTGCCCAACGGCAATCTGGTCATCGCCGGCCGCCAGGAGATCCGGGTCAATTTCGAACTCCGCGAACTGACGGTGCAGGGCATCATCCGCGCCGAGGACATCAGCTCGTCCAACACCGTCACCTACGACAAGATCGCCGAGGCCCGGGTCTATTACGGCGGCCGCGGCGTCGCCTCCGACGTGTCGCAGCCGCGCTACGGCCAGCAGGTCCTCGACATCATCCTGCCGTTCTGAGCCACCGCGCCCCCATCGTTCCCGCGTCGGCGGGGATGATGGGGTGGAGCGCCCTTTCCGGGCAATTGACATCCCGTTCGTGCTGCCGACATCGGTCGCATGATCGTCCCCATCCACACCGCCGTCCCCGGCCGGGTCCGGGCGCGGGTTTCCGGGCTCGAGGGCAATCCGGAGCAGGCGCGCCGGCTCGCCGCCGGTCTGGCCGTCCACCCGGCAATTGTTGCCGTGTCGGCAAATGCTGCCACCGGCACGGTCCTGGTGCGCTTCGAGCCCGGCGTTCCCCTGCCCGAGATCCTCGCCGCCATCGACGGCGGCCGCGCCGCTGCGCCGCGGGCGTCGTGGCAGAGCCTCGCGCCCGATCAGGCGGTCCGGCGCCTCGACAGCGACGGCGAAGCCGGCCTGTCGCGGGCCGAGGCGCGCCGGCGCCTGCTGCACGCCGGTCCCAATCGCCTGCCGATTCCCCGCCGTCGCGCGTTCGCCGCCATTCTCAGGGGTCAGTTGGCATCGCTGCCGGTGGCGGTCCTCTCGGCCTCGGCGCTGCTGTCGCTGCTCACCGGCGGGGCCTTCGAGGGGTTGGCGATCCTCACCGTGGTGGGCGTCAATGCGCTGATCGGCGCCGGCTCGGAATCCCAGGCCGAGCACATGATCGCCCGGCTGGAGTCGCGCCGCCGGCCGCTGGCCATCGTCCGCCGCGACGGTCGCCGCCTGACCGTCGCCGCCGAGGAGGTGGTGCCCGGCGACCTCCTCGAACTGAGCCCGGGCCTGACGGTGGCCGCCGACGCGCGATTGCTGCGGGCCGACGCGCTTCTCGCCGACGAATCGGTGCTGACCGGCGAAAGCCTGCCGGTGGTCAAGGATCCGGCCGCCCGCGTCGCCGCGACGGCGCCCCTGGCCGAGCAGACCACCCTGGTGTGGCGCGGCACGCTGATTGCCGGCGGCAGCGGTATGGCGGCCGTGGTGGCCACCGGCCGCCATACCGAGATCGGCCGCCTCCAGGCCCTGATCGGCGACGTCGCCCGGCCGCAGACGCCGTTGCAGCGTCGCCTCGACGGGCTGGGGCGGCGGCTGGTGCTGGGCAGCGGCGCCGTCGCCCTGCTGATGGTGGCGCTCGGGGTGTTGCGCGGCCAGAGCCTGGGGCCGCTGCTCAAGGCGGCGGCGGCGCTGGCGGTGGCGGCGATCCCCGAAGGCCTGCCCACCGTGGCGACCTTGGCGCTGGCGGTGGCGGTGGACAAGCTGGAGCGCCGCGGCGTGCTGGTCCGTCGCCTGGAGGCGGTCGAGGGCCTGGGCACGGTGGCGACGGTGTTCTTCGACAAGACCGGCACCCTGACGCTGAACCGGATGGCGGTGGCCGCGGTCTCCGCCGACGGTGCCGCCGCCCGCGACCGCTTGTGGACGGTGGCGGCGCTGTGTTCGGACGCCGGCCTGCAGCCCGACGGCGCGGGCGGCTGGACCCTGGAGGGTTCGTCGACCGAATGTGCCCTGCTGCGTGCCGCCCTCGACCACCGCATCGACGTCGCCGCCCTGCGCTCCGCCCGCCCGCGGCTGTCCGAGCGCTATCGCGACGACCGCCGCCAATCGATGGCCACCGTTCACGCCGACGGCGGCGAGCGTCGCTTCGTCGCCGTCAAAGGCAGCCCGGCCGAGGTGCTGGCCGCCTGCAACGCCCTGTGGTCGGGCGAGGGCGCGATGCCGCTGGGCGACGCGGCGCGGGCGGCCATCGCCGCCGACAACGAGGCGCTGGCCGCCCGCGGCCTGCGGGTGCTCGGCTTCGCCTGCGGCGAGGATGCCGAGGGTCCGCTGACCTGGCTGGGGCTGGTCGGGCTCTCCGACCCGCTGCGCCCCGGCGTCGCCGCCTTCGTCGCCGGCCTGCACCGCAGCGGCGTCGAGACGGTGATGCTGACCGGCGATCAGGCGGCGACGGCGCAGGCGGTGGCCCGCGAACTGGGGCTGATCGAGGGCGAGGGCATGCCGGTGGCCGATGCCGGCGAGGTCGAGCGCCTCGATGCCGAGTCCCTGGCCACGCTGGCGGCACGGACGCGGGTGTTCGCCCGCATCCTGCCCGGCCACAAGCTCAAGGTGGTCCAGGCCTACCGCCGCGGCGGGCGGGTGGTGGCGATGGTCGGCGACGGAATCAACGACGGCCCGGCGCTGAAGGCGGCCGATATCGGCGTCACCATGGGCCGCCAGGGCAGCCGCGCCGCCCGCGATCTGTCGGATGTGGTCCTCGAAGAGGACGATCTCGACGGCCTGCTGGCGGCCATCGCCGAGGGCCGTGCCGCCACCGCCAACATCCGCAAGGCGGTGGAGTTCCTGCTGGCGACCAATCTGTCCGAGAGCCTGGCGATGGTGGCGGCGACGGCACTGGGGCTCGGCCAGCCGCTGGGGCCGACGCAATTGCTGTGGATCAATCTGGTCACCGATGTCCTGCCCGGCATCGCCCTGGTGCGCGAGCCGGTCGATCCCGCCACCCTGCGGGTCCCGGCCAGCGACGGCCCCTTCCTCGATCCTCCGACCGCCGGGCGGCTGGTGCGCGAGGGCGCGGTGCTGGCGGCCGGACCGCTGGCCGCCTATGCCTGGGGCCGCCGCCGCGGCGCCGCCACCGCCTCGACCCTGGCCGCGTCCACCATCGTCGGCGGCCAGATGCTGCACGCGCTCGCCGTGCGCCCCCGGCGCCGGGCCGGCGGCGAGGGCAATCCGTGGTTCGCCGCCGCCATCGG
>JACRFY010000210.1 GCA_016212565.1 Magnetospirillum sp. | reverse complement strand
CCTGACCCATTGGCGCGAGCTGTGGGCGTTCTCGCAATGGGTGATCCTCTACAACACCGCCCGCTTCCTCAACGGCCGCGTCGATCAGTTCGTCATCGGCGGCATCGGCAGCGCTGCCGATGCCGGCAATTACTACGTCGCCTACGACACCTCGGGCCTGGCGACCCGCGAGGTGATCTGGCCGATGGGCCGCGCCTTCACCCCCACCCTGGCCAAGATCGCCCACGATCCCGCCGAGATGAAGAAGGCGCTGCTCGGGGTGCTGGGCGTGGTGGCGGCGATCGCCCTGCCGGCGGGGATCGGCACCTCGATGGTTGCCGAGGACACCACCCTGGTGCTGCTGGGCGAGCAGTGGACCCAGTCGGTGGAGTTCTTCCGCTGGCTGGCGATCTGCGGCGCCTTCGAGGCGGTGCTGCTGGCGATGGAGACCCACTTCATCGCCGTCGGTCGCGAGCGCACCTTCGCCGCCATCACCCTCGCCCAGCTGGCGGTGCTGGTTCCCGCCGTCGCCGTGGCCGGAGCCGTGTCGGGGATCCACGGCGTCGCCGCCATCCGCACCCTGGTCACCGCCGTGACGGTGGTGCTGATGCTCGGGGTGATGGTCCGCCTCGGCTGGCTGTCGTGGCGCGGCCTGGCGGCGATCTCGTGGCGGCCGCTGGTCGCGGCGGCGGCGATGGCGGCAGCGGTGGCGGCCACCCACGGACTCCTCGGCAGCGGGCGGCTGCCGTCGCTGGCCCAGGACATCGGCGTCGGCATGCTCGCCTACGGCGTCGCGCTGGTGGCGCTGTGGCTGCTGTGCGGCCGTCCCGCGGGCACGGAACGAAGCATCCTCGCCGCCCTGTCCGGGTGGTGGCGGCGACGGAGGGCGGTATGAGCCGGACCCTGCTGCATGTTTTTCCCACCTTCGGCGTCGGCGGCGCGCAGATGCGCTTCGCCCGCCTCGCCAACCATTTCGGCCGTCTCTATCGCCATCGCGTCGTCTCCCTCGACGGCAGCACCGCCTGCGCGGCGCCTCACGAGCCCGGGCTGGAGGACGAGGTGCTGACGCCGCCGCGGCGGCGGGGAACGCTGGCCAGCCTGCCGCCGATCCGCCGCCTGCTCGATGCCCTGGCGCCCGACCTGATGGTGACCTCCAACTGGGGGGCGATGGCGTGGGTGCTGGCCAATTTCGACCGCCGGGTGCCGCATCTCCACCTCGAAGACGGCTTCAATCCCGACGAGGCCGGCGGGCAACTGGCGCGGCGGGTGTGGACGCGGCGGCTGGCCTTGCGGCGCTCGACGGTGGTGCTGCCGTCGCGGACCCTGCACGCCATCGCCCGCCATGTGTGGAAGCTGCCCGAGCGGCGGCTGCTCTATCTCCCCAACGGCATCGACGTCGCCCGCTTCGCCCGCCCGGCCGATCCGGCGTTCGCCGCCGCCCTCGGCCTCGGTGCCGGCGCGCCGGTGATCGGTACCGTGGCGGCGCTGCGGCCGGAAAAGAACGTGCGCCGCCTGATCGACGCCTTCGCCCTGGTGCTGCGCCGGAGACCGGCACGGCTGGCCATCGTCGGCGACGGCAGCGAGCGGCCCGCCTTGGAGGCCCAGGTGCGCCGCCTCGGCCTTGCGGAAGCGGTGATCTTCACCGGGGCCTGCGCCACTCCCGAGCGACTGCTGCCCGCCTTCGCCGTCTTCGCCCTGTCTTCGGATACCGAGCAGATGCCGCTGTCGCTGCTGGAGGCGATGGCCGCCGGCCGTCCGGTCGCCGCCACCGCGGTCGGCGACATCGCCGAAATGGTCGCCGCCGAGAACCGCGCCCAGGTGGTGGCGAAGACGCCCGAGGCCTTGGCCGATGCCCTGCTGTCCCTGCTTGCCGATCCGGCCGCCGCCGCCGCCATCGGCGCCGCCAACGCCCGGCGCACCGCGGCCGATTTCGCCCAGGAGCGGATGTTCACCGCCTATCGTCGCCTGTTCGATGGGACCTAGGCGGCCCTTTCCCTAGAGGAATGGGCGCCAACTGGGGCGTGCCCACCAAGAGAACTGCGGCGGAAGGTGCGCGTCCGGAGGGATCGGTCGCTCCCTCACGGACCCGAAGGCAACCCGGCAACCTGCTCGGACGCGCGGCCTCATGGTAGGCCCCGGCCGGGCGCCATTCAAGGCGTTGGGGTTCCGTGCGCAGGGTAATCGGGTGAAGGACCGCAGTCCTTTGCACTGTCCGTCATCCCCGCGAAAGCGCTACGGCATTCACACATTTTGTCCATTTGAATCAAGGAATTGCCGTCATGGCCGGGCTTGACCCGGCCATCCACGTGGTGCCGCCTTCGACAACGATAGTCATGCGGAAAGACGTGGATGCCCGGATCAAGTCCGGGCATGACGATTATTCTGGGATCGCGGCAAAACCAAATAGAGATGTGTGAATGCCTAGCGCGAAAGCGGGGATCCACGGCAACGCAGCTTTGCCTTGAAACATAAGGCATTTTCGTTGATGCATGGATTCCCGCTTTCGCGGGAATGACGTTTCCCGGGGTATTGGCGACATTCCGTCACAAGCCGTTCTTGCCGGTTCCCCGCTCACCGCTTCCGCAGCCGTCCGGCCACCGCCCGCGCCGCCGCTTCCAGCCGGTGCGGCAGGTCGTGGCGGTGTACCGCCAGCCACAGCAGATCGTCCTTGCCGGTCGCCAGGCTGGACTTGTAGCGGCTGTCGCCGGCCAGGAAGCGATAGGTCGTCAGCCCCTCGGCGGCATAGTGGCCCATGGCCAATATATGGCTGACCAGCCCCGGCTTCAGGCGTTCGTCGGCGGGATAGTGCAGGCCGCTCTGGTAGGAATAGGCGACGTTGCGATGGCGCAGGTTGTAGAGGATTCCCACCTCCTCGGACCCGGCGCGGATGCGCAGCAGGTCGGTGTTGCCGGCGGCGATCAGGGCGCGGTGGAAACGGCGGAAGCTCGGGGCGGCGAAGGCCCCGGGGCGGCCGCGCGCCTGCCAGGTGGCGGTATGGGCCGCCGCCATGTCGTCGAGCCACGCCCAGGCTTCGGCGATCCCGGAGGCGCGCGAAACGGTCAGCGCGCCCCGTTCCTCGTAGAGGCGCAGCGAACGGCGGATCTGCTGGCGGCTGTTGCGCGACAGCGCCTCCAGCGGGTCGGCCGCGAGGGTGGCGAAGGGGGCGGCGCTGCGCGCCATCACCCGGATTCCCAGGCCGAGGCCGGTGCAGGTCTCGGCCACGTCCGGCCCCACCCCGCCGAGGTGCAGTTCGCGCCAGTCGCCACGGGCGGCAAGGGTGCGGAGCACCGCCGTCGCGACCGCCGCCTCGTCGCCCCTGCGGGCGAGCAGGCCGTTGTACTCGATCATCACCCCGTCCTCGACCGGATTGCCGGTCTGGTTGAGGTGCAGCGACGGCGTGCGGAGCGGGTTGCGTCCCCGCCGCCGTCCCAGCAGCCCGAGACCGACCACCACGCCGCGGCGTTCGGCGGTCACCAGCAGCGGCGGCGGTTCGCAGCGCGCCAGCATGGTGCCGATCCACGGCCAGGACAGGAACACCGAGCCGTCCGCTTCGGCTTCCAGGGCCCGCCAGATGACGGACAGGGCGAGGGGGTCGGGGCAGGGCGAGAGGGCGACGGCGATATCCATGGCCGCGGGTTCTAGCAGCCGCCGCGCCCGCCGCGGAGGCGGCAAAGGCCATAACCGCCCCCGCCGCCCGCATCGTGGCGGACGGCCTATGGCGCGCGGAACGGCCTCTCCCCATCTGCGGGCCGAAACCACGGGAGACCACGAATGGCCAAGGGTTGCGTCCTCGTCACCGGCGGCGCCGGCTACGTCGGCAGTCACGTCGCCTGGGAGCTGTTGGATCATGGCTGGCGGGTGGTGGTGCTCGACACCCTGGCCACCGGCCTGCGTCGTCTGGTGCCGGAGGCGGCGCGCTTCGTCCACGGCGATGCCGGCGACATCGAGCTGGTGATCCGCCTGCTGCGCCACCACCACTGCGCCGCGGTGCTGCATTTCGCCGGCTCGACGGTGGTGCCGGATTCGCTGGCCGATCCGCTCGGCTATTACCGCAACACTTCGATGGTCAGCCGGGCCCTGATCGCCGCCTGCCTCGATGCCGAGGTTCCGCGGCTGGTGTTCTCGTCGACGGCGGCGGTCTACGGCAACCCCGACCATCTGCCGGTGAGCGAGGATGCGGCGACGCGCCCGCTGTCGCCCTACGGCACCTCGAAGCTGTTCACCGAGCTGATGCTCGCCGATGTCGGCCGGGCCAGCGCGCTCAAGTCGGCGGTGCTGCGCTACTTCAACGTCGCCGGCGCCGACGCCAAGGGGCGCAGCGGGCAGTCGACGCCGCAGGCGACCCATCTGATCAAGATCGCCTGCGAAGTGGCGGCGGGCAAGCGCGCGGCGATCACCGTCTACGGCGACGACTACGACACCCCCGACGGCACCTGCGTGCGCGATTTCATCCATGTCGGCGACCTTGCCGCCGCCCATGTCGCCGCCCTCGACCACCTGATGCGCGGCGGCGAGAGCCTGACGCTGAATTGCGGCTACGGCCAGGGCTTTTCGGTGCAGGAGATCGTCGCGGCCACCGGGCGCCTGGCCGGACAGCCCCTCGCCGTGCGGATCGGGCCGCGGCGCGAGGGCGACATCGTCAGCATGGTCGCCGACGCCAGCCGCATCCGCAACCTGCTCGACTGGCGCCCGCGCTACGCCGGCAACCTCGACGCCATCATCGGCTCGGCCTTGGCGTGGGAGCGGCGGGCGGGGTAGCTCACGCCGCCGCCGTCATCGGCCCCACCAGTTCGCCGCGAAACTGCGTGGGGGTGGCGAAGCGGCCGCCGACCTCTTCGGCGAAGAAGCGGAAATAGCCCTCGCAGGTGGCATGGAAGGCGGCGAGGTCGTCCGGGCTGCGGACATAGGGGGTGTGGCCGACCGCCAGCGACGGGCTGTGATAGCAGAAGCTGAAGAAGCGGTGCCCGCGCGCCAGCAACGCCCGGGTCAATCGCTTCAGGTCGGAAAGGCCGGTGCCCTCGGGGGTCAGGCGCACCCGCTCCAGCAGGCCGAGACGGGCGGCGAGGCCGGGCAGGCGGGCGCGGCGCCAGCGCGGATCGATCAGGGCGGGATAGAGCAGCGGTCCCTGGCCGGCCAGCCGGCCGACGAAGCCCACCGACAGCGGCAGCTCCAGCAGGCGGTCGCCATTGCCGAACCAGAACGGCCGGTCGGGCAGGCCGCGGAAGTCGGGCCCGCCGTCGCCCCCGAAGCTGGTGTGCGGCACTACGCTGGCGTCGATGGTGTAGCCGAGGATCTCCAGCGTCGTCGCGGTGCCGGCGCCAAGGCCGTAGCGCCCCGCCTTGTAGACCGTGGGATGGTGGGCGAAACCGGCGGCGATGGCCTCGGTCAGGGCGGCGAGTTTGCGGTATTCCAGCCGGGCGGGCAGGTTGCCGGCATAGGAGTTGCGCGGCGACAGCGCCTCCTCGTAGGGCGGATTGACCCACGGATGGAGATGGGCGCCGATCTCGCACTGTCCCGCCTCCAGCAGGCGGCGCAGCACCTTGACCGCCGCCGGCGTGGTCGCCACCGGCCAGTCGATCAGGTAGGTGGGGACGATGCCGTAATGCCGGAACAGCGGGTGGAGGCTCGGCTGGGCGGCGATGGAGTCGACCGCCACGGTGTGGCGCGAGAAGGGCTGCGACCAATCGAAGTCCTCTTCGGTATCGACGATCACCGACAGCACCGGCGGCGCAATCGCTCTGCTCATATCGCAGTCACCCTCCTTCGCTGGGGGGACCACCATAGCGCCGGCGGTCGCAGCTCCGGCGGGGGCAAAGGGGGTGGCGGCGTCATCGAAGGGGGTAGTCGACCACCGTGGCCCGGCCGCCGTCGCGCTCGCGGATGCGGCCGTCGAGCACCGTGTCGCGAATCAAGGCGCTGCTGGCGGGAAAGCGCACGTCGATGCCGGCGGTGGCGCGCAGGGTGTTGCCGATCACTCGGGTCTCGGCCGCCTGGTTGAGATAGATGCCGACGTCGGAACAGCCGGTGATGCGGTTGTTGCGCATCAGGCCGCCGCGGTGCTCGAACCGGCAGGCGCGGTCGCGGCAATAGGCCGCCTCGGTGCCGCCGCCGCCGAACGACAGCCCGATGCGGGCTTCGTCCGCCGCCTGCGGGGCGAGGGCGTCCGAGCAGGCGACGACATTGTCCTCGAACACCCCGCCGTTGCCGCCGCCCTTCATGAAGCCGGCATAGGAAATGCGGTTGCCGCCCGCCTTGACGAAATCGGCGATGCGATTGCCGCGCACCACCCAGCCGTTGGCGGCGACGATGTCGATGGCCGTCACCGGGTTGGCGGTGGCGCGGGGGTGGCGGCCGGCGAGCTCGGTGCGTTCGATCGTGCCATGATCGGGAAAGCGGCCGTCGGCGCCGTTGACCTTGATCGGCGCGTTGAAGTCGAGCAGGCGGCTGTCGCGGATCGCCACCTCGGCGGCGGCGCCGACGATGTGGAAGGCGTGCTCGCAGTCGCCGTCGTCGGCGCAGGTGCCCTCGACGACCAGATTGGCGAACACCCAGTGGGGGGCCGAGACGACGAACGCCTCGGACGCCGTCACCGCCAGGATGGCCTCGCCCAAGCGGGCGGCGCGCAGGGTGATGGGGGCGGCGGGAGAGCCGGGTCGGTCGATGGCGATGGTGTGGTCGACGACATGGCGTCCCGGCGCCAACACCAGCACGTCGCCCGGAACCGCGGCGGCGAGCGCGGTGCGCAGGGCCTCGACGGTGGCGACGCGCCGCTCGGCCGCCGCGGCCGGCGTGGCGAGGGCGGCGAGGAGCAGCCAAAAAGCCCGCATGTCCGTACTCCTGCGCCATCCGCTCTCGGCAAGCCCGGACTCTAACCGGTCGCCGTCCGGGGCGGAAATATCCCTCACCTGCTAGGTCCGCTGGGCGGGTTGCGGCCCGGCGACGGCGGACCCACACCAGGGAGGCGAACGCAAACGGGGGAACCGATGGGCGCCTTCATCCTCACCATCGGCGACGAAGACGCCGCGCCGGCCGAGAAGGTCCTGGTCGACGGCGGCTTCGCGCCGGCCTGGCGCCATTCCGAGCCCGGCCTTGCCCTGGCGCTGTTTCGCAAGCTCAACGGCAAGGGCGGGCTGGTGGTGATCGGCGACGACGGCGACGTCGCCTGTGTCGTCGGCACCTTGATCTACGACGGCCAGGGCGGACGGCCGGCGCTGGCCGGCCTGCTGCGCGATTTTCACCCCGACGCCATCCCCTGGCAGCGCAGCCGCGGCACCTGGTGCGCGGTGCTGCGCAAGCGCGGCACCTGGTATGTGGTTCGCGACCGCCTCGACGTGGTCAAGGTCTACGGCGATACCGCCCGTACGGTGCTGACCAACTCGTTCATCGCCTTGTGTGCCGTGCGGCGGGCCGGCGGCCTCGATGCCCAGGGCTGTTACGAGTATGTGTGGAACGGTACCGTGTTCGGCACCAAGACGCCGTTCTCGGGCATCGCCTCTCTGCCCTTCGACACCGTTGCCGCCATCCGCTCCGGCACGGTGACGCTGATCCGTCATCCGCAGCAATTCGCCGTCGAGCCCGGTCCGGCCGATGTGGACGCGGCCGCCGCGGCCGCCCTGGCCCGGCTGCGCGCGCTGTTTGCCGTCTACGCCCATCTGTGGCCGCGCTCGATCCGCTCGGCGCTGTCGGGAGGCTACGATTCGCGACTGCTGCTGGCCCTGATGGCGGAGGCCGGCATCGCCCCAAAGCTGTTCGTCTATGGCGACGCCGACTGTGCCGATGTCCGTGTCGCCAAGGCGATCTGTGCCGGCCAGGGGCTGGCCCTCGACCACATCGACAAGGACGGCCAGCCGCCGGTGCCGCCCGAGCGCTTCGCCGCGGAACTGGCCGCCGATGCCGTCGCCTTCGACGGCTGGAGCAACGCCGGCCTGTTCGACGGCGGCGCCGACCGCCGCGACCGCCTGGCGCGCAGCGACGGCCGGCAGGTGCTGATGAACGGCAGCGTCGGCGAGTGTTTCCGCAATTTCTATTACCTGCGCGACGGGCGGTTTTCGCTGCGCGATCTGGTGCGGACCTTCCATTCCGCCTACGATCCCGCCGCCGCGACCAAGGCCTTCGACGCCGAAGCGTACGAAGAGGCGCTGACCGCCGACATCGCCATCGCCATCGGCGCTCCGGCACGCGGGCGCCTGCCGCGGGCCGCCATCGAGATGGCCTATCCCCTGGTCCGCGGCCGCTACTGGACCGCGCGCGACGCCGCCCTCAACCAGCGCTTCGGCACCGCCGTCTTTCCCTTCCTGGAGCCGGCGGTATTCGACGGCAGTTGGAACATCCCCCTGGCGGTGAAGAATTTCGGCCGTCTGGAAGGGCGGATGATCGCCCGCCTGAGCCCGTGTCTGGCCGCCTATGGCAGCGTCTACGGCTTTCCCCTCGACGGTGCGCCGCCGTGGGGCTATCGCCTGCGGCGGAGTCTCGATCACTGGCGTCCGGTGGCCCTGCGCCGGCTGTCCTATCGCCTCCAGCACCGCCGGCCGGGCCCGCGCCCGTGGCCGCTGCGGCCGGAGGTGCTGCGCACGGCGCTCGATCCCGCCTTCCCGCTGCTGCGCCGCCTGTTCGTGCCCGAGCGGGTCCATCACCCCGAGGCGTTCAACCGGCTGTGCACGCTGGAATACCTCGCCGAGCGGTTCGGGGTCGGGTGAGGCGGGCCCCATGGAATCGCTTCTCTTCGCCCTCGACGTCGCCCTGATGGTCCTGGTGGTGCTGTGGAGCGCCGGCAACGACCGCCGCCCGCGGGCCGGCGGGCTGTTCCGCTTCCGGCAGCCGGACTAGGCCGATGCGCGACGTCGCCCTGTTGCTCGGCTGTCTGGCGATGCTGCCGCTGGCGCTGCGCTTTCCCCATATCGGCGTGATGCTGTGGGTGTGGACCGGGCTGCTGGCGCCCGGCGACTACCTGTGGGGCTTCATGGCGGCGGTGCCGCTCAACAAGATCGTCGCCGCGGTGACGGTGGTGGCGCTGCTGGTGGCCAAGGATCGCCGCCCCCTCTATGCCGACGCCACGCTGCTGCTGATCGCCGCCCTGCTGCCGCTCGGCCTGCTGTCGGCGACGCAGAGCATCTCCGCCAGTCCCGAGGTGTGGGTGATCTTCGAGAAGACGCTGAAGGTCGCCGTCCTGTGCGTGGCGGTGACCCTGGCCATGACCACCCGCTTGCGGCTGTATTCGCTGCTGCTGGCGATCGTCCTCGGGCTGGGGCTGACCGCGGCGGTCGGCGGGCTGGCCTTCATCGCCACCGGCGGCGCCCACCGGCTGCGCGG
>JACRFY010000207.1 GCA_016212565.1 Magnetospirillum sp. | reverse complement strand
GAACCTCGCCACTCTGCGCAAACTGGCCCTCAACATCCTCAACCGCGCCCGTCCCGGCATCTCGGTGCGCCGAAAGCGCAAACGATCAGGATGGTCCAACGACTTCGCCCGGTCCATCCTCGGCCAAATGCGATGACCGTGTGCAACAGCCAGCCATGTCTTTCTCCTGCACCGTCTTCAAGGGTAGGATGCAGTCTGTAGTCGCTACAGGGTCAAGCGGAAATGGCAGGCATGAAGGGCATGAGCATCGGCGCGCTCAGCAAGGCGACCGGCGTCAACATCGAGACGATCCGCTATTACGAGCGCATCGGCCTGCTGCCCGAGCCGGACCGCACGCCAGCGGACTACCGCCAATATGGACCGGCGCACCTTCGGCGACTGTCGTTCGTCCGCAAGGGCCGAGACCTCGGTTTCAACATTGAGGCCATCCGGGCGCTGCTGCGATTGGCCGAACACCCCGAGACCCCGTGCCAAGATGCCGACCGCCTGACCTCGGAGCATCTGGCCGAAGTCGAACGCAAGATCGAGGAACTCGGGCGCCTACGGGATGCCCTGCGCGAGATGACGCACTGCTGCGGCGAGACCGTGGCCGAGTGCCGGATCATCGACGCGCTGGCGTCCTGACATGTGGACCATCCCAACCTACCTTCTGGCCGCCTTCGCGGAGATCGGCGGCTGTTTCGCCTTCTGGGCCTGGATGCGTCTCGATCGGTCTCCGCAGTGGCTGATCCCCGGCGTGGCCAGCCTTGCCCTGTTCGCCTGGGTGTTGACCCGTATCGAGGCCGATTTCGCCGGGCGGGCCTATGCGGCCTACGGCGGCATCTACATCCTGTCGTCACTGGTGTGGATGTGGGCGGTCGAGGGCAGTCGTCCTGACCGCTGGGACGCCATCGGCGCGCCTCGGCGCCATGGTCATCATCTTCGGGCCGCGCGGTGCCTGAGGATCAGCCCACCCACCGAGCGGAAAACTGGCGATCCCTTTAGCCGTGGCCGTGCCGGTGATGAGCATCCGGGAAATGAGGATGTCGATGGATCATCGGCTCGTGCCGGTGCCAGTGGACATGGGGGGCAACGGGTTCGTCGGCTTCGTGGTGATGGTGGTGCTCGTCGTGTTCATGGGCGTGCTCGTGATCCAACGTTTCGTGCCGATGATCATGCTCGTGGCGCTCGGTCAGATGCAGCCAGACTCCGACGCCCATCAAAGTCGATGCCGCCGCCAATTGCACGGTCACCGGCTCGTCGAGCAACAGTACCGACACGGCGGCGCCGACAAAGGGGGCTGTGGAGAAGTAGGCTCCAGTGCGGGCCGTGCCCAAACCCCGCAGCCCGATGACGAACGCAGCCAAGCTGAGGCCGTAGCCGAGGAAGCCTAGCATCGCTGCGGTGGCGGCCGTTCCCGGCGGCGGCATCTCCGACCCCAGCGCGAAAGCCAGGGCGACATTGGTTACCCCGGCTCCCAGGCCCTTGAAGGCGGCGATCTGGAGCGGGTCGGACAGCGACACCTTGCGGGTCAGGTTGTTGTCGATGGCCCAGCACACGCAGGCGCCCAGCACGGCCAGCGCAGGCCACGATGCCTCGACGGACCCGCCCGGCCATGACAGCACGACCGCACCCGCGACGATGGCGACCATGCCCAAGACGATACGGCGGTCGGCATTCTCCTTGAACACCACCCAGGCCAGCACGGCGGTCAGCACTCCCTCGGCGTTCAACAACAGCGACGAGGTCGAGGCGGTGGTGGCGGACAGGCCGAACATCAGCAGCACCGGTCCTGCCACACCTCCAGCGAGGACGGCACCAAGCAGCCACGGCCAATCGCCGGGACCAAGCGGGGAACGCTTGCCCCGTACCACCAGACGGACGGCGCTGAGGCCGATGCCAGACCCAAGATAGAGGAGACCGGCCAGCAGCCATGGTTCCATGCTGCCCAGCAACAGCTTGGCGAAGGGCGTACTGGCGCCGAAGAGAATGGCGGCGGCGAGCGCTGCGAAGATACCTTGGTGCATCCACCGATAACAGCATGGCGGACCAGGAAGCCGCAAGCCGTGCTCCCACCCTCTCTCCCGTTGACCTTCGAACCATCGCCATCTTTCATTCAAGAAAATAATTGAATGCTAGAGGGAGGTGCCCATGTCACCGCTTGCCATCGTGGCCGGTCTTGCCACCGGCCTCATGCTCGGCCTGTTCGGCAGCGGAGGGTCGATCGTCACCCTGCCCGCGCTGATCTATTTGCTGGGGGTCGAGACCAAGCCCGCCATCGCTATGAGTCTCGGCATTGTCAGCGTCACGGCTGCCATCTCCGCCGTCACCCATTGGCGGCGCGGCAACATCAACGTGCCGGTCGCGGTGGTGTTCGGATTATTCGGCATGCTGGGCACCTATGGCGGCGCCCGACTGGGCGTGATGACGCCGGAACTCGTTCAGTTAGGATCTACGCCAAAACAACCGCACGATCCGGCTTTCGGGGTGAGATGGTGTAGTTCCACTCTGGATGGAAGTCGCAGCCGTTGATGGCGATTGCGTCCATCTCGGCGTCGGTGACCTTGAGGCCCTTGGGATAGTCG
>JACRFY010000212.1 GCA_016212565.1 Magnetospirillum sp. | reverse complement strand
CGGGATCGTGCAGCTTCCGCCGCGAGCGCTTCATCGAGTTCGGCGGCCCCGACGGCGGCGACGGCGGCCGCGGCGGCGACGTGGTCATCGAGGCGGTGGCCAACCTCAACACCCTGATCGACTACCGCTACCAGCAGCACTTCAAGGCCGAGCGCGGCCGCCACGGCGCCGGGCGCAACATGACCGGGGCCAAGGGCGACGACGTCCACCTCAAGGTGCCGATCGGCACCCAGATAATGGACGAGGACAAGGAGACGGTGCTGGCCGATCTCACCGCCGCCGGCCAGCGCATCGTCTTCCTCAGGGGCGGCGACGGCGGCTTCGGCAATTCCCACTACAAGACCTCGACCAACCAGGCGCCGCGGCGCGCCGACGAGGGCTGGCCGGGCCAGGAAGCGTGGGTGTGGCTGCGCCTCAAGCTGATCGCCGACGCCGGTCTGGTCGGGTTGCCCAATGCCGGCAAGTCCACCTTCCTCGCCGCCGTCACCCGGGCGCGGCCGAAGATCGCCGACTATCCCTTCACCACCCTGCATCCCAATCTCGGCGTCGCCTCGATGGGCGGCGAGGACGAGGTGGTTCTGGCCGACATCCCCGGCCTGATCGAGGGCGCCCACGAAGGCGCCGGGATCGGCGACCGCTTCCTCGGCCACATCGAGCGTTGCCGGGTGCTGCTGCATCTGGTCGACGGCACCGCCGACGACGTCGCCGACTCCTACGCCATCGTCCGCCACGAGCTGGAAGCCTATGACGGCGGGTTGGAGGACAAGCCGGAAGTGGTGGCGCTCAACAAATGCGACGCCCTGACCGCCGAGGACATCAAGACCAAGCTGGAAGCGCTGGAAGAGGCCTGCGGGCAGACGGTGTACCCG
The DNA here is from genome assembly GCA_016212565.1 of Magnetospirillum sp. Classification (GTDB taxonomy): domain Bacteria; phylum Pseudomonadota; class Alphaproteobacteria; order Rhodospirillales; family Magnetospirillaceae; genus JACRFY01. The sequence goes on along the minus strand of JACRFY010000212.1, from coordinate 20,972 downwards.
CTGTCCGGCGTGTCGGGCATCGGCACCCGCGACGCCCTGGCCGCCCTGTTCGGCCACATCCGCGCCGCCCGCGCCGCCGATCCCGAGGTTCCGGCGGCCTCGTCGGCCTTCGGCCACGGCAAGCGCGGCACCCCGGGCTTTGCCTCCTCGACCGTAGAGGACGACGAGGACGATTGGGGCCGGAACGCCGACGGCTCGTGGAGCCCGCTCGATACGAAGGAGTAGCCGCGGTGAACCCGATCGCCCGCGCCCGGCGCGTGATCGTCAAGATCGGCTCGTCGTTGCTGGTCGACGAGGCCAGCGGCGACATCCGCCGCGCCTGGCTCGACGCCTTCTGCGACGACGTCGCCCGGCTCAAGGCGCGCGGGCAGGAGGTGATCGTGGTTTCGTCGGGCGCGGTGGCGGTGGGCCGCCGCCATCTCGGCCTGACCCCGCCGTTGCGGCTGGAGGAAAAGCAGGCCGCCGCGGCCACCGGGCAGATCCGCCTCGCCCATGCCTATCAGGAAGCGCTGGCCGGCCACGGCATCACCGTCGCCCAGGTGCTGCTGACCCTGGAGGATTCCGACGACCGCAGCCGCTATCTCAACGCGCGGGCGACGCTCGACACCCTGCTGAAGCTGAAGGCGGTGCCGGTCATCAACGAGAACGACACCGTCGCCACCGCCGAAATCCGCGTCGGCGACAACGACCGTCTCGCCGCCCGGGTGGCGCAGATGATCGCCGCCGATGCGCTGGTGCTGTTCTCGGACATCGATGGCCTCTATACCGCCGATCCGCGCAAGGACCCCACCGCCCGCTTCATTCCCGAGGTCGGCGAATTGTCGGCGGAGATCGAGGCGATGGCCGGCGATCCCGGCTCCGGCTACGGCTCGGGCGGCATGGTCACCAAGCTGGCGGCGGCACGCATCTGCATGGGCGCCGGCTGCCGGATGGCCATCGCCCGCGGCGAACCGCTCGGCCCGTTGCGGGCCATCGAGAACGGCGGCCGCTGCACCTGGTTCCTGCCCAAGGCCGAACCGCACGCGGCGCGCAAGCGCTGGATTGCCGGGGCCATGCGCCCGACCGGCACCCTGGTGGTCGACGACGGCGCCTGCCAGGCCCTGGCCCAGGGCCGGAGCCTGCTGCCGGCCGGGGTGGTGGCGGTGGAGGGCAGCTTCGAGCGCGGCGACTGCGTGCTGGTCAAGAACCGCGACGGCCGCGTCCTGGGCCGCGGCCTGTGCGCCTATGCCGCCCCCGAGGCCGCCCGCATCCTGGGCCGGAAGTCGACCGAGTTCGAAGCGGTGCTGGGGTATCGCGGCGAGGACGAACTGATCCACCGCGACGATCTGGTGATGGAGGGGTAGGCCCCGCCTTACGCCGATCGACAAGGCGCGTGGGCGGGCCGAGGCGGAGAAATTCGGCACCAAGGCACCAAGGCACCAAGGCACCAAGAAGGAAGAATGACGCGCCCCAACCCGAAGCGGGCCAGATTTCCCACGTTTTCTTGGTGCCTTGGTGCCTTGGCGGCGAAGCAAGCGCTGAAATCTGCGCCTATGGGGGGGGAGGACCTACCCCTGCGTCTGGTGGTCGTCCTCGATTCCGGCGGCCAGGCGCGCCTTCATCTGCGAGCAGCGTTCGCGCTTGCTGTCCGACTTCAGTTGCCCGCAGGCGGCCAGGATGTCGGCGCCGCGCGACTTGCGGATCGGCGCCGAATAGCCTTCGTCCTGAAGGATGTCCGAGAACGCCTTGATGGTCCGCGGCTCCGAGCACTCGAACTCCACGCCCGGCCACGGGTTGAAGGGGATCAGGTTGAACTTGCACGGCAGGCCGGCGACCAGTTTCATCAGCGCCCGGGCGTCGGCCGCCGAGTCGTTGACGCCCTTCAGCATCACGTATTCGAAGGTGATCCGCCGCGCGTTCGAGGCGCCGGGATAGTCGCGGCAGGCCCGCATCAGCTCGGCGAGGGGATATTTCTTGTTGATCGGCATCAGCCTTGAGCGCACCTCGTCGGTGACCGCGTGCAGGCTGACCGCCAGATTGACCCCCAGCTCGGCGCCGCAGCGGCCCATCATCGGCACCACGCCCGAGGTCGACAGGGTGATGCGCCGCCTGGAGATGCCGATCCCCTCGCCGTCCATCAGGATCTTCAACGCGGTGGCGACGTTGTCGTAGTTATAGAGCGGCTCGCCCATCCCCATCATGACGATGTTCGACAGCAGCCGCGTCGAATCGTCGGGAGTCGGCCACTCGCCGTAGCTGTCGCGGGCGGCCATGAACTGGCCGACGATCTCGGCGGCGGTGAGGTTGCGCACCAGCACCTGGGTGCCGGTGTGGCAGAAGCGGCAGGTCAGCGTGCAGCCGACCTGCGACGACAGGCAGGCGGTGCCGCGCGCCTCGTCCTCGTCGGGAATGTAGACGGTCTCCGCCTCCTGGCCGTCGTCGAAGGCGAACAGCCACTTGCGCGTGGTGTCCGACGACAGCATCTCGCGGGTCACCGTCGGCCGCTTGACCTGGAACCGCTCGGCCAGGCGCGCCTGCATGACCTTGGAGATCGAGGTCATGCGCGAAAAATCGGTCTCGCCGCGATTGTACAGCCAGTGCCACAGCTGCTTGGCGCGGAACGGCTTCTCGCCGATGGCGGCCATCGTCGCCGCCAGGTCCTCGCGCGACAGGCCGATCAGATTCACCCGGTGATCCATGACCCTCTACCGTTTGACCTCGCAGGATTCGTCGATGGCCGCCAGCGCGTGCGGGAAGCCTTTCAGGGATATGGTGTCGAGGATGGCGTCGCGCCCCTGCCCGGCCCGCACCACCACGTCGCCGCCCTTGCGCATCGCGGCGACGATGGCGCGGTCGGCGGCGGGCATCCGCGCCCACGCCGAGCCGCCCTTGACGAAGAAGGCCTGCTGCATGCCGCCGATCTGGATCTCGGGATCGGCACCGGCGCGGAAGATGCCATGGCCGATCAGGCTGACCTCGTCGATGCCGCGGCTGCGGTGGGTGACGGCGAGGTAGATCGGCTTGCGCCCGCGCTCGCCGCCCTGGCTGCGCACCGCGGCGGCGGTGGCGTAGCACAGCTTGCCCTCGCCATCCTGATCGGAATAGGCCTGCCAGCTGCCGAAGGCGCCCAGACTGCGGGTCTCGGCACCGGCGGCGCCGGCGGCGAGCGAAAGGGCAACGGCAATGACGGCGCTGATGCGCATGAGCGGTTCCGATCCGGTGTGTGTCCGGTATAAAGCCCCCGCCGCCGCCAAAGTCAACCGTCGCCCGAGGAGCGTGCCATGCCCGCCAATCCCGTCCTGGTCGAGATCCGCCGCTTCCCGCTGGTCGAAAGCCGCCACCGCGGCGCGGCGGTGGTCGCCGATGCCGACGGAGCCATTGTCGCCGCGTGGGGCGACGGCAGCCGGCCGGTCTATCCGCGCTCGGCGCTGAAGCCGATCCAGGCCCTGGCGCTGGCCGAGAGCGGCGCCCTCGCCGCCTTCGGGCTGGGCGGCGAGGAACTGGCCCTGGCCACCGCGTCCCATGCCGGCGAACCGGTCCATGTCGAGGGCGTCGCCGCCTGGCTGGCGCGGATCGGGCTCTCGGAAGCGGATCTCGAATGCGGCGCCCACCCGCCGTCGAACCCCCAGGCGGCGCGGGCGTTGCGCGGGCCGCCGTCGCCGCTGCACAACAACTGCTCGGGCAAGCATGCCGGCTTTCTCACCCTCGCCCGTCACCTCGGCGTCGCCACCACCGGCTACGTCGCCCGCACGCATCCGGTGCAGCGGCGCGTCTCGGCGATCGTTGCCGCCTTGAGCGGCGGCGACGTCGATGCCGCACCGACCGGCACCGACGGCTGCGGCATCCCGGTCCACGCCCTGCCGCTGACCGCCGTGGCGACGGCGATGGCGCGCCTGGGCGCCCCGGACGGCCTGCCGCCGCAACGGGCCGGCGCGGCGCGGGCGGTGGTCGCCGCCATGCTCGCCCACCCCCATCTGGTCGCCGGCAGCGGCCGGCTGTGCAGCGAGCTGATGGCCAAGGTGCCGCGGCTGATCGCCAAGGGCGGCGCCGAGGGGGTCTACACCGCCGCCCTGCCCGCCCGCGGGTTGGGCATCGCGCTCAAGATCGACGACGGCGCCGGCCGTGCCGCCGAGGTGGCGCTGCTGGCGGTGCTCGACCACCTGGGCGCGCTGCGCGCCGAGGACAGGACGGCGCTGGCCGCCCGGCTGGCGCCGCCGGTCCTGTCGGTGGCCGGAGCGGTGGTGGGCGAGATGCGGGCGGTGCTGTAGCCCCGCTCGCAAAGACGGTCTTTCTACCGTCCCAGCACCGCCACCAGCCCCGGCACGTCGGCGCCGCCGTCGCGGCGGGTGACGGCGGGCTCCAGCAGCAGCACCGACAGCCCCGCCGCCGCCGCCTCGTCGCGCAGATAGCCTCCGCTGTGGGCATAGCGGCTTTTCGCCCCCAGGACAAAGCCGTCGTCGGCGCGCTCGACGGTGAAGGCGAAGCGGCCGCCCGGGCGCAGTGCCGCCGCGGTTGCCGCCATCACCGGGGCGAGATCGCCGAGATAGACCAGCACGTCGGCCGCCACCACCAGATCGAAGGCCCCCGGCCGCTGTTCGAGCGTCGCCACCAGTTCGCCGGCGCTCACCGCATCGTAAAGCCCGCGGGCGGCGGCCCGGGCGACCATCTGCGGCGACAGGTCGACGCCCTCCAGACTTGCCGCCAACGGCTTGAGCACCGGCGCCATCAGCCCGGTGCCGCACCCGGCATCGAACACCGCCAGTCCGCTGCCGCCGCCGGTGCGCGCCAAGGCGTCGCCCAGCACGGCCGGGGCGCAGTAGTCGAGCTTCCCGACCAGGGCGGTATCGAAGCGCTCGGCATAGTCGTCGAACAGTTGACGGACATAGGCGTCGGGCGCCTTGGCCGGAAGCGGTCCCGCCCCGATCAGCGCCAGCCCGAGGGCGGCGCCGAACCGATCCTCGGGATCGCGATCCAGGCAGCGCCGGTAGGCGCGGGCGGCACGGTCCTTCTGGCCCAGGGCACGGCGGGCCTCGGCGATGCAGAAATGGGCGCGGGCAAGATCGGGGGCCGCCGCCGCGGCGCGGTCGAACGCCGCCACCGCGCCATCGTGATGGCCTTGGGCCTGACGGGTCAGGCCGAGTTCGATCCACGCATCGGCCGAGCGGGGGTCGGCGCGGGTGGCGCGTTCGGCGGCGGTGCGGCTGTCGTCGAGGCGACCGGCGCGGCGCAAGGCCGCCGCCAGGTTGGCGCCGAAGCCGCCATGCGCCGGCCTCAGCTCGACCGCGCCGGCCAGCACCGCCAGCGCATCCTCCATGCGGCCGAGGTCCTGCAAGGCCAGGCCGAAATTGTTGAGTGCCGCCGGCCAGTCGGGGCGGAGTCGGAGGGCGTGGCGCAGGTGCTCGGCCGCCTCGGTACTGGCGCCATCTTCCTGGAGCATCGCCCCCAGGGCGTTGAGGGCCTCGGCATGGTCGGGGCTGGCGGCGATGGCGTGGCGAAAATGGGTGATGGCCTCGCCCCGCCGGCCGCGCTGGCGCAGCATTTCGGCGAGGCGGAAATGCGCTTCGGCATGGCCGGGCTCGCGCGACAGGACGGCGCGATAGTGGACGATGGCGGAGTTGAGGCTGCCCGACATCTCCAGCGCCCGGCCCATGGCCAGATGCAGCACCGAGGCATCGGGGGTGATGGCGATGGCGGCGGCAAAGTGCTCGGCGGCGCGATTGCCGCGACCGGCGTCGAGCGCCAGCAGGCCGAGAAGGTAGTGGGCGCCGCCAAATCCGGGCTCGACATCGAGAATCTCGCGCGCCAGCCGCCGCGCCAGACAGGTGCCGCCATCCTCGTAGGCCCGCATCGCCTGGGCGAAGGCCTCGGCGACATCGAGCCGGCGCGCCTGTCCCATCCCTGTCCCGCCTATCGCTGCCACGAAGGTCCGCCCCCCTTTCAAACCGCGGCATCTGTCATAGCTTTGTCAACAGCAGCAGTGCAACAAGGAATGCCGCACCATGAACGTGCCCCTGGAAATCAGCTTTCATAATCTCGACCGCTCCGTGTCGCTGGAGCAGGCGATCCGCGAGCGCGCCGGACGCCTCGACAAGATCTATCCGCGCCTGACCAGTTGCCGGGTGGCGGTCGAGGCCCCGCATCGCCAGCACCGCAAAGGAAATTTGTGGGAGGTGCGCATCGAACTGGGGGTGCCGGGCGGCGTCCTGGCGGTATCGCGCGAACCGCATCACCCGCGCGAGAACTACGCCAGCCCCGACGTCTATACCGCCATGCGCGACGCCTTCGACGCCGCCGAGCGGCGGCTGCTCGATTACAAGGACGTTCTCAACGGCGAGGTCAAGCAGCACGGCGACGGCGAGGCGGGTTGAACGGCAATCGCGCCCGGGTTTCCCGGCCGACTCTATCCCCTTGGAGGATTGGTTCTCGCCCCAGCTTGCGGTAGAGTTCGGCCGAACCGGCAATCACGGATTCCATGAGCCACCATCGCCTGGCCGTTTTCGACGTCGACGGCACCCTGGTCGACTCCCAGCACAACATCGTCGCCGCCATGACCGAGGCGTGGGCGGGGATGGGCCTCGGCGTGCCCTCGGCGGCCGAAGTGCGACGCATCATCGGCCTGTCGCTGGTCGAGGCCTGCGCGGTGCTGCTGCCGTGGGCCAGTTCCTCGACCCACCGCGCCGTCGCCGAATCCTACAAGAGCGCCTTTCGCGCCATGCACCTGCTGCCCGAGACCATGGAACCCCTGTTCCCCGGCGTGCGCGAGGCGCTCGACCGTTTGGAGGCGGAAGGCTGGCTGCTCGGCCTCGCCACCGGCAAGTCGCGCCGCGGCGTCCAGCGGGTGATCGACGAGCACGACCTCAAGGGCCGCTTCGTCACCATCCAGACCGCCGACGACAACCCCGGCAAACCCAACCCGGCGATGCTGCTGCGCGCCGCCGCCGAGTGCGGCGTCGACCCGGCGGCGGTGGTGATGATCGGCGACACCTCCTACGATATGATGATGGCCCGCTCGGCGCGGGCGGCGGCGCTGGGCGTGTCGTGGGGCTATCACTCGCTCGACGAATTGCGCAACTCCGGGGCCCGCATGGTCGTCGACAGCTTCGACAACCTCCACGACATCATGACGATCCTGCTGGACCCTCCGCGATGCGATTGAGCACGGTATTGAACGTCGGCGCCGGCGCCGCGGTGGCGGTGACGGTCGGACTGATCGCGGTGGCCAAATCCATCGACTTCGACCGCTACAAAGGCTTCGTCGCCCAGCAGGTCAAGGACGCCACCGGCCGCGAGATGACCATCGCCGGTCCGCTGCAACTGAAGCTCGGCCTGACGCCGCAGGTGGTGGCGACCGGCATCGGCTTCGCCAACGTCCCCCGCGGCTCGCGCAAGGAGATGGTCACCGTCGAGCGCTTCGAGGCCGAGGTGGCGCTGTTGCCCCTGCTGCGGCGCGAAATCCAGGTCAGGCGCCTGCTGCTGGTCAAGCCCGACCTGCTGCTGGAGACCGACGCCACGGGCCGCGGCAACTGGCAGTTCGCCGCCGCCCCGGCGGTCGACCATCCCGCCGAAGGCTCGCCCCCGACCCGCTTCGACATCGGCGAACTCCGGCTCCAGGACGCCCGGGTGACGTGGCATGACGGCGCCAGCGGCAAAACGACGGCGTTGCGCGTCGACACCGCATCGGTGATCCCCGAGACCGCCGGCGGTCCGCTGGCCGTGCGCCTGGCGGGCGAGTGGCACGGCGCGCCGCTGGCCGTCGACGCCGCGCTGGGCGCCTTGTCGACCATCGCCGCCGGCAAGCCGTGGCCGCTGCGCGTCACCGCCAGCCTGGGCACTGCCCGGGCGCTGGTCGACGGCAGCATCGCCCAGCCGTTGGCCGGTCGCGGCCTCGACCTCAAGCTCGACCTGCAAGGCGACGAAGCGGCGACGCTGGCCGGGCTGGCGGGGATCGCCCCCCTGCCCGCCATCGGCCCCTTCCGCCTGTCGGCGCAGCTTGGCGACCCCGAGGGCGGCGTGAGCCTGTCCAATCTCGAACTGGCGGTCGGCCGCCGCGACACCGCGCTGCTGTCGGCGAAAGGGTCGGTCAGGAATGCCCTGGCCCCCGCCGGAGTCGATCTGGCGGTGACGATGGAGGCCGACTCGCTGGCCGGACTGTCGGGCCTGGCCGGCACCGCCCTGCCCCCCGGCGGGCCGCTGCGCCTGTCGGGGCGCCTGCACGACGTCGCCGCCGTCTGGCGCCTCGACGATCTCGACCTCAAGCTGGCCGGCAGCGCGGCCAACGGCGCCCTCGCCGTCACTCCCGGCCGGGTGCCGCGGCTGGAGGGAACGCTGGCCGCCGCCACCCTGTCCCTTGCCGACATCACCGCCCCGGCCGCCAGGCCCGGCGAGTCGCAGGGCGGACGGACGGCGCTGCGGCCTGCCGCATCGGCCGACCGGCGCCTGTTCTCCGCCGATCCGCTGCCGCTGGCCGCCCTGCGCGGATTCGCCGCCGATATCGCCTTCAGCGCCGCCCGCGTCCAGGCCGGAGCCGTGCCGCTGACCCAGGTCGGCGGGCGGCTGGCCGTGGCCGACGGCCGCCTGCGCCTCGCGCCGATGACCGCCATGCTGGCCGGCGGCAAGGTGGAGGGCGAATTCGCCCTCGATGCCTCGGGACGCACCGCGCTGCTGACGGCACGCCTGTCGGCGGCCGACGTCGAAATGGGCCGGATGTTCGGCGATGCCTTGAGCGGCGGCCGCACCCGCGCCCGCCTCGACCTGCGCGGCCGCGGCGAATCGGTGCGCCAGGCGATGGCCGGCCTGAATGGCGAGGCGATGGCCGACATCGGTCCCGGTCAGGTCCGCAACCGCGCCGTCGACTGGGCCGGCGGCGATCTGGCCCTCCAGGTGCTCGGCGCCCTCAATCCCCTGGCCAAGGCGGAGGAAACCTCGCGCCTCGACTGCGCCGCCGTGCATTTCGCGATCAAGGACGGCCTTGCCGTCGCCGACCGCGGCATCGCCGTCGAGACCGCCAAGGTCAACGTCGTCGGCGCCGGCACCGTCGACCTGCGCAGCGAGCGCCTCGACCTCGGCATCACCGCCAAGGCGCGGGACGGCATCGGCCTCAACCTCGGCGGCATGCTGTCCCAGATGACCCGCATCCGCGGCACCCTGGCGGCCCCGGAAATCGGCGTCGACGAGGCCGGCGCGGTGCGGACCGCCGCCTCGGTGGGGGCCGCGGGGGCCCCCCCCGGCCTCTCCAATGTCGGCGAACTGCTCTACGACAAGGCCAGCGCCGACCCGCATCCCTGCCGCACCGCGCTGGGCAAGGCGCCGCGCAAGGGCACCCGCAGCCCCGGCCTGCTCGACGGGCTGTTCGGGCGGTAAGCCCCCTGCCCGTCCGGGTGTAACAATCCGAAACAATGATTGATTTGAGGGCTGGGCGGCGCCCTGCTAAACCCTGAGCATCGCAGTGAAGGCCGTCGGCCGGTGCAGAACGCGCCAAGGTGCCGGGGGGCTGGGGATGAGGGGATCGTTTCAGTCATGACCGTCGATGTGATCGCGACTGCCGCTTCGAATACCGAATTCTCTTCCGCATCCACCCTTCGCCAGCGGACCCTCAAGACGTCGATCGGCTGCACCGGAATCGGCCTGCATTCCGGCGTCAAGGTGACGATGACGCTGCATCCGGCCGAGCCCGACACCGGCATCCGCTTCCGTCGCACCGACATCCCCGGCCAGGGCGCCATCGTCCCGGCGCTGTGGTCGAACATCGGCGACACCCGCATGAATTCCTGCCTGGTCAACGACGCCGGGGTGCAGGTCGGCACCGTCGAGCACCTGATGAGCGCGCTGGCCGGCATGGGCATCGACAACTGCCTGATCGACATCAACGGCGCCGAAGTGCCGGTGATGGACGGTTCGGCCGCCCCCTTCCTGTTCCTCATCGAGTGCGCCGGGGTGGTCGAGCAGGCTCCCGCCCGCCGCGCCATCCGGGTGCTGAAGCGGATTTCCGTCAGCGACGGCGACAAGACCGCCACCCTGACCCCCTCGACCGGCTTCTCGATCCACTTCGAGATCGACTTCGCCAGCAAGGCCATTGCCCAGCAGGAAATGTTCGTCGCCCTCGACAAGGGCAGCTTCAAGGCCGAAGTCGCCCGCGCCCGCACCTTCGGCTTCGAGCAGGAAGTGACCATGCTGCGCTCCGCCGGCCTGGCCCGCGGCGGCTCGCTGGACAACGCGGTGGTGATCGACTCGACCGGCACCAAGGTGCTCAACGACGACGGCCTGCGCTATGTCGACGAGTTCGTGCGCCACAAGGTGCTGGACGCGGTGGGCGACCTCTACCTCGCCGGCGCCGCGATCATCGGCCATTTCCACGGCGTGCGCTCCGGCCATGCCCTCAACAACGCCCTGCTGCGGGCCCTGTTCGCCGATTCCAGCGCCTGGGCGTGGTCGACCGTCTCCACGGCCGATGCCTTCGCCGCCGACATGACCGCACCGCGGATGGTGGTCAGCGGCTGAACGGGCCTCGCCGTTCCGGTTGTCCGACAGGCTGGAGTCCGTCCCTCCCGTTGCCCCCTTCCCCCCACCGGCGGCCATGCTATAGTCGCGGCCGCAGGGGAACGCCTCTTCCGAACGGGGATTCATGATCGGCAACCGCTTCTGGCTTCACGCATCGTTGGTGATGGCGTTCGCGCTTCTGCTGCCCGCTTGCAGCAAGAAGGACGACGAATACGTCGAGCGTCCGGTGGAAGAGCTCTACAACGAGGCGATGGACAACCTCGACAAGGATGAATACGTCCGCGCCGCCAAGTCCTTCGAAGAGGTGGAGCGGCAGCATCCCTATTCGGTGTGGGCGACCAAGGCGCAGTTGATGGGCGCCTATGCCATGTACGAGCGCAACAAGTACGATGACGCCATCGTCAACCTCGACCGCTTCATCCAGTTGCACCCCGGCAACAAGGATGCGCCCTACGCCTATTACCTCAAGGGCCTGTGCTATTACGAACAGATCGCCGACGTCGCCCGCGATCAGAAGATGACCGAGTTGGCGCTGAAGTCCTTGCAGGAGGTGGTCGACCGCTTTCCCAGCAGCTTCTATGCCCTCGACGCCAAGATGAAGGTCGATCTGGCCCGCGACCACCTCGCCGGCAAGGAAATGACCATCGGCCGCTACTACCTGCGCAATCAGCAGCCGCTGGCGGCGCTCAACCGCTTCCGCGTGGTGGTCGAGACCTTCCAGACCACCTCCCACGTCCCCGAGGCCCTGCATCGCATGGTCGAGATCTACCTGATGCTCGGCCTGCGCGACGACGCCAACCGCACCGCCGCGGTGCTGGGCCACAACTACCCGGGCACCGACTGGTACGAGGAAAGCTTCGCCCTGCTCAAGACCGGCAAGTCGGCAACCGCCAAGGGCAACGGCATGCTGGACTGGATTCCCGGCTTCGGCGGCCCCAAGGCGCCGACCGAGCCGACCACGGTGCCCAAATCCGCCGCCAAGCCGGGCGGCAAGCCCAAGTCCAAGTCCGAACCGGGCTTGTTCGACTGGATGAAATGGTGAATCGATGCTGGCTGCGCTGTCGATCCGCGATGTGGTGCTGATCGAGCGGCTCGACCTCTCGTTTGCCCGGGGCCTGTCGGTGTTCACCGGCGAGACCGGCGCCGGCAAGTCGATCCTGCTCGATTCCCTCGGCCTGGCTCTGGGCGCGCGCGCCGAGTCGGGGCTGGTGCGCCACGGCGCCGCCCAGCTGTCGGTCACCGCCGCCTTCGACCTCGCCCCCACCCACCCCGCCCGCCGCATCGCCGCCGAACTGGGCATCGCCTGCGAGGGCGACTGAAGGGTGGTGCGCCGGCTGGTCAGCGCCGACGGCCGCTCGCGGGCCTGGGTCAACGAGCAGCCGGCTTCGATCGGCCTGCTGCGGCGGTTCGGCGACGCCCTGGTCGAGATCCACGGCCAGTTCGAGAGCCACGGCCTGCTCGATTCCGCCACCCATCGGGGCGTGCTCGACGCCTTCGGCGGCCTCGACGGCAACCGGGCCGCCGTCACCGCCGCCTGGAGCGCCTGGCGCGCCGCCGCCCGCGCCCGCGCCGAGGCCGAAGCCCTGCTGGCCCGCGCCCGCGCCGAAGAGGCCGACCTCCGCGCCGCCTTCGAGGAACTGGACGCCCTGGCGCCGAAGCCGGGCGAGGAAGCCGAGCTGGCCCGCGCCCGCGCGGTGATGATGCACGGCGAAAAACTGGTCGAGGCGATGAACGCCGCCCTGGCCGCCCTGACCCGTCACGGCGAGGTCGAGAATTCGCTGCGTACCGCCCAACGGGCGCTGGAGCGGGTGATGGACCGCTCCGAAGGCAAGCTGGAGCCGGTGATCGCCGCCCTCGACCGCGCCGCCGTCGAAGCCGGCGAGGCCACCTCGCTGCTGGAGCGGGTCTCCGCCGAGGTGGATCTCGATCCGCGGGCCCTGGAGCGGGCCGAAGAGCGCCTGTTCGCCCTGCGCTCCGCCGCCCGCAAGCATGGTGTCGCCGTCGACGACCTGGCGGCGCTGAAGGCCGATCTCGGCCGCCGCCTGGCGGCGCTGGAGGGGGGCGGCGACGATCTCGCCCGCCTCGCCCGCGACGAGCAGGCCACCCGCGCCACCTATGTCGCCGCCGCCCGCGCCCTGTCGGCGGCCCGCACCGCCGCCGCCGCGCGCCTCGACACCGCGGTGGCCGCCGAGTTGCCGCCGCTGAAGCTGGACAAGGCCCGGTTCCGCACCCGCGTCGACGCCCTCGATCCGGACGGCTGGGGCGCCGACGGACTCGATGTGGTCGAGTTCCTGGTCGCCACCAATCCCGGCGCCCCGCCGGCGGCGCTGGGCCGCATCGCCTCCGGCGGCGAACTGGCCCGCTTCATGCTGGCGCTGAAGGTGATCCTGGCCCGCACCGCGCCGACCGCGACCATCGTCTTCGACGAGGTCGATGCCGGCATCGGCGGCGCCGTCGCCGCCGCGGTGGGCGAACGCCTGGCCCGTCTGGCCGGCGACCTGCAGGTGCTGGTGGTCACCCACTCGCCCCAGGTGGCCGCCCGCGGCGCTCACCACTACCGGGTGGCCAAGGCCGAGGGCCAGGGCGGAGCGGTGTTGACCTCGGTCTCCCGCCTCGATGCCGGCGAGCGCCGCGAGGAGATCGCCCGCATGCTGGCCGGCGAGACCATCACCGCCGCGGCCCGCGCCGCCGCGGAAAGCCTGATGGTCCACGGATAGCCCCCTGCCGGCCGCAGGGCGGCCATGGAAGAGAGGTCCGGATGCGGGTGTGGGTGACCATCGCCGGAGTGACCGGCGCGCTGTCGGTGGCCTTGGCCGCCTATGGCGCCCATGGATTGGCCGGCGACGCCGTTGCGCAAAGTCTGGCCGAGCGCGCCAGCGGCTACGGGCTGATCCACGCCCTGGCCCTGCTGGCCGCGGATCGCCTGGCCGCCGAAGGGCGGCGGGCGGCGGGGCCGGCGGCGATGCTGTTCACCGCCGGTATGGCGCTGTTCTGCGGCTCGCTGGCGGTCAAGGCGATCGGCGGCGCCCTGCCCCTTGCGCTGCTCACCCCGGCCGGCGGCCTCGCCTTGATCGCCGGATGGGCAATCCTGGCCTGGACGGGGCTGCGCAAGTGAGAGCGTCTTTACACTCGTTTAAGAATTGCGGATGATGTCCGTTCGGGCATGGCGACCGGCAACGGGCGCTTCATGGGGATATTGCGAGGAAATTTCATGGCCAAGACCGTCCTGATCGTTGAAGACAACGACCTCAACATGAAGCTGTTCAACGACCTGCTGCAAGCCAACGCCTACGAAACCTTGCAGACCAAGGACGGACGCGAGGCTCTGGCCCTGGCCCGCACCCATCGCCCCGATCTGATCCTGATGGACATCCAGTTGCCGGAGATTTCCGGCCTCGAAATCACCAAGATGCTCAAGGACGATGCCGAGCTGAAGCACATTCCGGTGATCGCCATCACCGCCTTCGCCATGAAGGGCGACGAGGAGAAGATCCGCGAGGGCGGCTGCGAGGGATACATCGCCAAGCCGATCTCGGTGGCCAACTTCCTGCAGACGGTGGCAAAATTCTTGGCATGAGACGGCTTGACAGCCGTGGGCGGTTTGAACATTATCTGCCCCTCCAAGGGGGGCCGTAGCTCAGTTGGGAGAGCGCCTCGTTCGCAATGAGGAGGTCAGCGGTTCGATCCCGCTCGGCTCCACCAAAGATTTCAAGGGCCTGGCCGTTCATTCGGCTAGGCCCTTTTTCTGTGCGGATGTCCCACCGTCCCCTTTGCCTACACATCCGCCCACGAAGCGACCGCCGCCGGGGAACCTCTCCCGAATAGTGGTTTTTATCAAAAATTATTCTCCTTTGAGTTACCGGCCCATGGGATTGGGATGGAAAACGCCTGCCGACATGTGGATTTTCTGCCGTTCTTTCTTTTTTCGGCATTCAAATTCGTTTTGATGTTTTTTATATGTGGTACGCTCCCGTTGAGATTGACATCGGACAAGGACACCTCTCATGGAAGACGATACGTACGGTGACGTGACGGACATGGGCGGCGATTCGGACATCAACAGTGACCCTGACGATAGCCCGCCCGATTTTCACGATATGGACGATGAGGCAGACGATCTGCACGTCGATCCGGCGCAGGAAGCGGCACGTGCCGACGTCGTCTTTCACATGGATGAACTCCTTCAGGAAAACGCCAACCGTCCTGATCCGGTTATCCAGATGCGGCAGATGCCGCGAGGAGGGGCGGCGGCCGACGACTACGTCATCAACGTTGATCAAGGCGACCCGCAACAGGTACAGCAGATGGCCCAGTTGAATGGCCAAATGGCGGCATTGCGCCAACAGGTGCAGGCCATCCAGGAGGGGCTTGCCGCCCCGGGCATTCTCAATAAATTCGCCACCGTCTTCGTCAACGCGGTCGGCTTCGCCAGTTCTGTCGCCACGCTCTATTTTGCCCTCAAGTCGGTAGCTTTCGGAGATGACGGGAGCGCGGTGTCCGCGCCCGGGCAACCGAGCATTCAGGATGGCCCAAACGCGGATTGCGCCGGAACGGTCGGAGCACAAGACCCTCTGCCGCCGGCGAATTCCCCTACCGCGCAGGCGCTCTATCAGACGTGGCTGAAGGAATCCGACACGGCCTTTTGGGAGAATGCGGCCACCTTCGTCGATCTGAACAAGCCGCGCTGCTATCAGGAGCAGGTCATGTTCATGCAGTACACCGTGGACATCGCCAACGGAGCGATGAAGACCACCCCGGGAAACTGGGCCACCCCGGCGGACAAGCTCAAGCTGGTGGCATCGCTGACCGACACCATCCATGGCCCCGGATTGAGCAGCGCCTTGCGCTCGCTTCCCACCTTGAGCAACGCGAGCCAACCGGTGCCGCGCGCCGTCGCGGCAGAGCTGATGTCGCTGGCCTTGACGCAATGGTGGGCCAAATACGGCTGAGGCAGCAACGACTTTCCCCACGCCAACCGATTGGCTCCGCGCCGACAGCAAGGACAGTCCCCATGCCCGCACTCTTGAATGCCGCCCCGACTCCATCCGCGCACACGCTGCCATTCCACCACCGTCCGGTTCTATATTTTGCCACCCCGCCGGCGAAGGGGGTGGTGCTCGCCGACTATGCCGACCGCTTTCTCAGGCTGTACGCGCAGTGCTGCGGACGGGCGGTCAACGAAAAGACCCACGGGCTGAACATCGCCACCTTTCGCGCCTTCGGCAGCGGCGCTCATCTGCCCCTGGCGATCATTCCCTCGGACACGGTGTTGGCGAAGGTTCCCGTGCTAGCGCATGCGCCGGTCCGGCTGCTGATCAAGGCCCTGTTGTCTACGCTGAACACGGCCTACCCGTTGCTGCCGAACGAAGAGATCCAGGACGCTTCCGTCGGGCTGCTGGAGGTGGACACGGCGGGCTGCAAGGCCGGATGCGTCGTCTACACGCGCCAGACCAACCAGCTCACCATCAACTTCATCCTGCCGAAGATCTTTCTCGATCTGGCAACCGGCTTGCCGCATGTGGAACAGCAAGGCGGCATGGCATCCCACGGCCTCCCCTCGCTGCAAGCCGCAGCCCTGGGAGATTCCAGCGCCTCGGGGGTGATGCAGGGAGTGGCAACGAATCTGGCCTTTGCCCTGCCGCCGCCGTGGGGGCCCGTCGGAGCGGCATTGCTGACATCCCTGTTCGGACTGTTCGGCAGCGTCTTTGGCCCCTCCAATTCCGGGGACGCCATCAGAGACTTGATCGTTGCCGCCATCACCGAATTGGAGAACTTCATTCTCCAACTCAACGTACAAGCTGTAGAAGGGGATGTGCAAACCTTCTTCAGCTGGTGCGCCACTCAATTATCCACCGTTCCGGGACAGAACCCCCTAAGCGCCACCGACTGGAGCCAGCCGGTCGTGGACTATATCGAGACGACCCTGCTCCCCATCGTGGAAAGCGCGCTGTCTTTCGCGCATGGCTCGCTGGCCAACGACCTGGAGCAAATCGCCACCGAAACCTACCTCACCACAACCACCTACGTTGCCCGCCCGACCGATGCGGCCCTGCAGGTCGTACTGATGAATGTCACCGCGCTGATCAGCGCCTACAAGCTGAGCATATTACTCCACTCCCAGGTCGCCAGTTTTTATCAGCCGGTTAACAATACCTGCACGTCGGCCGTGGCGGACCAGAAGTTTCAGGACCACTCTTTCGCGGTGGTTACCAAGATCACCAATCTCGCCACTTTTGTCATGGGAACACCCCCCGCCACCCCGGACCCGGTCGAGCAGAAGCAACTGAGCTACAGCCTGAATGTGGCCGCCGCAGCGATAGCAGGACCGCTATCGACAAGCGGGACCTCCGACGATTTCACTTACCTGACAGGCCTCTACGGCTGCGGTGCGCCGGCAACCTTCGACCCGCTCGCTTATGCCGCTCTCTACGGTTGGACCGCCGCAGTCAAGCGCCTCGCCCTCTACCGACAGATGGCGCGCCTCTACACAATTAGCGCCGTGGCCTACTATGACACCCGCCAAACGGTGTGCCGAAACTACGGCTCGGACACCGAATGCACCGACTACGGTTCGGATGGATATGGATATACCGATCCAGTCAACGGTATCAATGAGACGAAAGACAGCAGCCACTGGACCAGCGGCTGCTGCGACCAGAATGGTCACACCCAAGATTACCAGGCCGATGTCCTGGCCGATTGGCAGACGAACTGGAATGGCGTCGTCAACCAGTTGGCCAACGACACGAGTGTACCGTCGTGGGCACAAGACATTGCGATGGCTACTCAATGGGCGCAAGGCGTGTCCAGCCTGTTGAGCGGCATGCCGCCGCTACCACCGGCAAACACTGCCACCGCCTTCGCCGGCACCGAAACGGCGCCGGCAACAAGTCAGTGGAATAGCGCGGTTTCAGTCAGCTACGCGTTCGCCTATCTCGGCCCGAACGGACCGTCGACCCGGAGCGAATGGGGGGCCACCTTCAATCCGCAACAGACGTGGAAACCAACCCTGCGCCATCTCCCGACCGACCCTGCCGGCGTGCTTCAGCTTCAGATATGGCGGCAATTCACCTTCCACGACGCCAACGGACAACCGACCCTGGGTCTGCCGACGATCGTGGCCACGCTGACCGGAACGCCTTCCGATCCCTACATCGACGCGGATCCGGCGCAGCAGGCGATGTAGCCGCGTCGTATCGGCCATCCTTGGTGCAAGGGCCGTCCCAGGACAGGGCGGCCCTTGTCCTTCGCGCGCGGTGGCGGCCGGATCGGCACCCGCGCGGGAAAAACGCAAAGCGCCCGCCGGTTGGCGGGCGCACATCGCAGCACTGTGATCGGGAAGCTACTTGATCTTGGCTTCCTTGAACGGCACGTGCTTGCGCACCACCGGATCGTACTTGCGGAACTCCAGCTTCTCGGTCGTCTTGCGGGGGTTCTTCTTGGCCACATAAAAGTAGCCCGTCCCGGCGGTGCTGAGAAGCTTGATGAGAATGGTGGCTGGCTTGGCCATGACGGACCCCGAATGCGTTGCATCTGTATGAAACTCAGGCGGGCGAATTTACTGATCCACGGCCCCGAGTCAAGCAAGATTAGTGAACCGCCTGCAAAACCTGGCCCGGATGGCCGGGATGGGCGGCGGCGGCGGGCGGGGCCACCGGGGCGGACAGGGTCAGGGCGTGGGCATAAAGAGCCGGATCGGCGAGCAGCGACTCGGCCATCTCGACGTCGAGGCGGGTGTCGGCGTGCTTGGCCCCCGGACAGGTCGAGCGCAATTGCTTGCGCAGGCCGGTCTCGGACAACTGGGCGCTGCGCCACAGGGCCAGGTTGGCGGTGACCGGGGCCGAGGTGGCGGCGGCCTGGACGATGCCGCTCCTGAGCGCCGCCGTATCGACCGCCTGACCGGCGGTGCAGATGGTCGGCAGCACCCCCAGCCCATGCAGGGCATAGCCCGACGGGGTATGGAAGCGCGACCAGGTCAGCGTCATCTCGCCGTCGTTGGGCAGGCGGATCACCGTCTGCACCGTGCCCTTGCCGTAGGAATTGGTGCCGACCACCACCGCCCGGCCGGCATCCTGCAACGCCGAGGCGACGATTTCCGCCGCCGAGGCCGACTTGCCGTCGACCAGCACCACCACCGGCAGATCCTCGCCGATATCGCCCTCGCGGGCATCGTAGGCCTGGCTGGCCAGCGGATGGCGGCCGCGGGTGGACACGATCGGACCGTCCTTGACGAACAGGTCGACCACCGACACCGCCTGATCGAGCAGCCCGCCGGGATTGCCGCGCATGTCGAGAACCACGCCCTTCAGGACCTTGTCCTTGGCCCGCAGCGCCTTCAGCTCGGTGGCCAGCGACACGGCGGTGCGCTGGTTGAAGCTGGAGATGCGGAACGCGGCGACGTCGTCCTTGAGCTGGGCGGTAACCGTGGTGGGCACGATCAGGGCCCGGTGCAGGGTGGCGGTGACGGTGGCGCCGCCACGCTTCAGCCGCAGCTCGACGTCCGAGGCCACCGGGCCGCGCAGAAGCTTGGAGATCTCGTCCTTGGGCAGGCGGGCGACCGCTTCGCCGCCGACATGGGTGATGATGTCGCCCTCCTTGACGCCGGCCTGCGACGCCGGGGTGTCGTCCATCACCTCGAGGATCTTGGCGACATCGTCGACCAGGTCGAAGCGGATGCCGATCCCGCCGAAGCCATTGCGGCTGGCGCGATGCTCGCGCGCCTCCTTGACCCCGGCATAGCGGGAGAACAGGTCGAGCTTGGACAGCGTGGCGTCGAACACCGCCTCGTAGATCGCTTCCGGGCTCGCCTCGCGCATCGCCGTGGAGATGCCGCGGGCGTCGAGGGCGATGGTGACGGTGAGACGCGACCAGCCGCGCACATCGTCGTCGCCGGGCAACGGATATTCCGCCACCACGCGATCCGAGGCGGTCAGCAGCACCTGCGTACCGATCCGCGCCACGCCCACTTCCGGGTCGATGCTGGACAGCCCGCGCAGGCCTTCGAGGGCCACCGCGGCGATGGTGACGCGTTCGAGATGACGCTCGACGACCACGTTGTAGCCGAAGGCCAGCGTCTTCTCCGCCTCGCCGACATCGTAGGGCGCATTGGGACCGCCAGGCAGACCCTGGCTCATCGGGGCACATGACCCGGCGACGAATAGACAGGCGGCGACAGACCAACGAGCGACCGAACCGTTCTTCAAAACCGTGCCCCGACGTAGGTATGCCCAAAGCAGTAGTGAAGATGATTATGCGAGGGCTTACCGCTTCGGTACAGAAATTTCGCCTCCCTCTTAGGGGGTGGTCAAGAGGACGTTCATAGGGCAATGGAGAGAGCACGCGGGAGGCGCCGCGACCTCCTGGTCCTCTGGGACACATGACGGCATCGGCCAATGGGGGTATCCTCATCGGCGTGAAGGTTCGGCGGCGAGACCCTTGAGAGGGCGGACGTGGCGACGACGGCAGCGCAGAGAAGACCGACGGTTTGGGACCTCGAACTTGCGGCGGTCGCGGCGGTCGCCGCCCTGATCGTCGCCACCCGGGCCTACAACTACCTCCTCTTCCATACCCTGGCGGAACTGTTCAGCGTCGTCGTCGGCCTGACCGCCTTTTCCATCGCCTGGAACACGCGGCGCACCTTGGACACCCCGTTCCTGCTGGTGGTCGGTCTGACCTTCGGGCCGGTGGCGATCGTCGACCTGCTGCATACCCTCGCCTTCAAGGGCATGGGGGTGTTCACCGGCTTCGATGCCAATCTGCCCACCCAGCTCTGGATTGCCGGGCGTATCCTCGAAGTCGGGGGACTCGTCGCCGCGTCATTGTGGTCTCGCCGCCGGCCGGCGGCGGGACTCGTCCTGGCGGCCGGCATGGCCGGACTGGCGCTGCTGCTCGGCGCCATCTTCTGGCTGGAGATCTTTCCCGATTGCTGGCGCGAGGGCCAGGGGCTGACGCCGTTCAAGATTGCCGCCGAGTACCTGTTCATGGCGGTGCTGGCACTGGCGCTGGGCCGCCTGTTGCTCCGCCGCCGCCGGTTCCATCCCGACCTGTTCCCCTACATCGTCGCCAGCGTGGTCCTGGTGATCGTCGAGGAGGCCTGCTTCACCCTCTATTCCGACGTCTACGGCGTGTTCAACATGGCCGGGCACATCGCCAAGATCGCCGTCTATTATATGGTCTATGCCGGTCTGGTGCGGTTCGGCTTCGCGGTGCCGCAGGAAACCCTCTATCGCCAACTCAGCGCGCTGAACGCCCGCCTGGCCGACGATGCCCTGCGCAGCAACGAGCGGGCGGCGCTGGCGGTGGCCGCCTCGGACGGCGCCGCCTGGGAGTGGGACATGCGCAGCCCGGCCGTCGTTCTTAGGATCTACGCCAAAACAACCGCACGATCCGGCTTTCGGGGTGAGATGGTGTAGTTCCACTCTGGATGGAAGTCGCAGCCGTTGATGGCGATTGCGTCCATCTCGGCGTCGGTGACCTTGAGGCCCTTGGGATAGTCG
>JACRFY010000211.1 GCA_016212565.1 Magnetospirillum sp. | reverse complement strand
CCGATGCCCATGGCGAAGGTGGCGGCGACGCCGACCCAGGCGATGCCGTTGGCCCAGGTGAACAGCAGCACCAGCAGCGCCCCCGAACAGGGCCGGAAGCCGACCGCGGCGGCGGCGGCCATCAGGCCGCGGGGATCGTCGTGGTGGCGATGCCCGCAGCAGCCCTCGCCATGGTGGTGGGCATGGCCGCAGCCGCTGTGCCCAGTGAGGCTGCGCCCGGTGAGACTGTGCCAGGTCATGGCCATTCCCACCCCGGCGATCATGGCGAAGGAACCGATCTCCAGCCACGCCGCCTTGTCCATCACCGCCGCGGGGGCCAGGGCCAGGGCACCGGCGAGGATGGCGATGGCGGCGACGGCGACTCCGGCCTGGACCATGGCGGCGACGAAGCTGGCGGCGATGCCGTGGACGATGCGGGCGCGGCGGGTGGCGATCAGGCCGCCGATCACCACCTTGCCGTGACCGGGACCGATGGCGTGGAAAACGCCGTAGAGGAACGCGGCCAGCACCAGGGCGGCCATCGCCTCGGTCGAGCCGCCGTCCTTGATCGCCGCCAGATGCTCGCGCATTTCGCCGGTCAACTGGCGTTGCAGGCCGAAGGCCCAGCCGGCCAGCGGCCGCAGCCACTCCGGCACCCCGGCGAACGGCGAGCCGCCCGGCGGCGGGGTCAGGCCGGCGGCCAGGGCCGGCATCGCCGCCAGCCACAGCCCGGCAACCATCCCGGCGCGACGGATCACTTGCATGTCACCTCCACCTTGGTCGGCAGCAGCGCGCCGCCCCACACCGCGTTGGCATGATCGGGCCCGCGGGTGAAGCGACACCGCTCGGCGCCGTCGCCGGTCAGGGCGATGGCGGCATCGTTGCGGAAATCGACGTCGACGT
The DNA here is from genome assembly GCA_016212565.1 of Magnetospirillum sp. GTDB lineage: Bacteria > Pseudomonadota > Alphaproteobacteria > Rhodospirillales > Magnetospirillaceae > JACRFY01. Next base: position 12,217 of record JACRFY010000211.1, on the reverse strand, counting down.
AGAAGCTTTCCTCGAACGTCGACAGCTTGAAGGCTTGGCGGCGTGGATCCACCGGTTGCGGCAAGGCGAGACGGAAGGTGTAGATCAGGGCATTGCCGGCCACGGCGATCTGGAAATCGCTTGCCGCCGGCCAGGTCACCGGCTTGCCGTCGACGGCGGCGACGGTGAAGTAGCCCTGGTTGCGGCTGTCCTGGAAGGCGCCCGTCTCCAGCGCCTTGGTCTCGGCCGGCGAGAAGCGCTTGTCCTTGTCGGTGTCGAAGTCTTCGACCAGCGAACTGGAATAGGCGGAGTCGAATTTCCACGCCATGCGCAGGCCGACGATGCGACCCTCGTTGAATTCGATCACCGCATGGGCATCGATCAGGATGTGCGGGTGCGCCAGGGCCATGCCCGGCCAGGCCAGCACCAGAGCGGCAAGGACGAGGCGGCGCATGGCTAGCCCGCGCCCAGGCGCCGGAAGCCGTCGTCGAGATCGGCCAGCAGATCGTCGACGTCCTCGAGCCCGGCATGGAAGCGCAGGCTCGGCCCGGGCGGATCCCAGGCGGTGGCGGTGCGGACGATGGAATGCCCGCCGGTGGGGATCACCAGACTTTCGTAGCCGCCCCACGAGAAGCCGAGGTTGAAATGGCGATAGCCGTCGAGCATGGCGTCGACCGCCGCCTTGGCGTAGGGACGGGCCAGCACCACCCCGAACAGCCCGCAGGCGCCGGAGAAGTCGCGCCGCCACAGCGCGTGGCCGGGATCGGCGGGCAGCGGTGGATAGAGGACGCGGCCGACTTCCGGCCGCTGCTCCAGCCACTGGGCCAGGGTCAGGGCGGTCGCCGCGTGATGGCGCAGCCGCACCGCCAGCGTGCGCAGGCCGCGCAGGCCGAGGAACAGCTCCTCGGCCCCCACCGAATGGCCGAAGGCGGCCACCGAGGCCTTGACCTCCAGCCACAACGCCGCGTCGCAGCAGGTGATGGCGCCGAGCATGGCGTCGGCGTGGCCGACCACGTACTTGGTGCAGGCTTGCAGCGACACGTCGACGCCGTGGGCGAAGGGCTGGAAGTTCAGCACCCCCCAGGTGTTGTCCAGCACCACCCGCGCACCGCCGCGATGGGCGGCGGCGGCAATGGCGGGAATGTCCTGCATCTCGAAGGTCAGCGAGCCGGGGCTCTCGACGAACACCACCTTGGTCTCCGGCCGCATCAGGGCGGCGATGCCGGCGCCGATGGCCGGGTCGTAGTAGGTGGTGGCGATGCCCAGGCCGGCCAGCACGGAATCGCAGAACTTGCGGGTGGGGAAATAGGCGCTGTCGACCATCAGCAGATGGTCGCCGCTCTTGAGCAGCGCCATCAGCGAGGCGGTGATCGCCGCCAGCCCGGAGGGGACGGCGATGGCCTTGCCGCCACCCTCGACGGCGGCGATGGCGTCTTCGAAGGCGAAGGTGGTCGGGGTGCCGAAGCGGCCGTAGCGGACGCCGTCGAACGGGGTCTTGCCGCCCTCTTCCATCGCCGCCACCGAGGGATGGAGGATGGTCGAGGCATGGTAGACGGGGACGTTGACGGCGCCGTGATAACGGTCGGAGGCGCGGCCGGCGTGGACGAGACGGCTATCCTTCTTCATGATTCCCAGGCATCGGCGGACGGAGGTCGGCGGCGAGAGTGACACCGCCGCCGCGCCGATGCCAGGAAAAAGGGATGCTCAGTAGGGGCCGGCCTCGTAGCCGCCGCGACGGCCCTGCTGCTGTTGCGGCGGCTCCTTGCCGGTCATCTTGTCCTGGGTGCGTTCCGAGGTCCGGTCGAGGGCCGAGCCGGCGGCGGAAACGTCCTCGCCGAAACCGGACACGGTGTTGCAGCCGCCCAGCGCCAGCGCCGAGATCAGCACCAGAAACGCCAGCGGAACCAGAAGGCGGGAGCCGTCCGGACGGGCGGCGGCGGTGACGGGACGGCGACGGGACGAACGCATGCGGCACCTCTCTGACGGCAAGTTCCCGCGTGATTTGGGGAGAGCCCGGAGGTGGGTCAAGCCGCTGCGGAAGGAGAACCTATCAGTGTGAGGTCGGCGACGGCAGTGCCGCCACCACCGCCAGCGCCGCCTGCCGGTAGTCGAAGTCGCGCCTCAACAGCGTGTCGAGATCGAGCGGGCAATGGGCCGGCAAGACGACCTCGGGCCGCCCGGCTTCAGCCAGGGCCGCAGCGGCGCGACGAACGGCATCGTACCACAGCTCGGCAATCTCCAGGCGCTCGCGCATTCCGGGCGAAAAGGCCCGCCGGGCATCGGCCTGGAAGGCGAGGATTTCATCCACCCAATGCTCCCGCGCCGGAGCCGCCGGATCGATGGCCAGCTTCAGCAGATGGGTGAGCACCTGGGTCAGCAGGCTGGCCACCTTATTCAGCTCGGCGCGCCCCATGTCCTCGATCTCCTCGGCAAGATTGTCGCTGTCGAGCACGTTCGAACGCGGCATGGAGCGGAGCGCGGCGGCCTGTTCCTCGGTCCAGCGGAAGAAGTCGGCGTCGTGCAACGGGGCGGGCATCGGCAACCTCCTTGGTTCGGCGGCACAGTGTATCTGATTCCGTGCGAGAATCATCCGTTGGCGGGTGAGCCATTGCAACAGGCCATCTCTGCTATGTGGTCATCAGGGCTCCCATCGCCATTCTCCCGGGATTGCTTATCCCGTTGCATCCGGTGGGCGGCGGAGGAGGAGGCGGATTCACCACCAAGACACCAAGGGGGTGTGGGGTCGTCCGTGCCTTTGTGCCTTGGCGATGCCGCCGAGCTTGGTGTCTTCGTCGTCCACAGCCATCGCCGCCCTTCCGCTTTGGGGACAGAATAGCTCGCCCGGCAATCTCCACCAAGCCGTTTGCGCGCATGGCGCGCACTCAAGCGGCGGGGCATTCGCACCTTACCAAAGCGTAATCCGCCCGAAAGGGAACCGTAACGTCCGAACCGGCATTGTTGTCGTCATCAGGATGAGACACCGACAGACGGATCCGCGCTCCCCGTCAGGTTCCTCAACCCCCAAGGCGGACTTCGAACTCCCGCCGATCGGGCGCACCGCCCTCCCCCTTCCTCTGGGGCGGTGCGTCAAACCCGAGGAAAGTGGCCGTTTCCCCCCCGGCCGCAAGGATCGACCCCCGCAGCTCCCCCCCTTGCTGCGGGGGTTTCCTTTTGTGGCTGAAGCCTTGTCAAGGCCCCATCCGGCCTGCTAAATCCCGCCCATGATCCTGTTCCAACTGCGCTGCGGGCGCGAACACCACTTCGAGGCCTGGTTCAAGGACGGCGCCACCTTCGATTCCCAGGCGGCGGGCGCCGCCATCGTCTGTCCGCAATGCGGCGACACCCGGGTGGAGAAGGCGATCATGGCGCCCCGGCTCAACAGCGCCCGCGGCGAAGCCCTCGATGCCCAAGGGGCCTTGACCGCCATGCGCCAGGCGATGGTCAAGCTGCGCCGCAGCGTCGAGGATTCCTGCGACTATGTCGGCGAGGCCTTCGCCGACGAGGCGCGGGCGATCCACTACGGCGATGTCGCCCCGCGGCCGATCTACGGCGAAGCCAGCGCCGACGACCTCCGCTCCCTCGAAGAAGAAGGCGTCGCCGTGCAAACCATTCCCTGGGTCGCGGTGGACAACTGACATGAGCCGCCTTCTCCTGCCGTCGCTCCTGGCCCTCGTCTGGCTGTCCCTGCTGTCTCCGGCGCTGGCCGCCGAGCTGCCACGCCCGGTCGCCCAGGTGCCGCTGCTGAACCTCGCCCCCGGCGACCATCCCGACCTGGAGGCGTTCCTCTCCACCTGGTGGGCCAAGCACTACCGCACCGCGGCGAGCAACGCCTTCGGCCCCGACAGCGTGCGCATCGGCCGCTTCGATCTCGACGAGGACGGCGAGCCCGAGTTGGTGCTGATGATCGACAATCCCAAGTGGGACGGCGCCAAGGGCAAGCCGATGGTGGTGGCCGGCTGGACCGGCGAGAAGTGGTTCCCGCTCGGCTGGAGCTGGGGTGACGAAGACACCGTCTTCGTCACCACCGAAATGCGCGACGGCTGGCGAACCCTCGACAGCGGCACGTTACTGCTGCGCTGGTTCGCCGACAGTTACCGCGAGCAGGCCAAGCGGTAGGCCCCGGGGGGCCTACTCGAAGGCGCAGCCCGGCTTGACGCCCATCTTCTTGAGTATGACGGCCAGCGGGCAAAAGCCGGTCACGCTGGCCTGCAGCATGTTGGCGCCGACGAAGGCGGTAAACAGCAGCCAGTAGACGCTGTGCAACTGCGACAGGGCCAGAGTGACCAGGATCATCGTCCCGGCAAACGCCATCACCACGCGATCGATCGACATTGTGTTACCGTGCTCCTGTGTTGCGGTCCGCCTACTTGCATAATTAGGACGCACTAATATATTCGTCAAGCCTGCCCTGAACCGGAGCCCCGCCATGCGTGCCCCCCTGCTTGCCGCCCTCGCCCTTGTGGTCGCCCTGCCTGCCGCGGCCGGCGAGGTGGAAATTCTCTTCAAGCGCATCGACGATCTCAAGGCGGTGGGGGCGACGGTCGAGAGCGTCGATCAGGTGCTGGCGCGGGCGCGCATCTCCGGCACCGTCGCCAACCTGCTGGTCGACGAGGGCGACAAGGTTCAGGCGGGGCAGAAGATCGCCACCATCGGCGACCCCAAGCTGGCCCTGGCCACCGCCGGGGTCGACGCCCGGCTGCGCGGCGCCGAGGCCGAACGCGATCTGGCCGAGATCGAATTCAAGCGCGCCACCGAACTGCTGGCGAAGGGCGTCGGCACCAAGGCCCGCCTCGACGACGCCCGCACCCGCCTCGACGTCGCCGGCCGCACCATGGCGGCGATCCGCGCCGAAAAGATGGTCTCCGGCGAGCGCAGTTCGGAAGGGGCGGTGCTGGCCCCCTCGGGCGGCCGGGTGCTCAAGGTCCACGTCACCGAGGGGACGGTGGTGCTGCCGGGCGAGACCATCGCCACCCTGGCGGCGGAAAACTACGTCCTGCGCCTCGCCCTGCCCGAGCGCCACGCCCGCTTCATGAAGGTCGGCGACAGCGTGCTGGTCGGCCCGCGCTCGCTGACCATCGGCGAGGCGCCGCCGCGGCTGGGCACGGTGCGCCAGGTCTATCCGCGCATCGAGGACGGACGGGTGATGGCCGACGTCGCGGTGGAAGGCCTGGGCGACTTCTTCGTCGGCGAGCGGGTGCCGGTCCACGTCTCCACCGGCCAGCGTCTGGCGGCGGTGGTGCCGCGCGAGGCGGTGGCACGGCGCTTCGGCCTCGACAGCGTGCGGCTCAAGGACGGCACGCAGGTGGTGGTGCAACTGGGCGCGGCCACGCCCGATGGCGTCGAGGTCCTGTCCGGGCTGCGCGAAGCCGACGTGGTGGTGTGGTGAGCGCCGTGAGCACGCTCGGCCTCTCCGGGCGCCTCGCCCAGGCCTTCATCCGCTCGCCGCTGACGCCGCTGCTGCTGCTGGCCTCGCTGGCGCTCGGCTCGATTGCCCTGGCGGTGCTGCCGCGCGAGGAAGAGCCGCAGATCAGCGTGCCGATGGTCGACATCTTCATCGAGGCCAACGGCCTGAAGGCACCGGACGCCGCCGAGCTGGTGACCAAGCCGCTGGAGGACATCGTCAAGGGCATCGATGCCGTCGAGCACGTCTACTCGCAGACCGCCGACGACCGGGTGGTGGTCACCGCCCGCTTCGTGGTCGGCACCAGCGAGGACGCCGCCATCCTGCGCGTCCACGAGCAGGTGCGGGCCCATGTCCGCGAGATGCCCACCGGCATCCCCGAACCGGTGATCGTCGGCCGCGGCATCAACGACGTCGCCGTGGTGGTCCTCACCCTGGCCGCCAGGCCCGACCGTGCCGAGCGCTGGGACGACAACGCCCTGTTCACCCTCGCCGAGCAGCTCCGCCACGAGTTGGTCAAGGTCGACGACGTCGGCGTCACCGCCATCGTCGGCGGGCGGCGCGACCAGATCCGCGTCGAGCCCGATCCCGAGGCCCTGGCCCTCTATGGCGTCACCCTCAACCAACTGGTCGAGAAGGTCGACAACGCCAACCGCTCGTTCATGGTCGGCGCGGTCCAGGAGGCCGGCCGCCACCTGCCGGTGGTCGGCGGCCAGACGCTGCGGGGCGCGCCCGACATCGGCAACCTGCTGTTGATCACCCGCGACGGCCGCCCGGTCTACGTCAAGGACGTGGCCCATGTGGTGGTCGGCGCCGAGCCCGCCGACCGTCGCGCCTGGCACCTGACCAAGAGGGCCGACGGCGCCCTCGACACGGTGCCGGCGGTATCGCTGTCGATCGCCAAGCGCGCCGGAGCCAACGCCGTCACCGTCGCCGAATCGCTGCTCGCCCGCCTCGACCGCTTGGCCGTGCCCGAGGACGTCACCGTCACCGTGACGCGCAATTACGGCGAGACCGCCAGCGACAAGGCCGACGAGCTGCTGTTCCATCTCGGCCTGGCGACGATTTCCATCGTCGGCCTGGTGGCCTGGGCGCTGGGCTGGCGGGCCGGCGTGGTGGTGGCGCTGGTGGTGCCGACCACCATCCTGCTCACCCTGTTCGCCTCGCATATGATGGGCTACACCATCAACCGCGTCAGCCTGTTCGCGCTGATCTTCTCGATCGGCATCCTGGTCGACGACGCCATCGTGGTGGTCGAGAACATCGTCCGCCACTGGCACCTGCGCAAGGGCGAGGAACCGGGCCAGGTGGCGGTCGAGGCGGTGGCCGAGGTCGGCAACCCGACCATCGTCGCCACCCTGACCATCGTCGTCGCCCTGCTGCCGATGATGTTCGTCTCCGGGCTGATGGGCCCCTACATGAGCCCGATCCCGGCCAATGCCTCGTCGGCGATGCTGTTCTCGTTCTTCGTCGCCGTCATCATCACCCCGTGGCTGCTGGTCAAGGTGGCCGGCGGCCGCTTCTCCAGCCTTGCCCACGACGAACACGGCGGGCCGCTCTCGGCCCTCTATCGCCGTTATGCCACCCCGATCATCGAGGACCGGGAAAAGGCCAAGAAGCTCCTGCTGTGGGTGACGGTCGCCACCGTCCTGGCGATGGCGATGTTCCCGCTCAAGCTGGTGACCGTCAAGCTGCTGCCCTTCGACAACAAGTCGGAGTTGCAGGTGGTGGTCGACCTGCCCGAGGGCGCGACGCTGGAGGACACCGACCGGGTGCTGGCCGCCGCCGCCGCCCGCCTCGCCGATCTCCCCGAGCTGACCAGTGCCCAGGCCTATGCCGGAACCGCCAGCCCGTTCAACTTCAACGGCCTGGTGCGCCACTCCTATCTGCGCGAGAGCCCCGAGCAGGGCGACCTGCAACTGAACCTGCTGTCGCGCCACGACCGCAGCCGCGCCAGCCACGCCATCGCGCTGGACGTCCGCGCCCGCCTCAAGGACCTGCCCGCCCCCGCCGGCACGGCCATCAAGGTGGTCGAGGTGCCGCCGGGACCGCCGGTGCTCGCCACCCTGCTGGCCGAGATCTACGGCCCCGATGCCGACAGCCGCCGGGCCGCGGCGGAACAGGTCCGCGATGCCTTCCGCGCCGTCGACTTCGTCGTCGACGTCGACGACACCCTGGCCGCGCCGTCGCGGCGCCTGCGCGTCTCCATCGACCAGGAACGCCTCGAATTCCACGGCGTCGAGCAGCAGGCGGTCTACGACACCATCCAGGCGCTGATGGGCGGCATCCGCGTCGGCTATTCCCATCGCGGCGAAGGCGCCGAGCCGAAGCCGATCTGGATCCGCCTGTCGCGCTCCGACCTCCACCCCGGCGAATTGCTGGCGACCACGCCGATCCCCGCGCGCAAGGGCACCGTCGAACTGGGCGACGTGGTCGAGGTGACCACCGAACCGGCCTCGCCGCCGATCTTCCGCCGCGACGGCCGCTATGCCGAGATGGTCACCGCCGAGCTGGCCGGCCGTACCGAGGCACCGATCTACGGCATGTTCGCCGTCGAGGACGTGCTCAAGGGCGCGCTGCCCATCGCCTATCACGGCCAGCCCGAGGACGAATCGCACGTCACCCTGCTGTGGGACGGCGAATGGGAGATCACCTACGTCACCTTCCGCGACATGGGCGCCGCCTTCGCGGTGGCGATCCTCGGCATCTACCTGCTGGTGGTGGCCCAGTTCGGCAGCTTCCGCCTGCCGCTGGTGATCCTGGTGCCGGTGCCCCTGACCCTGATCGGCATCGTCCTCGGCCACATGCTGTTCGGCGCCCCGTTCACCGCCACGTCGATGATCGGCTTCATCGCCCTGGCCGGCATCATCGTCCGCAACTCGATCCTGCTGGTCGACTTCATCCGCCAGCGATTGACGGATGGGGCGAGCCTGCGCCGGGCCTTGCTCGATTCGGGGGCCACCCGGGTCAAGCCGATCGCGCTGACCGCCGCGGCGGCGATGATCGGCGCCGCCTTCATCCTCGCCGACCCGATCTTCCAGGGCCTGGCGATCAGCCTGGTGTTCGGGCTGGCGAGCTCGACCCTGCTGACCCTGCTGGTGATCCCGGCGCTGTACATCTGGCGCCGCGACGACGGGCGGCCGCTGGAGGGGTAGGGGCGGAGCGTAGAGACCGACAAGAGGTTTGCGGCCCCCTTCACTCAAACTCCATTCCCGCTTGCACTTAAGATGACGCCAGGAATAACTGTCTGGAATTCAAGGAAAAAGGTCGCCGTTTTCCAAAAATCGTGCTGCTTGTCGACGCACACCGCAAATACCGGACTTGCCAATGGAGAAAATGCCATTCCGGTCTTCGCGAATGATGAGAGCGACCGGATCATCATCAATCCGCCCGACAGCATGAAGAGGCCTGGATACGCCAATACTGCCCATACATAAACCAGTGCCCCCAAAGAACCACATTCAAACTGCGAGCCAAGCCCCGCCGCGCCCAGCATCGACAACAATGCTGTGGGAAGTGACGCGATCCCAATGGCAATCCAGATGGCTCCCAGACCTCTCCAACCGGCATGCAAAAGGTCGTCTGACGGCACTTCCGGGATCTCCGCTGATTGTCTCGCTAGACCTTTCGGATCGGTCCGGGATAACGGGCGACGAGCGGATCGGCAGTCAACAGGGTGATTCCCTCGACCTGAGCCTGGGCCACCAGCAGGCGGTCGAAGGGATCTTTGTGCAGCGGAGGCAATCCCTCGATTGCCACCGCGTGCTCGCCCCGGATCGGCAGTTCCTCGAACCCGTTGTCGAGCAGCCCGCGGCGCAACAGACGGGGGTCGACCTGAAAGTCATCGCGCCCCAGCCCGCGCTTGATGGTGATTTCCCACAGACTGGCGGCGCTGAACAGCAGGTCGTTGCTGCGGTCCTCGATCAACAACCTTGCTTCTGCGGACAGGCGATCCGGGTCGCCAGCGGCCCACAGCAGCAGGTGGGTGTCGAGGATGACCTTCATTCCGAACCCTCGAACAGTGCCCGGATATCGCCTTCGCACATGCGGTCGAAATCTTCGGGCACCGCGATGGCGCCACCCATGAAGCCCAGGCGCCGAATCTGGCCCGGCTCGGGGGCATCAAGCGCCATCACTTTAACCATTGGCCGGCCAGCCTTGGCGATGATGAACGATTCGCCCTTGGCCGCACGCTCGATCAGCCGCGACAGATGCGTCTTGGCGTCGTGAACATTGACCGTAAGCATCACCACCTCCACTTGAACCAACTGCACTTAGTCTAGTTCACCGCGGCCCCGGGTTTCAACACGTCTGAAGTGGATTCCGGAATGGCGGCCGCTACTCCCGCCCCCGATTGCCGAGCTTGATCGCCACCACCACCGCGGCCAGGGCCAGCGTCGCCACATTGGCGGCGACGATCGGCCACGCCTCCAGCAGCACGCCGTAGACCAGCCACAGCGCCACCCCGGCGGAGAACAGCACCCACATGCTCAACGAGATGTCACGCGTCGCCCGGGTGCGCCAGGTCTTGACCACCTGGGGCACGAAGGCGGCGGTGGTCAGCAGCCCGGCCAGGGTGCCGACCAGTTCGGCGGCCTCGCCGGCCATTCAGAGACCGATCAGTTTGCGGATCCCGGCGACGTTCCAGCCCTTGGCGGCCTCCATCAGCAGGTCGCCGTTGGCGATGTTGTCGCCCTCGATCTGCAACAGGACCCGGTTGCTCAACACGATGGAGATTTCGCCCGAACGCGCCTGCCCGTCCCAGCGCATCAGCGCGTCCTCGCCGCCGGCCTTGACCCGGCGCAGCTTGGGCTGCGCGGCGGTGGCGGCGGGATTGCCGAGCAACGCCGCCGCGGCCTCGACCGCCGGACTGTCGAGAATCACCGAGGCATTGAGCGACGCATCGCCCTTGGTGTAGGCCCGCACCACCGACAATCCGCCGCCGACCGCCCCCAGTCCCTGGATCTCCGGCTTGTCCGCCTGCCACCCCGAGGGCGCCGCCGGCATGTACTCGGCCAGGCCGCTGCCGAGCCGCTGCTGCAGCTGCACCAGCGCCGCTTCCAGCTCCCGCGCCGTCCGGGCGAAGTCGGTCTTCTGGTAGGCGGTCCGTGCCGCCTCGATCCGATTGCCGATCTCGTCGGCCGCCGCCGGCGACACCGCCAGCAGGACCGCCACCATCGCCGCCGCCACCCGTCCCCACATTCTCGCCATCCGCACCAGGACATCCTCGGGCGGAACCTTAGCAACCGCCCCACCCCCCGGCAAGGGTGCGCGGGGATACGCGGCCATGCTACCGTGGCACTCGGCCCCTCTCCCGCGGGGCGGGAGAGGGGCTTCGAAATGAATCCGGTCTTTTTCGCCTTCGCGGTTACCGCGTTCGCCGTCGCCGCCTGGACCGAGGCGACCGTCGGCGGCGGCATGGCGGCCCTGTCCACCGCCATCGTCAAGGCCGCCGAAAGCGCCGTGCCGCTGGCCTTCGGGCTGGTCGGGGTGATGGCCCTGTTCCTCGGCCTGATGAAGGTCGCCGAGGCCGGCGGCCTGCTCGCCGCCACCGCCCGCGCCCTGTCGCCGCTGGTGCGCCGCCTGTTCCCGGAGATTCCCCCCGGCCATCCCGCCCAGGGGGCGATGGTGATGAACATCGCCGCCAACGTCCTCGGCCTCGGCAATGCCGCCACCCCGTTCGGCATCCGCGCCATGGAGGCGCTGGAGACCCTCAATCCCCATCGCGGCACCGCCAGCAATGCCCAGGTGCTGTTCCTGGCCATCAACACCGCCTCGGTGACCTTGCTGCCGACCAGCGTCATCGCCCTGCGCGCCGCCAGCGGCTCGGTCGCACCGGCGGCGGTGGTGGCGCCGACCCTGCTGGCGACCCTGGTGTCGACGGTGGTGGCGATCGTCGCCGCCCGCGCGCTCCAGCCCCTGGCGCCGCTCCCCGCCCCCGCACCGCCGGTGGTCCATGGCGAACGCGAGCCGCTGGGGCCCAGCCTGATGGTTGCGGCGGCGGTGGTGGCGCTGATTCCGGCGATGGCGCTGTGGGGCCGCGTCATCGGGCCGTGGCTGGTGCCGCTTCTGGTCACCGGCCTGCTCGGCTTCGGCGTGGTGCGCGGCGTCGCCGTCTACGAGACCTTCGTCGACGGCGCCAAGGAGGGCTTCGCCGTCGCCGTGCGCATCATTCCCTATCTGGTGGCGATTCTGGTCGCCATCGCCATGCTGCGCGCCAGCGGCGCCCTCGACGCCGTGCTGGCGCCGCTGGGGCGGCTGATGGCGCCGCTGGGGGTGCCGGTCGAGGCGCTGACCATGGCGGCGCTGCGCTCGCTGTCGGGATCGGGCTCGTTCGCCCTGCTCGCCGACGCCTATCGCGATCCGGCCATCGGCGTCGACAGCGCCGTCGGCGTGCTGCTGGGGACCATCTACGGCTCGACCGAGACCACCTTCTACGTCCTGGCGGTGTATTTCGGCGCCGTCGGCATCCGCCGCACCCGCCATGCCCTCGCCGCCGGACTGATCGCCGATGCCGCCGGGCTGGTGGCGGCCATCCTCGCCTGCCGGTGGCTGTACGGTTAGATCTTTCGGCCGGGAGCCGCTTGCGTTAAGGTCCGCCCCCATGATCGACCTTTTCGACCTCGAAGCGCTGACCGCCCTGTTGTCCGTGATTGCCATCGACGTGGCACTGGCGGGCGACAACGCCCTCGTCGTCGGCATGGCCGCCGCCGGCCTGCCCGGGGTTCACCGCCGCCGCGCCAGCGTCAGGGTCTCGCCTTCGTCCAGGAAGTTGAACGAGCCCTCCACGCCCGTGAACGACCATGTCACGTTGGCCGTCGACCCGCCGTCCGCATT
>JACRFY010000027.1 GCA_016212565.1 Magnetospirillum sp. | reverse complement strand
GGGTCATGGACGAGGGACTCCCGAACGGACGGGCACCACTATAGGCGTCGCCCGTTCCGAGGTCGATCCGAACACGCGGCCGCTGGAATTATTCCTGCTCCATCACACCCGGGTTTTGCAGCGTCGCCTGCAGGTCAGCCGGCAAATCCCTGGCCGCCGCCATGAGGTCGTCCCAGCTGTCCGGGGGATTGCCTCGATCAAGCATGCCCCGGAAAACCGCATATGGATCGGTCTTGCTGCCACGGGCACGCAACGTGGTTTCGTCGTTGACCCAGGCGGGAATAATGATCCTGGCCCGGCTGTCATAGCGGAAGAACAGGCGAAACCGCTGGCCGAACTTTGCCCGCGACCAATGGCGATAGTCCTCGCCCATGGTGTTCCCGATCCGGTAATTGGCGTGGCCAGGATCCTGAGGGATGGTCGACAACACCAGTTTGGCGATGGCCGCCAGCACGCGGACATTGGCGTTGGCGCGATAGCCCTTCGGGTCGCTGGCCCGCGCCCGTTGAAAGGCATCGGCCAGAGTGCGTACCTGACCGATCATCGTGTCGTGGAACAGCAGGGTCCAACCGTTGACCGTCAGAGACAAACGTCACCTTCGATCGGCTCGTCCAGGTCGACCTCGACCTCGTGAAGGACGCCCTTGAGGGTCTGGAGCAGGTCATCAGGCAGCGCACCGACGTTGCGCCCGGCGGCGACGTCGGCGGTAATCAACCGCAGGAAGGCACCGATGGCCGGGTCGCTGTGTTCCGCCTCGATCGGCTCGATGGTGACACGACGGCCGTCAGTGCGCACGACGATCTCGCCTCCATCTCGGACACCGAGGATTTGGCGAACCGCCAACGGCAGAGTGGTCTGCCCCTTGCGGCTGACGGCGCAGGTCCGTGTGATGGTCCCGGTCTCACTCATGGCATCCTCCACGCTGGACCGTCAATAGGTATGGAATTTTCCATACCATGTCAAGCTCGGCTTGCCTGTGTCCAAAAGGCGCGGACGACCCCACACCCCCTTGGCCCACGCCCCCTTGGTGTCTTGGTGCCGTCTTGGTGTCTTGGTGGTGAATCCGCCTCCTCTTCCGCCCACCGGATGCAACGGGAAAGCGATCGGCCGGCTTACGGCCCCGGTTCCGGGGGCATGGCGCCAGCCGGGGCGATCGCCACCGGGATGGTGAAGCGGAAGGTGCTGCCTTGGCCCAGCTCCGATTCGACCCAGATGCGGCCGCCGTGGTGGCGGACGATCTTCTCGCATTCGGCAAGGCCGATGCCGGTGCCCTCGTATTGCTGGCGGGTGTGCAGGCGGCGGAAGATCTGGAAGACCGCGGTGTGGTGCTCGGGGGCGATGCCGATGCCGTTGTCGGCGACCGAGACCGTCCACTCCGCGCCGTGGCGCAGCCAGCCGACGGCGATCTGCGGCGCGCGCTCGGGGTCGCGGTACTTGAGGGCATTGCCGATCAGGTTCTGGAACAGGCGCACCAATTCGGAGCGCGAGCCGGTCACGTTGGCCGGGGCGGTCTCGACGGTCACCGCGGCGCGGGCCTCGGCGACGGTGGTGCGCAAATTGGCCAGCGCCTCGGCCACCGCGTCGGCAAGGTTCACCGCGTCGTCCGCCCGCCCCATCCGGCCGATGCGCGAATAGTCGAGAAGGTCGAGGATCAACCGGTCCATGCGCCGGGCGCCGTCGACGGCGAAGGCGAGGAACTCCTGGCCGTCACCGTCCAGCGCCGCGCCGTAGCGGCGCTCGATCAGGGTCAGATAGCTGGTGATCATCCGCAGCGGCTCGCGCAGGTCGTGCGAGGCGACGTAGGCGAACTGCTCCAGCTCGGCGTTGGAGCGGGCCAGGTCGCGCTCCATCTGCTTGCGTGCGGTGACGTCGTAGAGGACGCAGTGGCTGCGCATGAAGGTGCCGTCGGGATCGCGCTGGATCCGCCCCTCCAGTTGCACCGTCACCGGGGTGCCGTCGCGGCGCACCAGCTCCTGTTCGACCTGGATGCGGCCGTTGGCGAGGAAGGCGGCCATCGCCGCGGCGAAGCGGTCGCGCGTCGCCGGCGACCAGACGTCGCCGAACGAACGGCCGATCAGGTCGGCACGCTCGTAGCCGAGCAATGCGCACAGGGTGTCGTTGAGGTCGATGTAGAGGCCTTCGGCGTCGAGGGCCTGATAGGCCACCGGCGAATAGTGGAACAGGGTGCGGAACCGTTCCTCGCTGGCCCGCAACGCCTCGTCGCGGCGATGGATCTCGGTGACGTCGGCGAGGAAGCCGTACGATTGGACCGCATCGGCGCCGTCGGGTTGGGTGGTCCCGTGGCCATACAGCCACCGCAGGCGTCCCGTGCCGTCGCGAACGCGGAATTCGTGGCACCAGGTGGTCAGGGTCAGCGCGGCGAGATGGATCGAATCCCATAGGGCGGCGAGGTCGTCGGGATGGACCCGTTCAAAGGCCTTGGCGGCGTCGAACTGCACCTCCGCGGGCTCAAGACCAAGCAGGTCGCGGATGGCGTCGCTGGCATAGGGGAAGCACGCCGTGCCGTCGGCATCGAGACGAAACTGGAACATCATCCCCGGCACCAGCGCGGCGATCCGGCGCAGGCGGTCGCGGCTGGCCTCCAGCTCGCGGGTCCGCTCGTCGACCTGTACCTCGATCATCGCCAGCGCACGCTGCGTGCGTTTGCGCGCCAGACTCTGGTCGGCGACCTGGCGGGCCAGGTTGGCGAGCAGGTCGAGGATGGCCGGCAGCTTCTCCTCGGCGATGATCGGTACCTCGGCCAAGGCCTTGAAATAGGCGTCGCGGTCGAAGCCGAAGGTCCGCTGCCGGCGGGAAAAGTCCTCCAGATCCGGCTCGCCGAGCAGGAACTGGCCGATGAACAGATTGGCGATGTGGCGGCCCTCGACCACGATCGGCGAGGCGCAGTCGGTCAGGCCGTTGGCGCAGCGGTACATGGCGTAGCTGCTGCCTTCGCGCATCCGGGTCGACAGGCCGATGTCGCTTTCGATGCAGCGGGCGCGGGTGCCGTCGTTGACGCGGTGGAACTCCATGCACAGGCGCTGCCATTTCGACGAGGCCAGCACCTGGCCCTTGAGATCGATGATCGCCACCGGCAGGCCGACAACGGCGAGAAAGCCCTCGAAAATGGCATTCATCTGCGCGAAGTCGATCAATTCGGCCACGTCGTCCGCGCCCTCGACCGACAGCGCCCGATTCCACGCCGACTGCAACGGGTCGCGCATCCGCTCCACCTGGGGCGGGCGCACGAACAGCGGGTCGGACGCGGGGGGCTTCGAGACGCGGTCGGCCATGACGCTCCTTGTACCGGCATCGCCCATCGACACGACGATACCGAGGTGCCGCGGCGAAAACAACGCGCGGTATCGCATGGCTCCGCCGTCGCCGCATCCGTCGCGCGCTTGACGGCGCGGCGGCGCTCGTCTACCACCGCAGCAAATCCCACTCCCTCACCGCCCGTCGCCCGCGGAGGATCCATGGCCGCCTATCAGTACATCTATGTGATGAAGAACCTCACCAAGGTCTTCCCCGGTGGGCGCGAGATCATGAAGGGCCTGTGGCTGAGTTTCCTGCCCGGGGCCAAGATCGGCGTGCTGGGCGCCAACGGCGCCGGCAAGTCGACGCTGCTGAAGATCATGGCCGGGCTGGACAAGGATTACGGCGGCGAGGCGTGGGCCGCCGATGGGGTCAAGATCGGTTATCTGCCCCAGGAACCGCAGCTCGACCCGGCCAAGGACGTGATGGGCAACGTCATGGAGGCGGTGGCCGAAACCAAGGCGCTGCTCGACCGCTTCGACGAGGTCTCGGCCAAGTTCGCCGAGGAGATGAGCGACGACGAGATGAACGACCTGATCGCCGAGCAGGGCGACCTGCAGGAGAAGATCGACCACCTCGACGCCTGGGACCTGGGGCGCAAGATCGACATCGCCATGGACGCGCTGCGCTGCCCGGCCGGCGACGCCGACGTCACCAAGCTGTCGGGCGGCGAGCGCCGCCGCGTCGCCCTGTGCCGCCTGCTGCTGTCGCACCCCGACATGCTGCTGCTCGACGAGCCGACCAACCACCTCGACGCCGAATCGGTGGCCTGGCTGGAGCGCTTCCTCGAGACCTACACCGGCACGGTGGTGATGGTCACCCACGACCGCTACTTCCTCGACAACGTCACCGGCTGGATCCTCGAACTCGACCGCGGCCAGGGCATCCCCTACGAGGGCAACTACACCGCCTGGCTGGAGCAGAAGGAAAAGCGCCTCGAGCAGGAATCGCGCGAGGAATCGTCGCGCCAGCGCACCATCAAGGAAGAGCTGGAATGGGTGCGCGCCTCGCCCAAGGCGCGACAGACCAAGAGCAAGGCCCGTATCACCGCCTTCGACGCCCTGGTGGCCAAGAGCCAGGAGAAGCTGACCGGCACGGCGCAGATCTCGATTCCGCCGGGGCCGCGCCTGGGCAACAAGGTGATCGAGGCCGAGGGCGTGGCCAAGGCCTTCGGCGACCGCCTGCTGTTCGAGAACCTGTCGTTCCGCCTGCCGCCGGGCGGCATCGTCGGCATCATCGGCCCCAACGGCGCCGGCAAGACCACCCTGTTCCGCATGATCACCGGCGCCGAGACTCCCGATTCCGGCACCTTCACCGTCGGCGACACCGTGCAGCTGGGCTATGTCGACCAGAGCCGCGATTCGCTCGATGCCAACAAGACGGTGTTCGAGGAGATCTCCGACGGCCAGGACGAGATCGACCTCGGCCGGCGCAAGATCAACTCGCGGGCCTATTCCGGCCTGTTCAACTTCCGCGGCGCCGATCAGCAGAAGAAGGTCGGCGTGCTGTCGGGCGGCGAAAGAAATCGCGTCCATCTGGCCAAGATGCTGTCGCGCCCGGCCAACGTCATCCTGCTCGACGAACCGACCAACGATCTCGATGTCGACACGCTGCGCTCGCTGGAAGAGGCGCTGGAGGAATTCCCCGGCTGCGCCGTGGTCATCAGCCACGATCGCTGGTTCCTCGACCGCCTTGCCACCCACATCCTCGCCTTCGAGGGCGACAGTCAGGTGGTGTGGTTCGAGGGCAACTACCAGGACTACGAAGCCGACCGCAAGCGGCGCCTGGGCGCCGAGGCCGACCAGCCCCACCGCATCAAGTACAAGCCGCTGGTGAGGTAGGGAGACCCAAGCGCTGGAATCGTCTTAAATTTACGAAAAATTTATTGCTTTTGACGTTGGTCAAGAGCAATGGTACTGCCGACGTTTGATCGCCTGGGGGGGCATCGGTGATGTTGGTGGGCCGCTTGTTGGGGTGGGTGATGATCGGGCTCGCCGCGTTGATGGCGAGTGCCGACGCGGTGATGGCTCTGGGGCCGGCGGAATACGCCGGCATCGCTACTGCCGAGATGGTGACGTTGCTCACCGGTGATTTACCCTCCACTGTCGGCGTCGAGCCGTCACTGTTCGCAGCAGCCAAGGCGATGGTCCTGCAACTGCCGGCCTGGGTCGCGGTCGGGGCGCTGGGCCTGGCGATCATGGCCGCCTGCCGCCGCCGTCACGACAATCGCCGCCGCGCCCGCAGCTTCGGCTGATCCCGGACCATCGCCCCTCTTGCAATCGGCCGTCGAACCGCCGATTCTGGAAGGGCCATGACCACGAATGCCGGAGGCGGGCGGCTGCTGGCCGTCCTCGGCCCGACCAACACCGGTAAGACCCACTTCGCGCTCGATCGCATGCTCGGGCACCGCTCGGGGATGATCGGCTTTCCGCTGCGGCTGTTGGCGCGCGAAAACTACGACCGCATCGTTCGCCTCCAGGGCGCCGGCGCTGTGGCCCTGGTCACCGGCGAAGAGAAGATCCTTCCCCCGCATCCGCGCTGGTTCGTCTGCACCGTCGAATCGATGCCGCTCGACCGCCGGGTGGCCTTCCTGGCGGTGGACGAGATCCAGCTCTGCGCCGATCCCGAGCGCGGCCACGTCTTCACCGACCGCCTGCTCCATGCCCGCGGCGCCGAGGAAACCCTGTTCCTCGGCGCCGAGACCATCAAGCCGCTGCTGCGCAGGCTGGTGCCGGGGGTGGAGTTCGTCACCCGCCCGCGCTTTTCCCAGCTCGCCTATGCCGGATCGCGCAAGCTCAACCGCCTGCCGCCGCGGACCGCGGTGGTGGCGTTCTCGGCCGCCGATGTCTACGCCATGGCCGAGACGGTGCGGCGCAACCGCGGCGGGGCGGCGGTGGTGCTCGGCGCGCTGTCGCCCCGCACCCGCAATGCCCAGGTCGGCCTCTACCAGGCCGGCGAGGTCGACTACATCGTCGCCACCGACGCCATCGGCATGGGCCTCAACATGGACGTCGACCACGTCGCCTTCGCCAGCCTGCGCAAGTTCGACGGCCGCGTGCCGCGCACGCTCGAACCCGCCGAGGTGGCGCAGATCGCCGGCCGCGCCGGGCGGCACATGAACGACGGCACCTTCGGCACCACCGGCGATGCCGGCGCCATCCCCGCCGAGGTGGTCGAGGCCGTCGAGGGCCACGTCTTCCCGCCGCTCAAGGCCCTGTCGTGGCGCAGTTCCGAGCTGCGCTTCACCTCGGTGGCGGCGCTGCTGGCCAGCCTCGACCGCCCGCCGCCCCATCCCGGTCTGATCCGCGCCCGCGAGGCCGACGATCAGGTGGCGCTCGCCACCCTGACCCACGAGCCGGCGGTGATGGCGCTGACCACCCACCCCGAGCGGGTCCGGCTGCTGTGGGAGGTCTGCCAGATCCCCGACTTCCGCAAGGTGATGGCCGACGCCCATACCCGGCTGCTGGCGCAGATCTTCCTTCACCTCACCGGGCCGGGGCGGCGGCTGCCGGTGGACTGGCTGGCCAATCACGTGACGCGGCTCGACCGTGCCGACGGCGAGCTCGACACCCTGATCGGGCGCATCGCCAACATCCGCACCTGGACCTACGTCTCCCATCGCGCCGACTGGGTGGCCGATCCCACCCATTGGCAGGAGCGCACCCGGGCCATCGAGGACAAGCTGTCCGACGCCCTGCACGAACGCCTGACCAGCCGCTTCGTCGACCGCCGGACCGCGCTGCTGGTGCGGCGCATGCGCGGCGACGGCGAACTGGCCGGGGCGGTGGCCGAGGACTCGGGAGCGGTGACGGTCGAGGGCCACGGCATCGGCCGTCTGGCCGGCTTCCGCTTCGAGCCCGAGGCCAGCGAGGGGGCGCATGCCGGACGGGCGCTCCAGGCCGCCGCCGCCCGGGCGCTGAAGCCGGAGATCGCCGCCCGGGTGCAGCGTCTGGAGAACGGCGGCGACGACGCCTTCGCCATCGCCGCCGACGGGCTGGTGCTGTGGCAGGGCGAAGCGGTGGCCCGCCTGCTGCCCGGCACCGAGCCGCTGAAGCCGCAGGTCGAGCCGCTGCCGGCCGAGTTCCTCGACCCGTCCCAGCGCGACCGCGTGCGCCGCCGCGTGACGGCCTGGGTGGGCGAAGCGATTGCCGATGCCTTCCGGCCCCTGGTGGCGGCGCGCGAGGCGCCGCTGAAGGGTGCCGCCCGCGGTCTGGTCCACCAGTTGGCCGAGGCGCTGGGCTCGATGCCGCGCCACGCCGCCGGGCCGCAGGTCGAGGCGCTGGCCGAGGCCGACCGCAAGGCCCTGGCCCGTCTCGGCATCCGCCTGGGGGTGGAAAGCATCTTCCTGCCCCCGATGCTCAAGCCGGCGCCGCAGCGCCTGCGCGCGGTGCTGTGGGCGGTCCACGCCGCGGCTCCCCCGGCCGAGCCGCCCGGCGAGCGCAATACGGTGGCGGTCGATCCCGCCCTGCCGGCGGCGTTCTACGAGGCGGTGGGCTACCGGGTGACCGGCGGACGGGCGGTGCGGGTGGACATGCTCGAGCGCTTCGCCGCCGAGGCGCGGCGGCTGGGGCGCGAACATCCCGAGGGGTTCGCGGTGGCGCCGATGCTGCTGGGCCTGCTGGGGATCACCGCCGCCGAGGCCGCCCCGGTGCTGACGGCGCTGGGCTTCCGCGCCCGTGCGGTCGACGGCGCGACGCAATGGCGCGCCGGACGCCGCCCGCCGCCGCCGCCGCGCCGGGCGGCGTCCGGCGACAGCCCGGTCGCGGTCCTGCGGCGCTAGCGGGCCGCGTCAATCGGCCTTGATCAGCGTGCCCACGCCGTGGGGGGTGAACAGCTCCAGCAGCAGGGCATGCGGCACCCGGCCGTCGAGAATCACCGCCGCTTCCACGCCCTGCTCGACGGCATCGAGGCAGGTCTCGACCTTGGGGATCATGCCGCCCGAGATGGTGCCGTCGGCGATGAAGGCGCGGGCCTGGCTGGCGGTCATCTCGGGGACCAGGTTGCCCGAGCCGTCGAGCACGCCGACCACGTCGGTCAGCATCAGCAGCCGCCGCGCCGAGGTGGCGGCGGCGATGGCGCCGGCGGCGGTGTCGGCGTTGATGTTGTAGGTTTCGCCCGCCGG
The DNA here is from genome assembly GCA_016212565.1 of Magnetospirillum sp. Taxonomy (GTDB): domain Bacteria; phylum Pseudomonadota; class Alphaproteobacteria; order Rhodospirillales; family Magnetospirillaceae; genus JACRFY01. The sequence goes on along the minus strand of JACRFY010000027.1, from coordinate 4,014 downwards.
GCCCATGCCCACCGGCGCCACCACCGGGATGACGTCGGATTCGCGGAAGAAATCGAGGATGTGCGGGGTAATCTCGGCCGGCTCGCCGACGAAGCCGAGGTCGAGGATCTGCTCGACGTTGCTGCCCGGATCGCGCTTGGTCCGCTTGAGCTTGCGGGCGCGGATCAGGTGCCCGTCCTTGCCCGACAGGCCGACCGCGAAGCCGCCGGCCTCGTTGATCGCCGAGACGATCTGCTTGTTGATCGTCCCCGACAGGACCATCTCGACCACCTCGACGGTGGCCTGGTCGGTATAGCGCAGGCCGTCGACGCGCTGGGTGACGATGTCGAGCTTCTTCAGCATCTTGTCGATCTGCGGCCCGCCGCCGTGCACCACTACCGGATTGATGCCGACCTGCTTGAGCAGCACGATGTCGCGGGCGAACAGGCGCGACAGGTCGGCCTTGTCCATGGCGTTGCCGCCGTACTTGACGACGATGGTTTCGTCGGCGAACTGGCGCATGAACGGCAGCGCCTCGGACAGGGTCTTGGCCCGTTCCAGCCAGGCGGCGCGGTCGTGGAGGATGTCGGGAGTGTCGTCGCTCATGTTCAGGCCCTTTCGGGATTGGCAAGCTGGGCGATCTCGGTGCGCAGCTCCGCCAGGCCGACGCCCTTTTCGGCACTGGTGACCATCAGCACGGGATGGGCGGCGGTGCGCTTGGCGATCGCCGCCTGGGTGCGGGCGATCACCGCGTCCAGTTCGGCCGCCTTGTTCTTGTCGGCCTTGGTCAGCACCAGTTGATAAACCACCGCGGCGCGGTCCATCAAGGTCATCGCCTCGTTGTCGCTGTCCTTGATCCCATGGCGGGAATCGATCAGCAGGAACACCCGGCGCAGCACCGGGCGGCCCTTGAGATAGCCCATCACCAGTCGCGTCCAGCGCTCGACCTTCTCCTTCGGCGCGCTGGCGAAGCCGTAGCCGGGCATGTCGACCAGGATCAGCCTTCCGTCGAGGTCGAAGAAGTTCAGCTCCTGGGTCCGCCCCGGGGTGTTCGAGGTCCGCGCCACCCCCGAGCGCCCCAGCAGGGCGTTGATCAGCGACGATTTGCCGACGTTGGAGCGGCCGCAGAACGCCACCTCGGGTAGGCCGAACGGCAGCAGCGCCGACAATTGCTCGACGCCGCGCAGGAAGGTCGGCTCGCGGGTGAACAGCAGGCGGCCGGCCTCGATCAGGGCGGCCGCCTTTTCGCTGTCTGGGGCGCCCGTCAGGGCAGTCGCTCCGCGCGGCGCATGATCACCCATTGCTGGAGGATCGACAGGGTGTTGCTCCATGCCCAGTAGATCACCAGTCCGGCGGCGAAGCTGGACAGCAGGAAGGTGAAGATGATCGGCAGGAACTGAAACATCTTCGCCTGGATGGGATCGGCCGGCGCCGGGTTGAGCTTCTGTTGCAGATACATGGTCACGCCCATGATCAGCGGCCACACGCCCAGCATCAGGAAGGATGGCGGATCCCACGGAATGATGCCGAACAGGTTGAAGATCGTGGTCGGATCAGGCGCCGAGAGATCGTGAATCCAGCCGTAGAAGGGGGCGTGGCGCATCTCGATGGTGACGAACAGCACCTTGTACAGGGCGAAGAACACCGGAATCTGGATCAGGATCGGCAGGCAGCCGGAGACCGGGTTGACCTTCTCGGTCTTGTAGAGCGCCATCATCTCCTGCTGCAGGCGCATCTTGTCTTCGCCGAAACGGTCTTGCAGCTTCTTGATCTCGGGTTGCAGCCGCTTCATCTTGCTCATGGCGACGTAGGACTTGTTGGCCAGCGGGAACATCGCCAGCTTCAGCACCACGGTCAGGGCCAGGATGGCCAGGCCCATGTTGCCGAGCGCGTCGTGCAGCATGCGCAGCATGTAGAAGAACGGCTTGGTCAGGAACCAGAACCAGCCGAAGTCGATGGCATAGGAGAAGCGGTTGATGTCGTACTTTTCGGCATATTCGTCGAGCAGGGCGACGGTCTTGGCCCCGGCGAAGAAGCGGAAATTGGCCTCGGCGCTCTTGCCCGGTTCCACCGCGGTGCCGCCGCCGGTGAAGTCGACCTGATAACGGTCGTGGGCGTCGGGGCGCTGGAAGACCATGCGGCCCTTGGCCTCGGTCTTGGGATCGGGGACGATGGCGGTCAGCCAGTACTTGTCGGTGATGCCCAGCCAGCCGCCGACGCTCTTCTGCTCGACCAGGCCGTCCTTGCGCAGATCGGCGTACTTGACCTCCTTCAAGGTGCCGTCGAGCACGCCCAGCGGACCCTCGTGGAGGATGTACATGTCCTCGGTCTTCGGCGTGCCGGTGCGCGCGATCAGGGCGTAGGGGTAGAGGGTCACCGGCTTGTCGGTGGAATTCTCGACCCGCTCGAAGACGGTGAACAGGTAGCGGTCGTCCATGGTCAGGGTGCGGATGAAGCGCAGGCCCTGGCCGTTGTCCCAGGTCAGCACCACCGGGGTCTGCGGGGTCAGCTCGGGATTGGCGGCTTGCGGACGCCACAGCGAATCGGGGCCGGGAACCTTGATTCCCGCCTCGGCCGGGACCCAGCCGAATTCGGCGTAATAGGGGTTGGGCGCGCCGCCGGGCGACAGCAGGGTGATCTCGGGACTGTCGGGCTTGGCGGTTTCGTGGAAGCCATGCAGGGTCAGGTCGTCGATGCGCGCGCCCGTCAGGGCGATCGAGCCGCCCAGCAGCGGGCTGCGGATGGCGACGCGGCGGCTCTGGGCGATGGCGTCGGCGCGGGTTTCGGCGTGGGTCGCCGCGACGGCGGCCGGAGCCTGGACGGCGGCGCCATTGGCGGGGGCCGGGACCGGCACGCCGACGGCCGTGGTGGCGGTCGGCTGCGGTGCCGCCGGGGGCGGCGCCGGCCACAGGTACTGGAAGCCGAACAGGATCAGCGCCGACAGGGCGATGGCGAGGATAAGGTTGCGTTGTTCGTTCATGACTTCCTATCCGCGTGCCGGGACGAGGCGTGGCCGCGCTCGGTGTTGGGGGTCGGTTCGGGGACCGGGTCGAAGCCGCCGTCGTTCCACGGGTGGCAGCGGGCGAGTCGTTTCACCGCCAGCCACGAGCCGCGCAACGCGCCGTGGCGCCCGACCGCGTCGAAGGCGTAGGCCGAGCACGAGGGATGGAATCGGCAGCTCGCCGGCAACACCGGCGAGAGCAACAGCTGGTAGGCGCGGATCAGTCCGCGCAAGGCCAGGCTGGCCGGGTTCATTCCCTCGTCGTCTCCGTCCGTTGTCGCCGTGCCGCGCCGACACGTTTAAGCGCCGTACGCAGATCCTGCAACAGAAGAGAATAAGTCCGCGTCAGCGTCTCGCGCCGTCCGATGACGACGTAGTCGGTGCCCGGCTCGGCGGCGGCGGGAAAAACCTCGGCCACCGCGGCCTTGAGGCGGCGGCGGGCGCGATTGCGCGCCACCGAATTTCCCACCTTCTTGGACACGGTAAAGCCGACGCGAACCATGTCCGGCGTCGGCTGGTCGGCTGGCAACGTCACCGTGGGGGTCGGGGCCGCCTGCAAGATCAGCCCCGGCGCCGCCCACTTGCGGCGCTGGGCGGCGACGCGGAGGAAGTCGGCTCGCTTCTTCAGCCGCGCCGGTGCCGCCGTCATCGCCCGGACTTCGACCCCTAAGCGGACAGCTTCTTACGGCCCTTGCCACGGCGATTGTTGATGACGCGGCGGCCGCCGACGGTGGCCATGCGGGCGCGGAAGCCGTGGCGGCGGGCGCGAACGAGCTTGCTCGGCTGATAAGTGCGCTTCAAGGGAGGAACTCCGACAGGAATGACGTGCGGAAAAACGGAAGCAGCGTGTATATGCTGCCGGCAACGATGTGTCAACAGACCTGCCCGCGGAGCCCTCACCACCCATCAAATTCTCCAGACGGCCCAGAGGGGTGGCAGGGGGCATAGCCGCTGAAGGCAAGTCTGGATGCGGCGAATGCCGCGCTTGAAGAAGGACATCATGCTCCGGGCGAGGTTTTTCGGGCGGTTGGCCC
>JACRFY010000205.1 GCA_016212565.1 Magnetospirillum sp. | reverse complement strand
CGGCCCCTCGCCGGGCGCTCGCGTCCGCTCGCTTGTGGGCTTCGCCCACCCGTCGCTTTGCTCCGGGCCGCCCTGACGGGCGTCGTTTGCCCCTTCGGGGCGGCACGGCCGCCGCCTCAATGGCGGCTTGATACCGGCGAAAGGGTCATTTCGCGCGTTCGCCGGTATACCATCGGTTGCAGGCGGAGCGGCCCCGGGGAGCGATCCCCGGGGCCGCTTGTCTCTCGGACGGCTCAGATCCGCTCCTGGAATTCGTTCTCGACGAATTCCCATTCGGCGGTTTCGGTGAATTCCTTCTTTTCCTCTTCGCTGAGGCCGCCGTCTTCGATCACCCCCATGCGCATGGTGCGATGGGCGGCGGCGCCGCGGCTGGCGAGCGACGAGCCGAGCGGGATCCCCGCCTCCTTGAGGCGGGAAAACACCGCGTCCCACACCTGGCCGGAAATGGCGATCCGCTCGGCATAGTCGCTGATCCAGTAATGGACGCTGTATTGCGCCAGCCACTCGCCCTCGGCGCTGACCACGCCGTCGAAATGCACCCCCGGCCCCGGATCGGGCAGCACGCCGTTGACCGCCAGCGGCGCATCCCACAGCGCCTTGCGCACCTGGTCGGCCTCCCAACTGGGGTCGATGTAGAGGTTGATCGACAGGCGCGCCTTGCCCTCCATGCTGTAATTGATGATCTGCGCTTCCGAGGTCTTGGCGTTGGGAATGGCGATGGTCATTCCCGAGCGGGTCAGCAACCGCGTGGTCCGCCAGGTGACGTCGGTGACCTTGGCGTCCTCGGCGGCACCGATCTTGACCCAGTCGCCGACCCCGAACGGCCGCTCCATGTTGAGGACGATGCCGGAGAAGACGTTGGACAGATTGGCCTGGATGGCCAGGCCGATGATCATCGCCAGCAGGCCGGAGGTGGCCAGCAGCGAGGTGATCGCCTCGTTGAAGACGAAGGCCACCACCGCCAGCAGGGCCAGCACGTAGATGAGGAACGAGGCGATCATCTTGACCACGTTGGGCACCGGACGGCGGCTCTTTTCCTCGACCGGGATCCACACGAAGCGGCGCACCCCCAGCGCCAGCAGCCGCGCCGGCACCACCCACCACAGGATGTCGTAGGCGGTCACCGCCAGATAGACCCGCGACAGGCTGACATGCTGATAGGCCCAGTCGAGAATCAGGTTGCCGGCGGCGAGCAGCAGCAGCGGCCAGAACACCAGCCGCAGCCCGTAGGACTGCACCCACCAGAAGCGGCCGGCCTTCTTGGTGTCCATGGCCACCGAGAACACCGACGCCAGGGCGCCGAAGATGGCCAGATAGATGAACCATTCGGTGGGAACGATGTCGCGGGCGGTGACGCCGCCCTTCTTGATGGCGATGCCGAGATCGATCTTGGAGAAGTCGGGGGCGATCGAGCCGTGGCCGACGTATTTCGGCGCCCCCAGCGCGTCCTCGCCCGCCACTTCCTGGCTGACCCAGGCGCGGCTGATTTCCCAGCCCAGGCCCGGCGCCACCACCTTGTCGGCGATCATCCGCTCCTTCAAGGCGCTGCCCGAGGGCATGCCCAGCACGTCGACCACGTAGAGCACGTTGTTGCGGTTGAGCGAGCGGTGGCGGAACGAGACCCCGGCGATGTGGGTGCCGTAGACGCGGGTGGCGCCCGAGAAGTTGAGGTTGAATTTCCCCTTGATGCGGTACAGGCGATAGGTCATGTCGCCGACCGGGGTTTCCTCGACCGGGGCCTCGAACTTGATCGGGGTGGTGGCGTTGGTGAACACCAGGTCCTGGGGATCGAAGCCGCCGCGCGAACGGAACCACACCGAGAACTCGACCGAGGCGGTCTCCTTCTCCAGGTCGAGGTCGGCGATCTCGTGCACCTGGAGGCCGACATAGACGACGTTGGTGCGATACATGAAGCGGTCGTTGACGTAGAGGACGCGGCCCTTGCGCACCTCGTCGATGTAGTTCGACACCGCCCCCTTGGGGATCGGCTGCAACTGGGTCAGCGCCGAAATCAGGCTGGAGCCGTTGTAGATCGCCACCTGCACCGGGTTGGTGGCGCCGCCGCCCTCCTGGAAGGTGATGGCGCCGGTGATGCCCTTGACGGCGTTGGCGGCGATGGTCATCCCCGCCAGCTGGTCGCGCAGCGCGGTGCGCATCTCGCCGATCCTGCCGCGGCCGGAGATGGCGGCGGCGCGGATTTCCTCGGCCACCACCTTGAGGGCGTCGTGGGCATAGGCGGCCACCCAATCGGGCTCGGCCCCGAAGCTCTGGCGATAGCCGGCCTTGAACTCCTGCGCCGCCTCGTTGGCGGTGTCGAAGACCAGCGGCGCCGAGGCGAAGATGCCGTTGGTGTAGTTGGGCGCGTCGTCGCCGCGGGCGGCGATGCCGTCGAAGGCCGAGGCGAAGGCGTTGGTGGCCAGACGCGACGGGCCGACCCACAGCGGGCGGAAGCCGGCATCGCGGAACGCCTTGACCACCAGCGGCGCGTTGACCTCGTCGGCGGCGAGGAACAGGGCGCCGGCCTCGTCGCGCTTTTGCTTGTAGGTCTCGACCAGCCGGGCGATGTCGGCGTCGCGCTTGGCCGGGTCGGGGCTGAAGCTCCAGCGGAACTGCGGATTGCCGAAGCGGCGGAAGGTCTCGTCGAAGGCGGCGGCGATGGCGGTGCCGTATTCGCTGTCCTCGACCACCACGCTCATCAGCTTGTTGTCGAGGATGTTGCGGGCGTAGTTGGACAGGAAGCGCGCCTCGCCGCGGGCATCGAAGACGGTGTTGAACACCCAGCGGCGCTCGGCATCCGGCCAGCCGGGGGCGATGGAGACCAGCGGCACCCCGGCCGCCTCGTAGATTTCGGCGGCGGCGCGCTGCGCGCCCGCCGACCAGTGGCCGACGGCGGCGATCACCTGCGGCGCGGCGGCGGCGGCTTCGGCAAGGCGGCGCGCCTCGGCGGGATCGTCGCGGTCGTCGTGGACGTCGAGCACCACCGTGCTGCCGTTGACGCCGCCGGCCTGGTTCAGCGCGGTGACGAACAGCCGGGCGCCGCGCTCCATCGAGCGGCCGATTTCGGCCGAGGGACCGCTCATCGGCCCGATCAGGGCGACGTGGAACGAGCTGGCGTCGTCCTTGACCACCACCGTCTGGCGGGCGACCACCGACAGCAGCGTCCCCACCACCGCCAGGGCGCCGAGGATGACCAGGAACTTCTCGCTCTTGTTCAGGCCGCCGAACCACGCCAGCGCCCGCCTGACCTTATCCCCCAACATGCGCCCAATCCCTAGAATACGGCAACGTCGACCACGCCGGTGGCGGTGTGTCCGGCCACGTCGGTGACCTGATAGCTGACCTGGTCGTTCCCCGCCGATGCACCGGCGGTATAATGAACGACTCCGCTGCCGGCGTCGATGGTCGCGCTGCCGTAAGTGGTACCGCCGATCAACGAATAGGTCAAACCGGCCCCTTGGTTCCACTCGCCGAGCGGATGCAGGTCGATGGCGGCGCTGCGGGCGACGCTCTCGGCGTTGAGATTGTCCCAGGCGGTGCCGTTCAGCAACGTGCCGTCGTTACCGGAGCCGGCGACATTGAAGGCGGTGGTGCCGCGGCCCTCGTCGAGGTGCCACAGACCGACCAGATTGCTCTCCGATCCCGACAGGCGCTTGGCGTAGTTGTCGGCGATCTCGGCGGCGGTACGCACGTCGTCCCAGATCCGCACCTCGTCGAGGCGGCCGTCGAAGCTTCGGGTCGGATCGCCATCGTTGCCCCAGCCGATGAACAGGTTCGACGTGCCCGAGAAATCGGCGGTGGTCGTGTTCTCTGTCACCTTGGCGCCGTTCTTGTAGAGGGTCTGCCGATTGGTGGCTGCATCGTAGGTGGCCGCCCAGTGCACCCATTCACCGGTATTGGCGTCGCTGTCGACGTAGGCGACGTCATTGCCGTTGAAGGCGAGCAGGAAGGAATTGTCCCGATAGCCGAACCGTAGGCCCTGGTTGAGCGCCAGGGTATCGTTGCCGACGATCCAGTCGTCGGTGTTGCCGGTGTCGCGGTAGGCCCAGGTCTCGATGGAAAAATCGTGATTGGCGAGGCCGAAATTGCTGCCGAGATCGACGCGGTCGTCGACGCCGTCGAAGGACAGGCCGTAATTGGTCTGGGTCAGGGTGGGGCCGCTGGCGATCCAACTGGCACTGCCACCGGCCAGACTCAACGCGGTGTGGTCGGTGGTCTCGGACGCCACCGTGGTGCCGCTGCCCTCGTCGAACGACCACTGGGCGAGCAGACCGTACTCGCGGCCTTGTGGCGTGCGGTTCCAGGTGACGGAGACCTCGTCCGCCGACTTGGCGTAATTGTAAACGTGCACCTCGTCGTCCCAGCCGGTGAAGGGTAGGCTGGCGCCGGTGTGGTCCATGCCCACCAGAATGGGGGCGTTGATGGCGGTGGCCGACAACCCGGTGGTGGAGTTCAGCAGCGAGCCGTCGACGTAGAGGGCGGCACTCCGCGAGGCTAGGTCGTAGGTACCTACCAAGTGGTGCCACTGGCTGTCGGCGACCCAGGCGCTGCCGCTCAGGAACGTCGTATCCGACACCGTCCACTGCGGGTTCCCGCCGGCGGTAATGCACAGCTGGGCATAGTTGGACCCCGACTGCGCGGCGACGATCGCCTTGGTCGATCCACCCGTCGAGGCATGGACCCACGCCTCGTAGGTGAAGCTTGAGGTGG
>JACRFY010000029.1 GCA_016212565.1 Magnetospirillum sp. | reverse complement strand
CTCGGGCGCAGCAGTTCGTAGTGGCGGCGGATTTCATCTTCATCGATCATGCCGCCGATTCTAGCCGACCGGCCTACCCCTGAGAATCGCCAACCGTCAGTTGCGCCAGATCGATTCGGCTATTTTGGCGAAACCCCTAATGCGTCCAGATCAAGCCCGCTGGGCAGGCGTGATCGCAATTGGGGCCAGTCAAGGGCCGAGGAGAATGGGCTGTCCATCCCTTCTCAGAATCACAGATCGACAGCGCCTGTCCACACTAAGTTCGCGCTTATGGGCGTCCGCCCGCGCCCGGCGAGGGACTCGTCCCTGGACCCCATTCCCCGAGAGGCATTCGATGCACTGGGCTGCCGCCTATATCGGCCTGCCGTGGCCCGCCCACGGCAGTGGGCCGGACATGTTCAATTGCTGGGAATTCGTCCGCATGGTGCAGGCCCGGCAGTTCGGCCGCGTCCTGCCCGATATCGCCAATCCCGAGGACACCCTGGCCATGGGCCGCACCTTCCGCGACCACCCCGAGCGTCGGCGCTGGGTCTCTGAGTCCGAGCCCACAGAAGGCGATTGCGTCCTACTGCGCCGCTCCCGCCATCCCATCCATGTCGGCATCTGGCTGGAAGTGGATGGCGGCGGTGTCCTGCATTGCAGCCAGGATTCCGGCGTGGTGTTCCAGCGTCCGGACGCGCTCCGCCTCAACGGCTGGGCCGTCGAGGGCTTCTATCGGTATTCGCCATGACGGCAACCTGCGTCATCGTCGCCAACCCGTTCGAACCGGTGGCCAGTCGCTCGGTCCACGCGGTGGTCCCCGGCATTACCATCGGTGCGTTGCTGCGCGATTGCGGCATCGACGAAGCCCGCTGGGCGGATGGCCCGGAAATCCGCATCGACGGTGCGCCAGTATCGCCGGAGGTTTTCGCCCTGCGGGTGATCGGCGAGAGCGACATCATCACCGTGATCCGCTGGCCGCAAGGTGGCGGCGGAGGTGGCGGGGGCGGCAAGAATCCCATGCGGATCGTGCTCACCATCGCGGTGATGGTAGCCGCCATCTATCTTGGCCCCATGGCTGCGGTGGCCATGGGCTACACCGCCACCGGCACCGCCGCGGCGATGGCCACCGCCGGCATTGCCATGGTCGGCTCGGTGCTGATTAATACCGTGATTCCGGCACCCAAGCCGTCGATGCCGTCGCTTAACTGGGGCGGCAGCGGCAGCGCCCCGGCCCCCAGCCCGACCTATTCTCTCCAGGCCCAGGGCAACCAGGGGCGTTTGGGCCAGCCGATCCCGGTGATCTATGGCCGCCACCTGATCTATTCCGATCTCGCGGCCGAGCCCTACCAGGATTACGGCGGCGGCGAGCAGTACCTGCATCAGCTTCATGTCATCGGCCAGGGCGACTACGCGGTCGAGCAGATCCGCATCGAGGACACGCCGATCTCGTCCTTCGAGGAGGTGCAGACCGGGATCGTCCCGCCGGGTTGCCCGGTGACGCTGTTCGAGCCGGACGTGGTCACCGCTGCCGAGGTGGCCGGTCAGGAATTGGTCGCTCCCAATCTGGTGCAGTCCGGCGATGACGGCTTCGTCGGCCCGTTTACCGCCAATCCGGTCGATACCTCGGCGGGGGCGCTGGGCATCGACGTGATCATGCCGCGCGGCCTCTACTATGCCAATGACGGCGGCAGCCTCGATACCCGCTCCGTTCAATGGCAGGTCGAGGCGCGCGCCATCGATGCCGACGGCGAGGCTATTGCCGGCTGGTCGGTGCTGGCGAGTGAAAGCCAAACGGCTGCCACCAACTCCTCCATCCGCCTGTCCTTCCGTTACGCCGTCACCCCCCGGCCGCTACGAGGTGCGCCTCAAGCGCCTCGACGACAAGGACACCGCCGAGCGCGCAGGCCACGAAATCCGCTGGGGGCGCTCTGCGCCTACCTCACCGGCCAGCCGGATTTCGGTGCCGTCACCTTGCGGGCGGTGAAGATGCGGGCCACCGACAATCTGTCGCAGCGCTCCAGCCGCATGATCAACGTCATCGCCACCCGCAAGCTGCCGGTGTGGTCGCCTGGAGCGTGCCCCAGCCCACCCGCTCCATCGCCTGGGCCTTCGCCGATGCCTGCAAGGCCCAATACGGCGGCAAGCTGGCCGATGCCCGCATCGACCTGAAGGCGCTGCTGGCCCTGGATGCCGTCTGGTCACCTTCCGCACCGAGTTGGAGGGCATGATCCCCACCTATGGCGATCTGGTCGCCATCACCCACGACATGCCCCGCTGGGGCCAGGGCGGCGAGGTGCTCGGCCACCAGGGTGACGTTCTGGCATTGTCCGAGCCGCTGGAATGGACGGCGGGGACCACGCACGACTTGGCGCTCCGTCGCCGCGACGGTGGGCTGGCCGGGCCGTTCCGGGCCGAAGCCGTGCCCGGCGATGCCGCCAAAGTCCGCGTCCTCGATCCGCTGACCGTCACCCCCTATGTCGGCGGCTCCGAGGAACGGACGCATTTCAGCTTCGGCCCCGGCCAGGCCTGGGCGCAATCCGCCCGCGTCCTGGCCATCCGTCCCCGCGCCACTTCGATGCCACCCAGGCCGCCGTCTATGCCCGCCAGCCCGAGCGCATCGCCGCCCGGGTCTATGCCAACCGCATTTCCGCTTCGATGTTCCACCACCTTTCCGGGGTGCTGGACGTCCCCGTCAGCTTCTTCTTCGACGACCTGCCGGAGCGGATGAAGTACCCGCCCGCAGCTCCCGAGGACCACATGCTGCGGCGGGAGTCGCTGGGCCTGATGCGCCACTATTACTGTATTTCGGACGATCTGCGACGATCAGTTTATGAACTGGTGAAGGCGATGGGACGTGCCAGCGACATGTGATGTGTTGTGGTTATGGAATTTGCGCGCGGTTCTTCCATAGATGGAAATGTGTGTCGATTTGGTGGTTGTCTCCTCGACATGAGGTAAGTCCCCTTGCCGTTTTGTGCATGTGCTGGGAAAAGCCCTCGAGATTCAAACTTGGGGGATTTTCATGGGCATCAATTTTTGCACGGCAGGACGCCTTTTTCTCGACAACTGCCGGATTGCCCGAACGCTGTCTCCCCATAGCCTTCGGGCCTATGAGATCGATCTGAAGCATGCTGAGAGCAAACTCGGCGCGGAAATAGCGGTTTCCAGCATCGACCGTAACGTCTTGCGCCAGTATGCCGGTGGAATGCTGCGCGACGAACACCTGAAGGAAACCAGCGTCAAGCGCCGGATGGCGACCCTCAAGCAGATGTTCAAGTGGCTGGAACGGGAAGACCTGCTGCCCCTCAGCCCTTTCCACCGCCTGGATCTGACCATTCGCCTTCCCCGACGCCTGCCGCGCGCCTTGACCGTCGGCGATATCCGCAAACTGATCGAAACCTCCCGCCACGAGGCGGAGATGCGTGCCACTCACTCGGCCGGCCTGATGCATTTCGTCGTGACGACCCTGTTCGTCAGTGGCCTGCGCGTCGGGGAATTGACCGGCGTTCGCTTGCCGGACTTGGATGTGCCCGAGGGCACCATCCTGGTTCGCGGTAAAGGAAATCGTGAGCGCCGGGTCTACTTGCCTGGCGGCGAGGCCAGGACGACCCTGGAAGGGTACTTGCGGGGCAGAGCCGGGGTTTCGGTGGAAGATGATCATCTGCTGATCTCATCCAACGGCACAGCCGTTTCCCCGCAATATATCCGCCGTCGCCTGTCAGCAATGGCCAAACGAGCGAGTATCTCCCGCCACGTCACCCCTCACATGCTGCGCCACACGGCCGCCACCCAACTGATCGAAGCCGGCGTCGACATCCGCTTCGTTCAAAAACTCCTCGGCCACGCCAGCATCGCCACCACCCAGATCTACACCCAGGTCAGCGATTCCGCCTTGAAGGAGACGCTGGAGCGCGCCGATGCGCTGGGGCGGTTGGCGAGAGGAAGAGAGTGATAACTAAGAATTATGAGCGCAATCAGACCGTGGTGGGTTGGCGTTCGAACTTCAGACGCGCAAGGGGTGGAGCATCTGTTCGGCGGTCTGATCGCCCTGATCGGTTCGTTTCCAAAACACATGGATCGCGCCTATTCCG
>JACRFY010000203.1 GCA_016212565.1 Magnetospirillum sp. | reverse complement strand
CCTTGTCGTCGTCACCCGCAAGCTCCCCGACTCGATCGAGACGCGGATGATGGAGCTTTTCGACACCCGGCTCAACCTCGACGACCACGCCATGAGCAAGGGCGAACTGTGCGACGCGGTGCGCGAGGCCGACGTCCTGGTCCCGACCATCACCGACCGCATCGATTCCGCCGTTCTCGCCCATGCCGGACCCAATCTGAAGCTGATCGCCAATTTCGGCACCGGCGTCGATCACATCGACCTCGCCTCGGCGCGCACCCGCAACATCACCATCACCAACACCCCCGGTGTGCTGACCGAAGACACCGCCGACATGACCATGGCCCTGATGCTCGCCGTTCCCCGCCGCCTGGTCGAGGGCGAGCGGATGGTGCGCGCCGGCCGCTGGGCCGGATGGACCCCGACCTTCATGCTCGGCCATCGCCTGGGCGGCAAGCGGCTGGGCATCGTCGGCATGGGCCGCATCGGCCAGGCGGTGGCGCGGCGCGCCAAGGCCTTCGGCATGTCGATCCACTACCACAACCGCAAGCGCGTCCATCCCGATATCGAAGCCGAGCTTGAGGCGACGTGGTGGGAGAGCCTGGACCAGATGCTGGCGCGGATGGACATCGTCACCATCCACTGCCCGCACACCCCGGGCACCTACCACCTGCTGTCGGCGCGGCGGCTGGCGCTGATGCCGTCCCACGGCGTCCTCATCAACACCGCCCGCGGCGAGATCGTCGACGAGAACGCGCTGATCCGCATGCTGGCCCGCGGCCAACTGTCCGGAGCCGGCCTCGACGTCTACGAACACGAACCGGCGGTCAATCCCAAGCTGATCGAGCTCGACAATGTGGTGCTGGCGCCCCATCTGGGCTCGGCGACGCTGGAGGGCCGCGTCGACATGGGCGAGAAGGTGATCATCAACATCAAGACCTTTGCGGACGGTCACCACCCGCCGGATCGGGTGCTGGCCAGCATGTTCTGATGAGTCTCGCCCGGGCCATCGCCACGGTGGGCGGCTTTACCATGCTGTCGCGCCTGACCGGGCTGGCGCGGGAGATGATGATCGCCCATTACCTGGGCGCGGGAGCGGTGGCCGATGCCTTCTTCGTCGCCTTCCGCTTCCCCAACCTGTTCCGCTCGCTGTTCGCCGAGGGCGCCTTCAACGCCGCCTTCGTGCCGCTGTTCACCGGCAAGCTGACCGCCGAAGGCAAGGTCGAGGCCCGCGACTTCGCCGCCCAGGCCTTCACGGCGATGGCGGCCGTGCTGGCGGTGTTCGTGGCGGTGACCGAACTGTTCATGCCCGCCGCCATGCTGGTCCTGGCGCCGGGTTTCGCCGACGTGCCGGGCAAGATGGCCTTGACCGTCGAGTTGGCGCGGATCTGTTTCCCCTACCTGCTGTTCATCTCATTGACCGCGTTGCAGGCCGGGGTGCTCAATTCGCTGGGCCGCTTCGCCGCCGCCGCCGGGACCCCGGTGCTGTTGAATCTGACCGCCATGGCCGGGCTGTGGGCGCTGGCGCCGTTCACCGCCACCCCCGGCCACGCCTTGGCCTGGGGCACTTTCGCCGCCGGCGTGGTCCAGTTCTCCTGGCTGATGGTGGCGGTGCGGCGCACCGGCATGGGCCTGCGCCCGGTGCGGCCGCGCCTCAGCCCCGAAGTGAAGCTGCTGGCCAAGCGCATCGTCCCCGGTGCCATCGGCGCCGGCGTCTATCAGGTCAACATCCTGATCAACACCATGATCGCCTCGACGGTGGCCAACGGCGCGGTGAGCTATCTCAACTATGCCGACCGGGTCAACCAGCTGCCGCTGGGGGTGGTGGGAATCGCCATCGGCACCGCCCTGCTGCCGCTGCTGTCGCGACAATTGAAGGCCGGCGAAATCGAGGCCGCGCGCGAGAGCCAGAACCGGGCGATGGAGGTCGGCCTGCTGCGGACCCTGCCGGCGGCGGCGGCGCTGATGGTCCTGGCGGTGCCGGTGGTGCGGCTGTTGTTCGAGCGCGGCAGCTTCGGCCCTGCGGAAACGGCAGCCACGGCGGCGGCGCTGGTCGCCTTCGCCGCCGGCCTGCCCGCCTATGTGCTGGTCAAGGTTCTGGTGCCGGCGTTCTTCGCCCGTCAGGACACCGCCACCCCGGTCCGGGTGGCCGGAGCGGCGATGGCGGTCAACATCGCCCTCAACCTGGCGTTGGTGGCGCCGATGGCCCATGTCGGCATGGCCCTGGCGACGGCGATCGCCGCCTGGTTCAACGTCGCCGCGCTGGTGGTCTTGCTGAAGCGGCGCGGCCTGTTCGCCATCGATGCCCGCCTGAGGGGACGGCTGCCGCGCATCGTCGCCGCGGCCGCGGCGATGGCGGCGGTTCTATCGGTGGCGCTGAACCTGCTGGCGCCGTTGAGTGTGCGACCGCTGGGGGCGGCGCTGGTGGTGGCGGTATTGCTGGTGGTGGGGCTGGTGGCCTATGGGATCGCGGTGCATCTTCTCGGCGCGGCGCGACTGGGCGAGTTGAGGGCGATGCTGCGTCGTCGCCGCTAGGGTTTGAACGGAGGGGGGAGCGATGGGCAGCGACGAATTCGCCGGCATTCCCGCGGCGGCCTTCTCCTTTCTCGCCGCCCTGGCCGCCAACAACGAGCGGGCCTGGTTCGAAGCCCACAGGGGCGACTGCGACACCCTGGTCCGCCAACCGTTGCGTCGGCTGGTCGAGGCCATGGCGCCGACGATGCGGGGCATCGACCCGGCCCTCGATACCGATCCGCGGGGCGGCGCGGTCTCCCGCATTCACCGCGACACCCGGTTCTCCCACGACAAATCCCCCTACCGTGTCAACCAGTGGATCGCCTTCAAGCGTCCGGGCCCCGGTTGGCAGGATCGCCCGGCCTTTTTCGTGGAATTCGGCCCCGCCGGCTGGCGGCACGGCATGGGATGTTATGCCGCCGCGCCGGCCGCCATGGCGGCGCTGCGCCAGCGGATCGTGGCCAGGCCGGCGGCGTTTCTCGATGCCCTCGGTCCGGCGTGGCAGGCGGGCTACGTGCTGGCCGGCGAGCGCTACAAGCGCACGCGGCTTCCTGCCGACTGTCCGGCGGCGTTGCGCGATCTCGGCGACCGCAAGAGCCCGTATCTCGAATGTTGCCGCCCCATCGAGGCGGCGGCGGTCGGCGGCGTCCTGGTCGAGGACCTGTGCCGGAACTTTGCCGCCGCCACGCCGCTCTATCGTCTGCTGAGCGCCGGCTAAACCATCGTCATCAACATTTGCGTTGCCTCGACGGCGGGCAACGCTATACCTCCCTGGCAATGCAACGCTGCCCACTGGACCCCGCCATGGCTTCGGCCGACGTCACGCCTTCTACCCTCAGCCCGCCCAAGATCAGCGTCCGCGGGCTCAGTGTCGCCTATGGCACCAAGGCAGCGCTGAAGTCGGTGTCGCTGGACCTGCAAGCCAACACGGTAACGGCCCTGATCGGCCCGTCGGGATGCGGCAAAACCACCTTCCTGCGCTGCCTCAACCGCATGAACGACACCATCCCCGGCTGCAAGGTCAGCGGCGAGATCCTGCTCGACGGCGAAGCGATCACCGGCCCGGGCAGCGATCCGGTGATGCTGCGCATGCGCGTGGGGATGGTGTTCCAGCGCCCCAACCCGTTTCCCAAATCCATCTACGACAACATCGCCTTCGGTCCGCGGATCCACGGCCTGCTCCCCGAGGGACCCGGGCTCGATGCGGTGGTCCGCATGTCGCTGGAGCGGGCCGGCTTGTGGAACGAGGTCAAGGGCCGCCTGCACGATCGCGCCACCGGATTGTCGGGCGGACAGCAGCAGCGCCTGTGCATCGCCCGCGCCATCGCCGTCGATCCCGAGGTAATCCTGATGGACGAGCCGTGTTCGGCCCTCGATCCCATCGCCACCGCCCGCGTCGAGGAGTTGATCGACGAACTCAAGGAACGGTTCACCATCGTCATCGTCACCCACTCGATGCAGCAGGCGGCGCGGGTGTCCGAAAACACCGCCTTCTTCCACCTCGGCGACATCGTCGAGGCCGGCCCCACCGCTCGCATCTTCACCGCCCCCGAACAGCCGCTGACACACGGCTACATCACCGGCCGTTTCGGCTGAGACAGGAGACGAGGCCATGTCCATCGGCGAGCCGCACATCGTCAAATCCTACGATCGGGAGCTGCAGAAGCTTCTCGATGCCGTCGCCCGCATGGGCGGCTTGGCCGAGGCGCAATTGCGCGCCGCCCTCGACGCCCTGGTTCACCGCGACCTCGATCTTGCCGCTCGGGTGATCGCCGAGGACGCCAAGGTCGATGCCGGCGAGGACTTCGTCAACGAGCAGACCGTCAAGGTGCTGGCCCTGCGGGCACCGGTGGCCGACGACCTGCGG
>JACRFY010000204.1 GCA_016212565.1 Magnetospirillum sp. | reverse complement strand
TTGCGGCTGCTGGGCAGATAACCCTCAGGGGGCACATGGTGGAGGCATATGTTTTGCCCTCGCCATGTGACTCCCTCCCTCCATCGCCCTGTACGATGTAGAATTAAAGTCCTCATCCTGAGGAGGCCGCCCCGGCGGCTGTCTCGAAGGGTGCAGACGCCCTCGGGCACCCTCTCACCCCTTCTTGCGCGCCTCGCCGGCCAGCCGGGTCAGGCACGCATCGGCCTCGCCTTCGGCGGCGGTGACGTCCAGCGCATAGAAGCCGCCGCGATCCATGTCCGGGAACAGGTGCACCGCCAGCCGGCAGCCGGAGGTGCGGTAGATCCACACCTTGCCCGGGGCGGCCTCGCCCTCCTCGGCCGGCCGGCCGAGCAGGCCGGCGGTCTCGTCTTCCGACAGGCCGATCAGACGCGGCGGCTCGCTCGGCCTGGTCCGGGCCAGCCCGAGGCCGCGGCGCGGCACGGCGGGCTCGGAGACCGCGGTGCCGCGCGGCTTGGCGATCGGCGCCTTGGCCTCGCCCCACGGCCAGGACGGCATTTCGTTGGGCAGCGGCGCACAGGCGGTAACGGCGGCGGCGAGGATGGGAACGACAAGACGCAGACGGGTCATGGCTCTCTGCTGCTGGCAATGGACACGGCGACGGTGGCGACTATGCATCGGCTTGCGGCATCAATGCAATGGCGCCGTCGGCCGGTGACAAGTTGGTGGCAAATAATGAAAAAATAATGGACGGCCGGGTCAAAATAGGTCCTGGGGCAGAGAGCGATTGATCGCAAGCATATCCCGGCCTCTAATCGGTGGTATCGACCATACCCGAACGGAGAGGCACTCCATCATGTCCCGTTCCCTCCTCGCCACCGCCCCGCTTTTCGCCCTGGCCCCCGTCGCCCTCGCCCTCGCCTTCGTCCCCGCCGCCGCCATTGCCGAGCCGCCGCCGTGGGCGGGCGGATGGCGCGCCGCGCATGCGGAGCGCCCCGTTCACCGGCGCCACGCCGATTACCGGGTGGTCTATGCCCCGACGACCCGGGTCGCCTACACCGGCGTACCGGTGGCCCGCGGCCTGCCCTATGGCTTCAACCGCGGCACCTGCGAGCGCGGATTGCTGGGCGACCGCGTGGTGGGGGTGGTCATCGGCGGCGCCGTCGGCCGGACCATGGATGGGCACGACCGCGGCTGCGTCGCCCGCGCGCTGGACCACCTGCCCGACCGGCGCCGCATCGTCTGGACCGGCGTCCAGGGTGGCGAATACGGGGTAATCCCTCTGCGCAGTACCCAGGACGAGGGAGGGCGGACCTGCCGGGAATACCAGGCAATGGCTAGGATCGGCGGCGATTTGCAGCAGGTTTTCGGCACCGCCTGCCGCCAGCCGGACGGCCGGTGGGCGATCGTCGACTAACTGCCGCTTAAGGGTACCCCGCTAAAGACGATGGGGCGGAATGATCCGCTGTTACGGAGGCACGAATGGCTACCTCGGTGGTGTTGGTCGACGACGACGACCTGTTCCGCGAGTCCCTGGGCCGCAACCTGGTCGATGCCGGCTATGCGGTACGGGATTTCGCCAAGGGAGCGGCGGCGCTCGACCATCTGCTGGCGGGCTCGCCGGCCAATCTGGTGATCCTCGACTGGCGGATGCCGGAAATGAACGGCATCGAGGTGCTCAAGCGCATCCGCGGCGCCAATCTGGAGGTGCCGGCGATCTTCCTCACCGCGCTGACCGACCAGATCTACGAGGAGGCGGCGCTGGCCACCGGGGCCATCGACTTCGTCGAGAAAAGCCGCAGCTTCTCCATCCTGGAGAAGCGCATCGGCCTGATCCTCGACGGCGCCAAGGCGCGCAGCGCCGCCAACTCCAACGAGGCCGACTCGGTCACCCTGGGGCCGTTGTCGCTCAAGCTGAAGATCAGCCGCGCCACCTGGCGCGAGGTGCCGGTCGAGCTGACCCTGACCGAGTTCAAGATCGTCTGCCGCCTCGCCGAGCTGGCCGGCCAGGACGTCTCGTACCGCGAAATCTACGATCTGGTCCACGGCGCCGGCTTCCTCGCCGGAGCGGGGCCCGAGGGCTTCCGCGCCAATGTCCGCACCTTCGTCAAGCGCATCCGCCAGAAGTTCCGCGACGCCGATCCGAGCTTCGACCAGATCGGCAATTACGCCGGCTTCGGCTACCGCTGGAAGGCGGAGGAGGGCCTCCACTGATGACCGCCCGCGAGGACCGCCGCCATGGTTGACGTCGCGCGAATCGCCCGCTCGCTGGCCGGTCGGCTGGCGTTGATGGCCGGCGCCTTCGCCCTGGTGCCGGTGCTGCTCTACGGCGAGTTCTCGGCCGCCGAATCGGGCAAGCGCACGGTGCTGATGGCCCGCCTGCAGGTCGAGGGGCAGGTCATCGCCCGCGCCCTCGAACTGGGGCTGGGACGGTGGAAGCAGCCGTCGGTGATCGAGACCCGCAAGGTTCTGGCGGCCCTCGATCCCAAGGGGTCGAGCCTGCGGCTGCTGTTCCGCCCCATCGACGAAACCACCGCCTTCCTGGTCGCCGCGGTGCCGCCGCTGCCGCCCGAGGCGGTCGCCGCCGAACGCGAACGGCTGATGGCCGCCGGCATCCTGCGCGCCGTCCCCGAAGGGTGCGAGGGCGGCCGCATGCTCGATCTGCGCTACACCGCCGCCGACGGCAGCGACGAGGTGCTGACCGCCCTGGTGCCGTTCGTCACCAAGGCCGGGTGCTGGACGGTGGTGACCTCGCAATCGACCGCCGGGCTGGCCGGCACCCTGCTCGACCGCCCCTACTGGAAAAGCCCCGAGGTCGCCTTCGCCGCCGCGCTCTATGCCCTGCTGGCGGTGCTGGTGCTGACGGTCACCGGCGGACTGTGGCTGAACCTGCGCCGCTTCGGCCGTCAGGCGCGGCGGGTGGCGGGGGGAATCGTCGCCGCCAAGCCGTTCGTCAAGGTCAACCGCATTCCCGAACTGGACGGGGTGGCCGGCGAGCTCGACGCCATGGTCGCCAATCTGCGCGCCACCGCCGACGCCTTCCGCTTCGCCGCCGAGGAAAACGCCCACGCCTTCAAGACCCCCATCGCCACCATCGCCCAGGCGGTCGAGCCGCTGCGCCGCACGGTCGGCGGCACGCCCGCGGGACGCTCGCTGCAAGTGATCGACGCCGCCGTCGAGCGTCTCGATGCCCTGGTGGCCGCCTCGCGCCGCCTCGATCAGGTCAATGCCGATCTGGTGACGCCGCCGCGCGACAAGGTCGACCTGACCCGGCTGCTCGCCGCCATGCTCGATTCCTACGACGAGGCGGTGGCCGAGCGCGGCGTGATCATCGAGCGCCGCCTGACCTCGGACTGTGTGATCCGCGGCAGCACCGAGCTGATGGAAACGGTGATCGAGAACGTGCTCGACAACGCCATCTCGTTCTCGCCGGCCGGGGGGCGGATCGCCGTCACCCTGGCGCGCGGCCACGGACGGGTGGTGCTGGCCATCGACGACCACGGCCCCGGCGCCCCGGCCGAGGTGCTGGAGCGGATGTTCGAGCGCTACGTCTCGCACCGCACCGAGGGCGACCCCTCGGGGGCCGCCCATTTCGGCATCGGTCTGTGGATCGTGCGCCGCAACGTCGCCGCCATCGGCGGCTCGGTCGAAGCCCGCAACCGCGACGGCGGCGGGCTGCGGGTCACCGTCACCCTGCCCAACGGCTAGAGAGCCGCGCCTTAAATGTGCAACGCGGCGCCTTTGCGAGCATTGAGCGAGCGGCCAAGCGACCGGAGGGCGCGCCCAGCGAGGGCGAAACCATAATACCTGAAGCGTGATGCCCCTTTTGGGCATCGCGCTTTAATTGCCGAACGGCCAGCCGCTGAAGCCGGAGACGAAGCCGGCCGGCATTTCCGGCGCCCGCGGCGGCTGGACGAAGCCGCCCCCGGCGACCGGCGGCGGAGGCAGCGACGACGGGGGAGCGGGCGGCGGCGCGGCCAGCGGCGGCGCCTGGGACCCGATCACCAGGCCGGTGGACGCACCGAACAGGCCGTTGGGCTCAAGGCCCAGCTTCGGCATCCGCGGCACGTCCTTGAGCGCCTTGCCGCCCTCGGGGGTGATGGCCGCCGCCGCATCGTCGGAGCCGTCGCGCGGCGTCCCCGAGGCGGTGGCGGTTTCGAGCGCCGACAGCGGATCGTCGCCGCCCACCTGGGACACACACACCGTGAAGGCCGGCGTCCCCGGACGCAGGCCGGTGCTGGAGCAGGTCTCGCTCGCCGACCGGCCGCCCGCCCAGGCAACCGAGGCCAGCATGATCGCCGTCGTCGCCAACAGCAGGGCTCGCATGGCCACCTCCTCTGCCCGTCTTTCCGGCGACGATTATCGCGCCTCGGCCGGTCCGCGGCGGTGGCGCAATGGGGGCAGAGGCGGGAAAATGCGAGGCGCGTTGCCTACACGCACTTGCGGATGTAGGGCTTGTTGATCTCCCACAACTCGTCGAGCAACTGCGTGGCGGCCGCGGTCGACGTCACCACCGGATCGATCAGCAAGGCCTGGAGCGCCAGGTCCTTCGAGGCATGCACGGCCGCCTCGACGGACAATTGCTGCACCCCGGCCTGGATGGTCATCAGCTTGGCGATCGGATCGGGTACCGGCCCCAGCGACACCGTGTGGATGCCGGCGGCGTCGGCGACCACCGGCACCTCGACGGCAAGGTCGGCAGGCAGGTTGGGGATGGCGCCCCGGTTGTAGACGATGGCCGATTCGATGAAGCGCTTCTGGTTGTGGATCATGCCGGCGATGACGGCGATGCCGCGTTCGCCCGACGGCTCCATCCACCACTTGGGCATCGGCCCGCCGGCCAGGGCGATGTCGAGGTCGCGCTTCATCTCGGCGCGATTGCCCTCGTCCCACTCGAAGGGATAGCCCTCCTCGCCGCCCTCCCAGCCATAGGCGAGGTACTCGCCGAGATGGTCGTCGCTGCAGGTCAGCCAATGCCCGAAGACGCGCATCAGCTTGCGGGTCAAGGGCCGGAAGGCGGGATCGTGGGTCTTGTCGGCGGCGAACAGGTCGGGATAGAGGTCGCGGCCGCTGGCCTTGTCGCGCAGGCTCATCACGCACTGGAAATGGTTGAGGCCGGCGCCCCACAGGTCCAGCGTCTCGTCCTTGACGCCCATGACCTTGGAGATGTCGTCGCGGGCCATGAACAGGCCGTGGCACATGCCGATGGCCTTGACCGGGCTGTACTTGCCCAGAGCCATGATGATGCGGCTCTCGGGGTTGGAGAAGTTGATGAACAGGGCGTCGGGGCACAGCTCCTCGACGTCGCGGACGATGTCGAACACCAGCGGCAGGGTGCGCATGGTGAAGAACAGGCCGCCGGGACCGCCGTTCTCGCCCAGGGTGTGGCGGATGCCCAGGCGCTTGGGGATCTCGAAGTCCAGCTTCCACAGCCGGTTGCGGTCGATGGCCACCGAGTTCATGACGAATTTCGCCCCGGGCAGGGCGGCGCGGCGCTCGGTGGTCTTTTCGATGATCATGCCGGCGCCCGACGCGGCGTTCATGATCCCGGCCAGCCGGGTCATGCGGTCGAGCGCCTCGGGGTTGGTGTCGACCAGCACCAGGGTGCTGCCGCGCAACTCGCAGGCGGAGAACAGGTCGCGGAACATCGACAACCCGAACGACATGCTGCCGGCACCGATGAAGACAACCTTGGTGGTGTTGGTCATGACCGCGTCCTCCCACAGAGCGGTCTCGATTGTACCGCAAACAGAGCGACCGGGCCATCGCCGGGAACCCGACCATAGGAGGACCGTTCCAATACCTTATGGTGGCGGCGGCGCTCCCTCCCCTCCCCTTGCGCCGGGCACGATACCCGTTGGGTCAATATCGCCCCCCTCTCACTCGCGATAGGGTGATGGCACGGGTTCGGCATCCCCCCTTTGCACCGAACCTTGATCACCCGGTCCGGCAAGGCAGCCTCCCCCCCGATTCGCTGCCTTGTCCCGTGGAGCCGCCCGCCACTTGCCCCTTCCCCCCGGCGGGCGGCTGCCACGGTGATTGCCCGCCTAAACAGAAACCGACTGGATCGAGGGTGGTCGCCCTCGATCCAGTCGGTTTCTGTTTAGGCATTACAGTTTTGCCCTCGCCGGGCGCGGCCCTCCGGCCGCTGGGCCGCTCGCTCAATGCTCGCAAAAGCGTTTCATTGCACGTTTGAGGCGCGGCGCTCTAATCGATCCGCCGCCGTCCGGCGACGAGGCGGTACAGGCCCAGGATCACCACCGCGCCCACCACCGCGCCGATGAACCCCGCCGACTGATCGGCGGCGTACCAGCCGGCGGCGTGGCCGATCCAGGTCGCCAGCAGGGCACCGCCGATGCCCAGCACGATGGTCAGGATGAAGCCGCCGGGATCGCGTCCCGGCATCAGCAGCTTGGCGACGATTCCGGCCAGCAGGCCGATGACGATGGCGCCGATGATCGACATGACGGTCTCCTTGGCTGCACGCCTAGACCAACGGCGGAGGTGC
The DNA here is from genome assembly GCA_016212565.1 of Magnetospirillum sp. Taxonomy (GTDB): domain Bacteria; phylum Pseudomonadota; class Alphaproteobacteria; order Rhodospirillales; family Magnetospirillaceae; genus JACRFY01. Next base: position 8,966 of record JACRFY010000204.1, on the reverse strand, counting down.
CGCGGAGTTCCCCCGCCGCGGCCGAGTTCCGCCGCCGCACCCGCGGCGACACAGGGTGACGCTTGACTCTGCCGCCCAGTTCGGTAGGCATATGCCGTCCCGCAGGGGAATACCGACCACACGGTGGACAACGAGATGACTCCCACTCCCGCTGCCGAGGACGGCCGCCACGACGGCCACTCGCGCAACGTCTTCGCCCTGATGTTCGGTGCGCTGGGCGTCGTCTTCGGCGACATCGGCACCAGCCCGCTCTATGCGCTCAAGGAGACGTTCGCCGGCCCGCATCCGCTGCCCATCGACCGCCTGCATGTGCTGGGGGTGCTGTCCTTGATCTTCTGGGGCATCACCCTGGTGGTGTCGATCAAGTACGTGATCGTCATCATGCGCGCCGACAACCGCGGCGAGGGCGGCAGCCTGGCGCTGCTGGCCCTGGTCCACAAGGCCGCCCAGGGACGCCCGGCGGTGCTGGCCATGGTCGGAGCCCTGGGCATCTTCGCCGCCGCCCTGTTCTACGGCGATTCGATGATCACCCCGGCGATCTCGGTGCTGTCGGCGGTCGAGGGCCTTCAGGTGGTGGCCCCGGCGCTGGAGCGCTACGTGATCCCGCTGACCCTGGGCATCCTGCTGTGCCTGTTCATGATCCAGCGCCACGGCACCAGCATGGTCGGGGTGATGTTCGGCCCGGTGATGCTGCTGTGGTTCGGCACCCTGGCGGTGCTGGGGGTCAAGCACATCGCCACCGCCCCCGAGGTGCTGGGGGCGCTGTCGCCCCATTTCGCCGTCCGCTTCATGATCGCCGAGGGCTGGATCGGCTTCCTCGCCCTGGGCAGTGTGGTGCTGGCGGTGACCGGCGCCGAGGCGCTGTATGCCGACATGGGCCATTTCGGCCGCCTGCCGATCCGCCTCGCCTGGTACATGCTGGTGCTGCCGGCGCTGGTGCTGAACTATTTCGGCCAGGGGGCGCTGCTTCTCAAGCACCCCGAGGCGGTGGAGAATCCGTTCTTCATGCTGGCGCCGAGCTGGGCCGGGGTGCCGATGCTGATCCTCGCCACCTGCGCCACCGTCATCGCCTCGCAGGCGGTGATCTCGGGGGCCTTCTCGGTGACCCGCCAGGCGGTGCAGTTGGGCTATCTGCCGCGCATGACCATCATCCACACCTCCGAGCGCGAGATCGGCCAGATCTACATCCCGGCGCTCAATTTCATCCTGATGGTGTTCGTGATGGCCCTGGTGATCGGCTTCGGCAGTTCGTCGAACCTGGCCTCGGCCTACGGCGTGGCGGTGACCGGGACCATGGTCATCGACTGCCTGCTGATCGCCATGGTGATGCTGCTGCTGTGGAAGTGGAATCCCAGGCGGGCGGCGATCCTGGTCGGCATCTTCCTGATCGCCGATCTGGCCTTCTTCCTCGCCAACTCGACCAAGATCTTCCACGGCGGCTGGTTCCCGCTGGCGATCGCCGTCACCGTCTTCCTGTTGCTGACGACGTGGAAGAAGGGCCGGGTGCTGCTGATGGAGCGGCTGCGCAAGGATGCCCTGCCGGTCGACGACTTCCTCGCCTCGCTGTCCGAGCGGGTGGTGCGGGTGCCCGGCACCTCGGTGTTCCTCACCGGCGCCACCGAGGGCACGCCGCTGGCGCTGCTGCACAACCTCAAACACAACAAGGTGCTGCACGAGCGGGTGGTGCTGCTGACGGTGCTGGTCGAAGAAGTGCCCTTCGTCGCCGAGGAGCGGCGCATCGAGGCCGCCCCCATCGCCCCGGGCATGCACCGCATCATCCTGCGCTACGGCTTCATGCAGGACCCCAACATCCCCAAGGCCCTGGCCCAGGCGCGCAGCGACCAGCTCGGCTTCTTCTGGGAGCCGATGTCGACCTCCTACTTCCTGTCGCGCGAGACCCTGATCCCCAGCTCCGAGCCGGGCATGGCCCTGTGGCGCGAGCACCTGTTCGCGATGATGAGCAAGTCGGCGACCAGCGCCATGGACTTCTTCCACCTGCCCTCCAACCGGGTGGTGGAACTGGGCAGCCAGGTGGAGATCTGAGAAGCAAGCCCTCAGCCGTCACCAGGGCAATCCGGTGAAGGACCGCAGTCCTTTACACTGTCCGTCATCCCCGCGAAGGCGGGGATCCATAGTGGGGACAGCTGATGCGCAAGGCCGAAGATCGCGCCCGCGGACGCATGGATCCCCGCCTTCGCGGGGATGACGACTTTCTCGTGGGACCATCTTCCTTCGCCCGATTACCCTGCCGTCGTCACCCCCCAGGCTTGCCCCGGGGGGTGACGAATGGTTTTGGCCCTACCCCCGCCGGTTGACGGCGCTGGCCACCGCCATCAGCGCCGCCATGGTGACGTCGGCATGCAGGGCGGCGCCGTGCACGATTCCGCCGCGGCCATCGTCGATGGCCACGTAGCAGGCCGCCTGGGCCTCGGAGCCGGAGCCGACCGCGTGCTCGTGATAGTCCCTGACCACCACGGCGACGCCGGCATCCTGGCCCAGGGCGTTGACGAAGGCGTCGACCGGGCCGTTGCCGGTGCCCTGCACCACCCGCTCGGCGCCGGCGACGGCGATGGTGGCGGTGACGGCGCGGACGCCCTTGGCCACCGAGACGGTGGCGTATTCCGCCACCGTCAGCCGTCCGGGCGCCAGATAGGCGGCGGCGAAGACGTCGAAGATCTCGGCCGCCGACAGCTCGCGGCCGGCGCTGTCGGCGCGCTGCTGCACCGTCTTCGAGAACTCGACCTGCAAGGCGCGCGGCAATTGCAGGCCGTGGTCGCGCTCCAGCAGATAGGCGACGCCGCCCTTGCCCGACTGGCTGTTGATGCGGATCACCGCTTCGTAGGTGCGGCCGACATCGGCGGGGTCGATGGGCAGGTAGGGCACCTCCCACACCGCGTCGTTGGCCTTGGCGCGGGCCTTGAACCCCTTGTTGATGGCGTCCTGGTGCGAGCCCGAGAAGGCGGTGTAGACCAGTTCGCCGGCATAGGGATGGCGGGGATGGACCGGCAGGTTGGTGCAGTCCTCGGCGACGCGGCGGATGCCGTCGATGTCCGAGAAATCCAACCCCGGGGCCACGCCCTGGGTGAACAGGTTCAGCCCCAGGGTGATCAGGTCGACGTTGCCGGTGCGCTCGCCGTTGCCGAACAGGGTGCCCTCGACGCGGTCGGCCCCGGCCATCACCGCCAACTCGGCGGCCGCCACCGCGGTGCCGCGGTCGTTGTGGGGGTGGACCGAGACGATCATGGCGTCCCGGCCTTTGACGGTGCGGCAGAACCACTCGACGACGTCGGCATAGACGTTGGGGGTGCTCATCTCCACCGTCGCCGGCAGGTTGACGATCATCCTGCGTCCCGGCGCCGCCCCCCAGCAGGCGGCCACCGCCTCGACGATTTCGACGGCGAAATCGGGCTCGGTGCCGGTGAAGCTTTCCGGCGAATACTGGAACACCACCTCGCCTTCGGGCCGTGCCGCCGACAGCTCGCGGACCAGCGCGGTGCCGGCCAGGGCCAGGTCGATGCAGCCCTGGCGGTCGACGCCGAACACCACCCGGCGCTGCACCTCGGAGGTGGAGTTGTACAGGTGGACCACCGCCTTTCTGGCCCCGGCGATGGCGGCGAAACTCTTCTCGATCAGGTCGGCGCGCGACTGGGTCAGGATCTGGATGGTGACGTCGTCGGGAATATGCCCGCCCTCGATCAGGGCGCGGACGAAATCGGCGTCGGTCTGCGAGGCGGCGGGGAAGCCGACCTCGATCTCCTTGACCCCCATCCCCACCAGGGTGTGCCACAGGCGCACCTTCTTGTCCGGCCCCATGGGGTCGATCAGCGCCTGGTTGCCGTCGCGCAGGTCGACCGAGCACCACGCCGGCGGCGCGGCGATGATGCGATCCGGCCAGGTGCGGTCGGGCAACGCGAAACGGGGATAGGGGCGATACTTGTCGGCGGCGGCGGTCATCATGGCCGGGCGTCCTTCTGCTGAGGGGAGAGCTGGTGCGGCAGGGATACGGGCGCCGGAGAGCCGCGCGAAGGCTAAGCCCGGCGACCGCCGCTAAGTCGCAGCGTCAGAACGACGATGGGGGGGAATGGGGACATGGCGACCTCGGACGAAACCCGCTGCGAAAACGAACTCTCCCCGGCGTCTTTACGACACCGGGCCGGTAAGCAGCAGCAGAATGGTCGAGGCGAATGTCATGGCCGCAAGTGTGCCAGAGCCGCCGGGGCAGGGTCAAGAGGCTCGGCGGGGCCGCCATGAAAGCATGTTCTGGCAGCCCGATGGCCGGGTCAAGCCGGCAACCGGCGCGCGGCCTCGGAGACGACTGCCGCGGCGGCGTCCAATTGGGCGAGCAGCGGCAGGATCTCGGCTTCGGCGCCGTTGTCGCGGATCTCCGCCTCGGCTTCCGAGGCGAGGCGGGCGATGGTCAGGGCGCCGAGATTGGCGGCTGCGCCGCGCATCTTATGCAGCAGCGCCGCGACCTCGTCGCCAGCGCCGGCGGTCAGCAGGCGGCGGATTTCGGCCAGGGAGTCGGTCACCGACGCGTCGAATTGCCGCATCAGGGTGACGAACAGTTCGGTATCGCCGCCCAGGCGGGCCAGGGCGGTGCGCTGGTCGATGCCGGGCATCTCCGGCAGGCCCGTGGCCGGAGCGAGCGCCGGCCGGCGTGGGGCGTTGCGGCGCTCGGGCGGCAGGATCGCCCCCAGAGTGGAAAACAGGATCTCGAGGTCGATCGGCTTGGTCAGGTGGCCGTTCATCCCCGCGGCCAGCGCCACATCGCGGTCGCTGTCCAGGGCATTGGCGGTCATGGCGAAGATCGGCAGGTCGGTCAGGCCCAACGCGCCGCGGATGATCCGCGTCGCCTGGCAGCCATCCATCCGCGGCATCTGCACATCCATCAGCACCACGTCGATGCTGTCGGCGGCTTGGCGCAGGAAGTCCACCGCCGACTCGCCGTCGTCGGCGGTGGACACCACCGCCCCGGCGCGCCGGAGAATCTCGCGGGCCACTTCCAGGCTGATGTCGTTGTCGTCGACCAGCAGCACCCGCAGCCCCTCGACCCGTCCGCGCATCGCCGGCGGCCGCTCGGCGGCGGCATGAACCGGGGTGCCGCCGCGGATGGCCGTCACGGCGTCGAAGATGGCTCCGGCGGTGATCGGCTTGGGCAGGATGGCGTCGAGGCGCAGCCCCGCGGCGGCGCGGTCGACGTCGCCCGGGGCGAAGGCGGTGACCATGATCACCACCGACGGCGCCTGGATGGTCGGATCGGCGGCCATGGCCGCCAGCATCTCCAGGCCGTTCATGCCCGGCATCAGCCAGTCGATCAGCAGCACGTCCGGCGTCCGCCCGGCGACGGTGGCGCGGCGCAAGGCCGCCAGCCCCTCGGCGGCGGAGTCGCAGTCCTCGGCCTGCCAGCGGAACGACCGGCAGGCCTCGGCCATCACCGCCCGGGCGGTGGCGTTGTCGTCGACCACCAGCACCGACAACCCGGGCAGGGCGTCGAAGCTGCGCGGCGGCGGCAGCTGTTCCGCCGTGGCCAGGCCGAAGCGGACGGCAAAGCGGAAGGTGCTGCCTTCCCCCGGGGCGCTGGTGAAGGTGATCTCGCCGCCCATCAGCGCCGCCAGGCGGCTGCTGATCGCCAGCCCCAGGCCGGTCCCGCCGTAGCGGCGGCTGGTCGAGCTGTCGGCCTGCGAGAAGGCCTTGAACAGACGGTCCTGGCGGTCGGGGGCGATGCCGATGCCGGTGTCCCTGACCGCGAATTCGAGAAACACGCCGTCGGCCGTGGCATCGAGCACCCGTACCGAGATCAGCACCTCGCCGACCGCGGTGAATTTGACCGCGTTGCCGGCCAGGTTCAGCAGCACCTGCTGCAAGCGCAACGGATCGCCGATCAGCCCGTCGGGAATCGCGACCGACAGATCGAGGACGGTCTCGATGCCCTTGGCGGCGGCATTGGTGGCGGCGATCCCGGCGATGGTGTCGATGACCTTGCGCAGCGAGAACGGTATCTGCTCGAGGTCCAGGCGCCCGGCCTCGATCTTCGAGTAATCGAGGATGTCGTTGAGAATTCCCAGCAGCGACTGCGCCGAAACGTTGATGCGCTGAACGTAGTGGCGCTCCTGGGCGCCGAGTTCCATGTCCTCCAGCAGCCGGGTCAGGCCGAGGATGGCGCTCATCGGCGTGCGGATCTCATGGCTCATGTTGGCCAGGAACTCGCTTTTGGCGCGATTGGCGGCCTCGGCCAGCCGCTTGCCTTCCAGCAGCGCCGCCTCGGCCTCCTTGACCGTGGTGATGTCGTGGACGAAGACGTAGAATCCCTGCACCCGACCGTCGACCACGTCGGGGAGGTACTGCGCCAGCGAGTGGCGGACGTGATTGCCGTCGGGGGCGGGAATGGCGCGCTCGAACACCTGCGGCTCGCCGTTCAGCACCGCCTCGATGTACGGGAGGTTGAGGCGGTAGCGCTCCTCGCCGATGACGTCGCGGATGTGCATGCCGACCATGCGCTCGGAATCGATGCCGAACCACGTGTGGTAGGCGGCATTGCCGAAGCGGTTCCTGAGGTTGCGGTCCCAGTAGCCGATCATCGACGGCATGTGGTCGAGGATGGTGCGGATATCGCGCTCGCGCTCGCGCTGGTGTTCCTCGGCGGCGAGCCGGTCGGTAATATCCTCGTTGAGGCCGACCAGCCGTACGTCGTGCGTCGCGGTGTCGACATGGACGCGGGCCAGCGAGCGGATGGTCCGGATGGCGCCATCGCCGCGGTGAATGCGAAACCGTCCTTCGTAGGGCCTGCGTTCGGCAATGCAGGCGGCGATGTCGCCTTCGACCCGCTCGATATCCTCGGCCACCACATGGCGGCGCCATTCCTCGCGGCAAAGATCGGCCTGGGTGGCGTCGACGCCGTAAAGGCGGTACATCGAGGCATCCCAGACCAGCCGGCCATTGGTCTGATCGTACTCCCAGATGCCGATTCCCACCCCTTCGGTGGCCAGGCGCAGCCGCTCGGCACTCTCCGCCAGATGGGCATCGGCAATCTCCATCTCACGCCGGTGCCTGCGTTGCCAGCGATGGAAAAGAGCCAGGGAGGCGATGGAAATCATCGCGATGACCAGGATCACCGCCAGGCGCGTGCGGGCATCGCGGCGCCAGGGCTCGGCGATGGCGTCCAGGTCGCGGCTGACGGCGACCACCAGCTCGTGGTCCATCGCCGCGCCGGCGGGCCTGACCGAGCGTATCGCCGCCATGCGCTCTTCGCCGGTGGCGTAGACGGTGCCGGTCAGGACGGATTCGCGCTGGCCGCCGTCGCGATGGCGACTGAAGAACGTCCCCGGCTGGGCCAGATTCTTGCCGGCGACGCCGTCGCGCCCCGGCTCCATCAGGAACAGCATGCCATCGCCATGGGCGAGCGAGGTCCACATGTCGGGGGCGTAGTTGACCGAGCCCAGCAGGGTGGTGAAGTAGTTGGGGTCGAGGGTAGCGGCCACCACGCCGAGGAATTCGCCGTTCGGCCCCGGAACCATCCGCGCCAGATTCATCGCCCAGGTGCCCAGCACCGTCTTGTAGGGCGGGGTCAGGTGGAGCGTCGTCGGCGAGGATTCGCGCCGTACCGCCAGGAAATACTCGCGCTGGCCGGCGTCGAAGCCGATCAGCTCCGGGCGGTCGGAGTTGCGGATGATCCCGTCGGCATCGACCACCACCAGGGTGCGGACGCCGGGAATGGCACCGTCGAGAACCGAAAGCTGGCGATTGAAATCGGCGGCGAAGCGACGCTCGGCCGGTCGCGCCGCCAATTCGTCGCGGATCGCCGCCAGGGTGCGGTCGGTGCTCTCCAGTTGCCGGCTGAGATTGACATCCACCACCCGCGCCTGTGCAAGCAGATGGGTCCGCGCCTGAGAAAAGGCGGCTTGCCGACTGGAAAAGCTATCGATGGACTGAATCGACGCCACCAGCAGCAGGAACAGCCCCAACACCAGCCAGTGAATTCGATTCGCCGAGTGAGGTCGCGTCATTGGCGTGTGGTCCGCTCCAGGGGGCGGTCGTCCAAGACGACCGCCGATCCGATAGGGTCAGTTTACCGGCCTTTCGTAATAGATCGCAATCCGTGCCGCGCGGCCTTCAACCGGTATTGCGCAGACCTGTCGCCAGGGCGTTGATCGAACGCAACAGCGGCGTCAGCCAGCGATTCCGCTCCGCCGCGTCGCCGCCGCGGAAGCGTTTGAGGGCGGTGATCTGGATGTGGTTGATGGGATCGAGTTCGGGATCGCGCCGGGCCAGTTGGCGGGCGAGGCGGGGATTGTCGGCGATCAGTTCGTCCGCTTCGGTGGCCATCAGGATGGCCTGGACGGTGTGGTAGTGCTCTTCGGCGATCAGGCCGAAGATGCGGTCGGCCATTGCTCGGTCCTCGGCGAGCATGGCGTATTCGTAGGCGATGCGCGGCGCGGCCTTGAACAGGGCCATTTCGCAGTTCGACAGCAGGGCGCGGAAGAACGGCCACTCGCGGGTCATCGCCACCAGCAGGCGCCGCCGCTCCTCGTTGCCGCCGCACCAGCGATCGATGGCGGTGCCGATGCCGTACCAGGCCGGCAGGGTCAGGCGCGACTGCGCCCAGCCGAACACCCAGGGGATGGCGCGCACGGAATCCTTCGAGCGATCCGACTTCTTGCGGTGGGTGGGACGCGAGCCGATGTTGAGCAGCCCGATCTCGCTGACCGGCGTCGCCTCGTAGAAATAGTCGATGAAGCCGGGCGTGTGGTCGGTGAGCTGACGGTAGGCCTCTTCGCCGAAGCGGGCGATCTCGGCCATCGCCTCGACGAATTCGGGGCGGTCGGGGATGCAGGCCACCGCCAGGCAGCGGCTGGCCTTGACCAGTCCGGTCATGCCCATGGTCAGTTCGTAGACCGAGGTGTCCGGATTGGCGTACTTGGCCGACAGCACCTCGCCCTGTTCGGTGAACTTGATCTGGCCGTGGAGCG
>JACRFY010000206.1 GCA_016212565.1 Magnetospirillum sp. | reverse complement strand
GAAGCTCCGCCGCCGTCATCGCTTCCGATATCTTGAGACGACCGAACATGGTTCCCCCTCTATCTGGTGGAACCCCAGTGATTCATGGGGGCCGCTGTTTGGCAAGTCCCGCCGAGTCGGATCGAGCGTTCACCGGTATTATTCCCCGCCATGGTTGCCCCCGCTACGGAAATGATGATATTTTAGGCTTCAACGTGGATGTGCACATAATTTGTCCACAATCGGGAGGGCGGGCGATGGCGGAACCGGAGAGAATCCTCGAACTGACACGGGCGGTCTACGACGTCGCCTGCGACAAGATCCGCGCCATCAAACAGGTGACCGGCACCACCCGCATCCTGTCCCTCAACGCCCTGATCGAGGCCAACCGGGCCGGAGAGGCGGGGCGAGGGTTCGCGGTGGTGGCCAACGAGGTCAAGAACGTCTCCAACGACATCAACACCATCACCCAGGCGCTGGAGGGCGAACTGAGCGCCACCATCCAGGACCTGATGAGCCTGGGCGAAACCATGGTCCAGCAGTTGCGCGGCTCGCGGCTGGCCGACCTGGCGCTGAACATGATCGACGTCATCGACCGCAATCTCTACGAGCGTTCCTGCGACGTGCGCTGGTGGGCGACCGATTCGGCGGTGGTCGACTGCCTCGCCACCGGCACCGCCGAGGCTGCCGCCCATGCCTGCACCCGCCTGGGGGTGATCCTCGATTCCTACACCGTCTACCTGGACCTGTGGATCGCCGACAGCACCGGCCGGGTGGTGGCCAGCGGACGGCCCGACCGCTTTCCCCGCGCCATCGGCACCAATGTCGGCCGCGAGGCCTGGTTCCAGGACGCGATGGCCACCGCCGACGGCGGCGAATACGCGGTCGCCAACATCGCCGCCAGTCCCCAGCTCGACGGCGCCCTGGTGGCCACCTATGCCACCGCCATCCGCGACAGCGGCGCGGCGACCGGGACCCCGATCGGGGCGCTGGGCATCTTCTTCGACTGGCAGCCGCAGGCCGAGGCGGTGATCAAGGGGGTGCGGCTGCGGCCGGAGGAACGTTCGACCTCGCGCTGCCTGCTGGTCGACCAGGACCGGCGGGTGATCGCCGCCTCGGACCGCTTCGGGGTGCTGTCCGAGACGGTGCCGCTGGCCACCCAGCACGGCGACATGGGGGCCTATGCCGATCCCGACGGCCGCATCGTCGGCTATGCCCTGACTCCGGGGTACGAGACCTATCGCGGCTTGGGCTGGTACGGGGTGATCATCCAGCAGCCGCCGGACCGGGCGCGAGCGAATTGACACCGGGGAACCGCTTGACGCCTGGCCCCCGGGTGGGTTAGCCCAATGGCTCGCCCCGCCGGGCGCGATCGAGCGAGGGACCCGCGTGACCCCAACCACGCCCATGCCGCAGCAGACCATCGTCGACCTGCTCCACAAGCAGAAGATCGTCGAGAGCATGGTCCGCAACCAGGCCATGCCGCGCCGCGAGTTGGTCGAGACCGTCGTCCATCAGCAGCACCTCGCCGAATTGCAGGTCCTGCTGGCCCGCTTGCCGGTGGCGGAGATCGGGCGCATCCTCGACTCGCTGCCCGTCGACGATGCCCGGCTGCTGTGGGCCCTGGTCGACGAGGAGCGGATCGACGATATCCTGTGGGAGCTTGGCGATGCCCGCCGCACCGAGCTGGTCGGCGAGCGCCAGCCGCGATGCCGGCAGGGACAGATCACCGCCTACGAACTGATCAACGGCCGCATGCGCGTGCTGACCATCGCCACGCCCAAGGACCTGGAGGGCGTGCGGCCGGTGTGGATCGACCTGCTCGACGCCTCGCGCCCGGAGCGGAGCTGGTTCGGCCGCCATTTCGGCCTCGAACTGCCCGATCCCGACGAACTGACCGACCTTGAGGTCAGCGCCCGCTTCTACGTCGAGGAGAACGACGAGGTTCACCTCCATTCCAACTTCCTGCTCGACCGCGAGGGCGAATCGCGCAGCGTGCCGGTGGCCTTCATCGTCCACGCCGATATCCTGTTCACCGTGCGCAACGAGGAACTGCCGGTGTTCCGCCTGCAACGCCTGCGCGCCCGCAACCAGCCCGGCTCGGTGGTCGACTGCAAGGACCTGCTGATCGACCTCTACGCCGCCGACGTCGAGTACTCCGCCGACGCCCTGGAGGACACCTACGCCACCCTGCGCGCGGTCAGCCAGGAGGTGTTGAGCGAGCGGGTCAGCGACACCGACGCCGCACGCATCCTCTCCGAGATCGCCGAGGAGGAGGATCTCAACGGACGCATCCGCGGCAACATGCTCGATACCCAACGGGCGGTGTCGTTCCTGATCCGCGGCAAGTTCCTGTCGCAGCCGCAGGCCGACGAGGCGCGCGAGATGCTGCGCGACATCGAATCGCTCTACAGCCACACCGCGTTCCTGTTCGAAAAGATCAACTTCCTTCTCGACGCCACCGTCGGCTTCATCAACATCAACCAGAACCGCCGCGTGTCGCAGTTGACCGTGGTCAGCGTGGTGTTCATGCCGATCAATGTCCTGGCCGGCATCGGCGGCATGTCGGAGTTTTCGATGATGACCGCGGCCATTCCCTGGCCGCTGGCCTACGGGGCCTTCATCGCCGGCATGACGCTGGTCGGCTGGGCCACCTATGTCAGCCTGAAATCGTTCGAGATCCGCCGCACCCGCCGCGGCCTGGCGACGCGCAAGCCCATCGCGCGCGAACGGACGGCGCGCAGCGCCGGGTGAGGCGTGAGCGATTGCTGGGTTCGGCGCAATGCGGTTCAGTTAAGAGGGAAATGCATTCACCCCAATGGCTTATCCCGCTGTTTCAGGGGGCCTGCGACACGTTCACCACCAAGACACCAAGGCCGCCTTCGGCGGCATCGCCAAGGCGCCAAGGCGCGGACGAGTCCATGACCCCTTGGTGTCTTGGTGCCCTCTTGGCGTCTTGGCGGTGAATCCGCCTCCTCCGCCACCACCAGCGGCGCCCTCACTCCTCCGCCAGATCCTCCGCCGTCGCCGCGTCGATCACCGCTTGCGCGACGTCGTAGGAGAACCCCGCCCGCACCATCACGCCCAGGTCGCGGCGGCGGCAGTCGGCGCGTTTCTCCGGTGGGGCGAAGGGGCCGAGGCGACGGCGCTGGGCAAGGCGGATGGCGGCGGCGCGGTCGTCGCCTTCGGCGGCGGCGGCCTTGGCCAGCGGGGCGGCCACGCCCTTGGCCGACAGGGTGGCGCGGATCACCCGCGCCGCCTTGCCGCGGCGGTGCAGGCTGGCGGCCTTGGCGGCGGCGTATTGGGCGTCGTCGAGATAGCCGAGCCGGGTCAGTTTCTCGATCACCGCGGCGACCTGGGCGGCGGCGGTCTCGGGCGCGCCGCCCCAATGGGCCAGCGAGCGTGCCACCTTGCGCTTCAACACCCGCTCCAGGTTGACGCTGGACGACGCGAAGCGTTCCAGGTAATGCAACGCGGCATTCTCCAGATACTGGGGGGTGATCCTGGGCGGCGGGCGTTGTGGCGTCATGCCGCCACTCTACAAGCGAATCCGCCGGGGGCGCCATGACCGAGCACAGCCATCCCCTCACTCCCCGCGCCTATGGCCCGGTCAACTGGCTGGGCGCCTGGACCCTGCTGGTCAAGGAGGTGCGGCGCTTCCTCAAGGTCTACTTCCAGACCATCATCGCCCCGGTGGTGACGACGCTGCTGTTCCTGGCGGTGTTCGCCCTCGCGCTCGGCCCGGTGGCGGCCGAGGTCAAGGGGGTGGCGTTCGTCGAATTCCTCACCCCCGGCCTGATCATGATGGCGATGGTGCAGAACGCCTTCGCCAACACCTCGTCGTCGCTGATCATCGCCAAGGTCCAGGGCAACATCGTCGACCTGCTGATGCCGCCGCTGTCGGCGGTCGAGCAGACCCTGGCCATCGCCCTGGGCGGGGTGGCCCGCGGGGTGGCGGTGGGCATCGCGGTGGGAGCGGCGATGGCGCTGTTCGTCCCCATCCACCTGGCCCATCCCGGGCTGGTGCTCTACCACGCGGTGATGGGCTCGCTGATGCTGTCGCTGCTGGGGATGATGGGCGGCATCTGGGCCGACAAGTTCGATCACATGGCGGCGGTGACCAACTTCCTGGTCACGCCGCTGAGCTTCCTGTCCGGCACCTTCTATTCCATCGAGCGCCTGCCGGAGCATTTCCACGCCATCGCCCTGGCCAATCCGTTCTTCTTCATGATCGACGGCTTCCGCTACGGCTTCCTCGGCCAGGCCGACGGGCCGGTGGCGGGGGGAATCGTCTTCGTCGCCCTGGCCGACGCCGCGTTGCTGCTGGGCACCTGGCGCATGCTCGCCACCGGGTACAAGCTGAAGGCCTGAAGCGTGATGCCCAAACTGGGCATCACGCTTCAGCCGCCCACCGGCCTTACCGACCCGCGATGCCTGAAACGGGGCGGCTTCAGCGCCCATTGAGGGCGCGGCCCAGCGAGCGGAGCGAGCGCCCGGCGAGGGCTAAAGCATTGTGCGCCATATTTGGCGCTCGATGCTTTAGCGCCGCGGCAGCAGCG
>JACRFY010000201.1 GCA_016212565.1 Magnetospirillum sp. | reverse complement strand
GGCGGCACCGTTCGGCATCTACCCGGTGTTCCTGATGAAGGGGCTGTGCTTCGCCCTGTTCGCCTCGGCCTTCAACCTGCTGCTCGGCTATGTCGGCCTGCTGTCGTTCGGCCACGCCGCCTTCTTCGGCTTCGCCGCCTATGTCACCGCCCATGCCGCCAAGGCATGGGGCTGGAACCCGGAACTCGCCGTCCTCGCCGGCATGGCCTCGGCGATGGTGATGGGGCTCGGCTTCGGCTGGCTGGCGATCCGCCGCCAGGGCATCTACTTCGCCATGATTACCCTGGCCCTGGCGCAGATGATGTACTTCCTGGCCATCCAGGCCCCCTTCACCCATGGCGAGGACGGCATCCAGGGCGTGCCGCGCGGCCATTTGTTCGGCGTGTTCGACCTCACCGACATGCTGACCATGTATTACTTCGTGCTGGGAGTGTTCGTGCTGGCGCTGCTGGCGCTGCACCGGGTGGTCCGCTCGCCGTTCGGCCAGGTGCTGAAGGCGATCCGCGACAACGAGCCGCGCGCCGTGTCGCTGGGCTACGAGGTCGACCGCTACAAGCTGATCGCCTTCGTGCTCTCGGCGGCGTTGTCGGGGCTGGCGGGGTCGATGAAGAGTCTGGTGTTCCAGCTCGCCTCGCTGACCGACGTCAACTGGCACATGTCCGGCGAGGTGGTGCTGATGACCCTGCTGGGCGGGGTCGGCACCATCTTCGGCCCCACCGCCGGCGCCTTCCTGGTGGTGGCGATCCAGAACTACCTGGCCGAGGCCGGCTCGCTGGTGACCATCGTCCAGGGCATCATCTTCGTCGTCTGCGTCCTGGCCTTCCGCGCCGGCATCGTCGGCATGGTGGCGCCGTGGCTGAAGCGGCGCGGCATTTCCGTTTAAGGGGGCATGTTCCATGAGCTTCAAGGACATCCTGGTCCACTGCGACGGCGGCGAGCGCGACGCCTTGCGCATCGGTATGGCCGCCGGCGTGGCCAAACGCTTCGGCGCCCGCCTGACCGGCCTGTTCGGCCGCGTCGAACACCACAGCCCGGCCATGGTGGCCCGGCGGGCCTCGGACGCCTTCCTCGCCGCCACCGCCGCCAGCGAACAGGTGTTCGCCGCGCTCGCCGCCGCCGCCGGCATCCGCGGCCGCTGGTGGAGCCTGTCCCATGGCGAGACCGGCCACGTGCTGTCCGAGACAGCCGCCGCCGCCCGCTTCGCCGACCTGGTGGTGGTCGGCCAGCACCACGAGGGCAAGGACGCCCCCGAAGACCTGATCGAAACCCTGATCCTGGAAGCCGGCCGGCCGGTGCTGATCGTCCCCTCGGTCGGCGACTATCCGACCATCGGCAGCAACGTGCTGCTGGCGTGGAACGCCGGCCGCGAGGCCGCCCGCGCGCTGCACGATGCCATGCCGTTCCTGGAGAGCGCCGCCCAGGTCGACGTCCTGACCATCCGCGGCACCCGCACCGCGCCGGCCAGCGACGGGCAGCTGCCGCCGCTCTCCATCCACGACTACCTGTCCGCCCACGGCATCCGCGTCAACCGCGAGGTGCTGGCCGGCGACGACATCGGGGTGATGGACCTGATCCTCAGCCGTGCCTTCGACCAGGGCGCCGACCTGTTGGTGATGGGCGCCCATGGCGGCTATCAGCTGCCCTTCTTCAAGGGGGCCGGCACCCGCCACATCCTCAGGCACATGACCTTGCCGGTGCTGATGAGCCATTGAGGGCGGCCCCTCGCCCGCCTGCGGGCGAGGGGCAAACGGTCAGTGCTGGGCAATCTCCGCGCCCATGTAGCCGGGCAACCAGCCTTCGTTGAGCGCCTTCAGTTCGGCCAGTTCGACGGCGCGGCCGCCGATGGAGATCACCGTGCCGCCGGTGGTGCCGATGACGCGGGCGGTGACGTCCTGCGCCGCCGCCTGTTCGAGCACCGTCGCCAGCTGGTCCTGACGCACCTCCAGCAGGTAGCGCCCCTGGTCCTCGCCGAAGCACCAGGCGTGCAGCGGCAGGGTCGAGGGATGGTCGACCTGGGCGCCGATGCCGCCGGCCAGGGCCATCTCGGCCACCGCCACCAGCACACCGCCGTCGGACACGTCGTGGCAGGCCTCGACCAGACCCTCGGCGATCAGCGCGCGGACCAGTTCGCCCTTGCGCCGCTCGCGATGCAGCATCACCGGCGGCGGTGCGCCTTCCTCGCGGCCGCACACCTCGCGCAGATACAGCGAGGCGCCCAGCCAGCCCTTGGTCTCGCCGAACAGCACCACGGCGTTGCCGGCGGCCTTGAAGGACAGGCTGGCCGAGCGGGTGACGTCCTGCAGCAGGCCGACGCCACCGATGGCCGGCGTCGGCTGGATCGCCGCCCCGGCGGTCTCGTTGTAGAGCGAGACGTTGCCGGAAACGACCGGGAAGTCGAGGTCGCGGCAGGCCTCGCCCATGCCGCGGATGGCCTCGACGATCTGGCCCATGATCTCGGGCTTTTCCGGATTGCCGAAATTGAGGTTGTCGGTCACCGCCAGCGGCAGGGCGCCGACCGCCGACAGGTTGCGATAGGCCTCGGCCACCGCCTGACGGCCACCCTGGTAGGGATCGGCCTGGCAGTAGCGCGGGGTGACGTCGGTGGTCATCGCCACCGCCTTAGGCGTGCCGTGGATGCGCACCACCGCGGCGTCGCCGCCGGGGCGCTGCACGGTGTCGCCCATCACCATGTGGTCATACTGCTCCCAGATCCAGCGCTTGGAGGCCAGATCGGGACAGGCGAGCAGGGTCTTCAGGGCCTCGGTGGCCTCGACCGCGGGAACGTCCTTGGCGTCGATCACCGGCCGCTTGGCCGGGACCACCCACGGGCGGTCGTATTCCGGGCTGGCCTGGGCGAGCGGATCGATGGGCAGGTCGGCCTCGATGCGGCCGTTGCGCTTGAGGATCATGCGGCCGGTATCGGTAAGGGTGCCGACGATGGCGAAGTCGAGCTCCCACTTGTCGAACACCGCCTTGGCCATCGCCTCCTTGCCGGGCTTGAGGACCATCAGCATGCGTTCCTGGGATTCGGAGAGCATGATCTCGTAGGCGGTCATGCCCTGTTCGCGCATCGGCACGGCGTCGAGGTCCATCTCGATGCCCAGCCCGCCCTTGGAGGCCATCTCGAACGACGACGAGGTCAGGCCGGCGGCGCCCATGTCCTGGATGGCGACGATGGCGTCGGTGGCCATCAGCTCCAGGCAGGCCTCGATCAGCAGCTTCTCGGTGAAGGGGTCGCCGACCTGGACGGTGGGCCGCTTCTCCTCGGAATCCTCATTGAACTCGGCCGAGGCCATGGTGGCGCCGTGGATGCCGTCGCGGCCGGTCTTCGAGCCGACATAGACCACCGGATTGCCGATGCCGGCGGCGGCGGAATAGAAGA
Source organism: Magnetospirillum sp. (assembly GCA_016212565.1). Classification (GTDB taxonomy): domain Bacteria; phylum Pseudomonadota; class Alphaproteobacteria; order Rhodospirillales; family Magnetospirillaceae; genus JACRFY01. The sequence goes on along the minus strand of JACRFY010000201.1, from coordinate 6,541 downwards.
TCCGCGACTGGTCGGCCAAGCCGACGGTCATGGCGTTGACCAGGATGTTGCCGTTGTAGGAGGCGTGGAAATTGGTCTCGCCGCCGACGGTGGGCACGCCGACGCAATTGCCGTAGCCGCCGATGCCGGCGACCACGCCGGCGACCAGATGGCGGGTCTTGGGATGCGACGGGTCGCCGAAGCGCAGGGCGTTGAGGTTGGCGATCGGCCGCGCGCCCATGGTGAAGACGTCGCGCAGGATGCCGCCGACTCCGGTCGCCGCGCCCTGGTAGGGCTCGATGAAGCTGGGGTGGTTGTGGCTCTCCATCTTGAAGATGATCGCCTGGCCGTCGCCGATGTCGATGATGCCGGCATTCTCGCCCGGGCCGCAGATCACCCACGGCGCGGTGGTCGGCAGGGTCTTCAGCCACTTCTTCGACGATTTGTAGGAGCAGTGTTCCGACCACATCACCGAGAAGATGCCCAGTTCGGTGAGGTTGGGGGCACGGCCGAGGATGTCGAGGATCCGCTGGTACTCGTCGGGCTTGATGCCGTGCTGGGCGATGGTCTCGGGGGAAATATCGGTCATGAACGTCCTCTCCTCGCAGCAGGCGAAGCCGCCGCACATGTCACCACCGTCATGCCCGGACTTGATCCGGGCATCCACGCCGGTCCGCACCGTCGACGTTCGTCTTGCGGCACCACGTGGATGGCCGGGTCAAGCCCGGCCATGACGAATTTCTTCGGTGGCGCTAGGACAGCGCCTCCACCAGCGAATCGAACATCCGCTTGCCGTCGGCGCCGCCCAGCACTTCCTCGGCGAGGCGCTCGGGGTGCGGCATCAGGCCCAGCACGTTGAAACGGTCGTTGTAGATTCCGGCCACGTTGCCCAGCGAGCCGTTGGGGTTGGTGGCCGCACTGACCGCGCCGTCGGCGCTGCAATAGCGGAACGCCACCTGGCCGTTGTCTTCCATCTCGGCGAAGACACGGGGATCGGCGAAGTAGTTGCCCTCGGCATGGGCGATGGGGAAGCGCACCACGTCGCCGGCCCGGTAGTAGCGGCAGAAGTCGGAACGGTCGTTCTCGACCTTCAGATGCACGTCGCGGCAGATGAACTTCAGCCCGGAATTGCGCATCAGCACGCCCGGCAGCAGCCCCGCCTCGGTGAGGATCTGGAAGCCGTTGCAGATGCCCAGCACGCGGGTGCCGCGGTCGGCGCGGGCCTTGACCTCGCGCATGATCGGCGAGTGGGCGGCCATGGCCCCGCAGCGCAGATAATCTCCATACGAGAACCCGCCCGGGACGGCGATCAGGTCGACCTCCGGCAGCTCGGTGTCGCGGTGCCAAACCATCAGGGGCTTGGCACCCATGCTGGCTTCCAGGGCCACCGCCACGTCGCGGTCGCAATTGGAGCCGGGGAAAACGATGACGGCAGCTTTCAAGGGAGGCCCCAGGTGCTGTGGGAAGGTGAGGCCTCCTGTTTAGCGCGGAATTTCTCCCCTGTCACCGCATCATCAACAGGACCAGCATTCCCCCCCCGAAGGCGATGCGATACCAGGCGAAGGGGGCGAAGCCGTGACGGCCGATGAAGGCCACCGCCGCCTTGACCACCAGCAGGGCGACGACGAAGGCGGCGACGAAGCCGAGCGCGATCAGGGCGGCGTTGTCGAAGGTCAGCAGCGCCCAGTCCTTGTAGGTCTTGTAGGCGGTCGCCGCCACCATGGTGGGAATGGCGAGGAAGAACGAAAACTCGGCCGCCGTGCGCCGCTCGACGCCCATCAGCAGCGCCCCCATGATGGTCGCCCCCGAGCGCGACACGCCCGGGACCATCGACAGGCATTGGAACAGGCCGATCTTCACCGCCAGCGGCAGGGTGAAGTCCTCGACCTTGAACACCTTGGGCTTCTTGATCAGGCGCTCGATGGCCAGGATGGCGACGCCGCCGACGATCAGCACCACGGCGATCACTGCCGGCGAATCGAGCAGGGCGCGGATCGCCTTGTAGGCAATGGCGCCGATCACCATCGCCGGCAGAAAGGCGACCAGCAACGCGGTGACGAACCGCCTTGCGCCGAGATCGGTGGCCGCATGGCTGACCGCATTCCACAGCCGGGTGCGATAGACCACGCACACCGCCAGGATGGCCCCCAACTGGATGACGATCTCGAAGGTCTTGCCGGGAAAGTTGAACCCCAGCAGGTCGCCGACCAGCACCAGATGGCCGGTCGAAGACACCGGCAGGAACTCGGTCAGGCCCTCGACGATGCCGAGCAGCAGCGCAATCCACACGGTGTCCATGGCAGGTCTTTCGATTATGGCGGCGGGATCATGCCCAGCGAAGCCGGCGGGTGCAATCGGCAAAAAAGGGGCGTCGCCCCTATCCCTTCGCCCGCATCAGCCACGCCACCCCCAGCAGCGCCGGCAGCGCCGACAGGGCATAGACGGCGGTATAGCTGCCCACCAACGGCACCAGGGCGGCGAACGCCGGCGGACCGACCAGGACGCCGCCATAGGTGAAGAACAGCGAGGCACCGGTGATGCGCGGGATCTGCGCCGCCGGCGTGCCATGGGTGAGGCCGGCGAGATAGACGCCGTTCCAGCCCAGCGCCGCCGCGCCGAAGGCCACCAGCACGGCGGTGACGGCGACGCGGGCACTGTCCGGTCCCAGGGCTCCGGTGGCGAGGGCGAACAGGGCCGTCGCCACCCCTCCGGCGACCAAGGCGGCAAGGCTGCTCCGCAACACCCGGTCGGCGACCACCCCGAGGGCGATGCGGCCGACCACCCCGGTCACCTGCACGGTCGACAGCAGCACGCCGGCCTCGACCAAGCTCCAGCCGAGGTCCTTGACCAGCATGGTGACCAGGAAGGTCGACAGCGACAACTGCACCGCGGCGTAGGCAAAGCCGGCCAGCGACAGCGCCCGCAATCTCGGATCGCCCCAGATCAGCGCCAGCCCGGCCAGCGGATGCTCGGTGAAGCGGGCCGACGGATCGCGATCGGCATCCCACGCCGCCCGCACCGGGGCCAGGGCCACGGCCAGCACCACGGCCAGCACCGCCACCACCGCCATCACCGCCGGCCAGCCGAAGGCCAGCGCCACCGGCGGCGCCATCAGCCCGGCGATGGTGCCGCCCAGCGGCACCCCGGTCTGCTTGACCGAGAAGACCAGATTGCGATTGGCCGGGGTTGTCGAGCGCACCAGCAGGTGCGAGGCGCCGGGATTGGTCAGGCCGTAGCCCAGCCCGACCAGCGCCGCCGCCGCCGCCACCAGGACCAGGCGCCCGGAGGCGGCGGACAGCGCTCCCAGGCCGACCAATGCCAAGGCCACCTGGGTGGTGCGGGTGGCGCCGAGACGGCGGACCAGGGCGCTGCCGCCCAGCGAGGTCAGCATGGCCCCGCCATAGGCGAGACTGATCCACCAGCCGACCAGAGCCGGCTCGATGGCCAGGGCACGAGCCACCTCGGGGGCGATGGCGGCCAAAGACAGCATCGCCAGCGCCACCAACGCCTGGGCGGCGGTGGTGGCGGCAAGCACGGCAACGACGGCGGCGGCGCGAGTTGGTATCACCAGTCAGGGTGTGCCTCTCCCGCGGCCTCGCCGTCAAATGCCGTCCCCGCAGGGCGGGGTTGCACGGACGATCAGGCGCGGCGGAAGAAATGCGCGTCGGCGAGGGTGGGAACAGAGACGGTCAATGATTCCTTACGATCATCAACCATTCGCAAATGCGCATGTGGCGGTTCTGAGGGCAACTGATAGATACGCGCAACACTCCAGACAGCTTTCTGGTACGTACCAATCTTTACGAAACGGTCACCAACCTCAATGGGTTGCTTACGCATGATGACACTTATCTCCTTTTTCTTAACAGCGCCCGACACACTGGCACTGTATAGTTATCTTCTACAACATTCCCACCCCGATGCCAAGTGAAGCAAAAAACTCCATTGCAGCGCGAACACCCTTGTGCTCTAGATGTCGGCCGTGATCCGGAGGGGGAGTGCGCAACGCAAATTCAGGTTTGGGGTGGGGAAAATGAAAGTGCTGCTTGCCGACGATCATGCCTTGTTCCGTGATGGTATTCGTTTGGTCCTCGAAGACCTGGTGCCGGAGGGACTGGAAGTCGTCGAGGCCTGCGATTTCCTTCAGGCGGTGGCGGCGGTGCGGGCCGACCCGCGCATCGAGATCGGCCTCATCGATCTGCACATGCCGGGGATGGAAAGCTTTGCCGGCCTCGAAGCCCTGCGCCGCGCCGCGCCCGACCTCCACCTGGTGGTGGTGTCGGCGTCGGAAGATCCCAGCGACATCCGCCGCGCCCTCGATACCGGCGCACTGGGCTACATCGGCAAGACCTCGTCGAGCAACGCGATGATCGAAGGCATCCGCACCGTGCTGTTGGGCGAGACCTTCGTCCGCCCGGCGGTCGACTTGCCGCCCACGCTGCCGGCCCCCGCCGACGAGCAAACGCCCGCACGTCTCACCGCCCGCCAGCGCGATGTGCTGGGAATGCTGCGCCTGGGCAAGAGCAACAAGGAAATCGCCCGGGACCTCGACCTCGCCGAGATCACCGTCAAGCTGCACGTCACCGCCATCCTGCGGACGTTGGGTGTCGAGAACCGGACCCAGGCGGCGATCCTGGCGGCGAAGCTGGGGCTGTGACCCGACCGTCACCCCCAAGCAGTCGCCCTCACCCCATGCCGATGGCGGCCTTGTAAAGGTCGAGCAACTGCTCGGTTTCCTCGCGCTCGTGGTCTTCCATTTTGCGCAGGCGCACGATCTGGCGGATGATCTTGGTATCGAAACCCTGGGACTTGGCCTGGGTGTAGATGTCCTTGATATCCCCCTGGAGGCCCTTCTTCTCTTCCTCCAGGCGTTCGATGCGCTCGATCAGCTGGCGCAACGCCTCCGCGGCGATGCCGCCGATCTGGCTGGTGCTCTGGTCGTCGTTCATGGTCGCCCCCTTGGGTGTTCGCCGGCCGCACCATAGCCAGCGCGGCCGACCGCTTCAAGGGGCGAGCGCACCGGCAAAGCTCAACCGCACACGACGGCCGCCGTCCTCGAACGCAACCCGGTCGGCAACGCTCTTCATCAGGACGAAGCCGCGACCGCACTTGCCCCCGGCGGCGGCACCGTGCTGCGCGAGGTGGGCGGCGTCGAAGCCGGCCCCCTGGTCGGTCACCGTCGCCACCAGCGCACCATGGCCGGGCTGGACGGCGATTTCCACCCGCCGGCCGCACAGGACGGGATCGTCGAGGCGCTCGCTCAACAACTGGCCGAAGCGGGCCAGGCCGTTCACCGACTGGCGAAACTCGCTCGACAGGCCGAGATTGCCATGGACCACCGCATTGGCCACCGCCTCGCCCAATGCCTGTTCCAGCCGTCCGGCCACCGCCTCCGACAGATGGAACCGCCGGCGGGCGCCGTCGGCGATCAACCGCGTGACGTCGAGCCGATAGGCCGTGCGCGTGGTGAGCGACAGCACCAGCCCCCCGGCCCGGACAACCGCCGCAGCCCGCGCGAACCCGCTGCCGTCGTCGCCGCACCGCTCGATAAACCCCTGATAGGGGGCGGTCAAGCCGCGGGCGATGGCCAGGGCGTCGGCCGCGCCGAACAGCAGCCGCGTATCGCACCCGCCGTCGTCATCCCAGGTCATCCCGGCCGGCAACCCCGGCCGTTCGCCCGTCCCGGTATCGAGAACATGGACCGCGGCGGCCAAGGCTAGCCCCGCTCGGTCACGAACATCACCGTATCGAGCGCCGACAGGCGCAGCATTTCCTTGACCCGTCCGCACGGGCCATCGAGCATGGTCGCGATACCCGCCCGGGTGGCCTGATCGTGGAACGACAGCAGCATCGACACGCCGCTGGAATCGATGAAATCCAACCCGCCGAGTTCGAGGACGCAGGTCTGCCCGCGCGTCAAGGCGGTCAAGCCCTCGACCACCGGCAGAAAGGCCGACTGGGTGCCGAGGGTGAACTGGCCCGACAGCGCCACCACCACCCGTCGCCCCTCGACCCGCGGCGGCGAAACGGTCAACGCCTCCAGGGCATGGTGTTGCGCACTCGGTGCTCCCCCCACCATCGGCCGGTTGACGCGCAGATCCTCGACCAGACCGAAATGCCCGAGCAGCTTTTCCACCGCCGGCTGGACGTTGAGCACATGCAGGGTCAGGCCGCGCTTGGCCGCCTCGTCGTTGGCCAGCACCAGCAGACCGATGCCGAACGAATCGACATAGTCGACGCCCGAGAAGTCGAAGGTCAGCGGCCCGGGGGCCGCCTTGTCGAGCTCGGCCAGCGCGGCGGTGAAGGCGGCGTTGTCGCGAAAGGTCAAGCTGCCGGAGAAATTGAAACTCCGCAACGAACCGTCACCGGAAATCGTGATCCCCATGACAGCGGCTCCCCTAGTTACGCTCGATATGGAAATGGAATAGCGGGGCGCGGCCGGGTTCGGCCTCCCAGACCTCGGCCGGCAGGCGGCGCAGCCAGATGGCGGTCAGGTCGTCGTCCAGGCCCGACGCGGTGACACGGGCAAAGCGTCCGAGGATACCGTGCAGGTCGAGGGCCG
>JACRFY010000200.1 GCA_016212565.1 Magnetospirillum sp. | reverse complement strand
GGCCTCGGCGGTGGACGGGAACAGCGCCATCACGCCCGATTCGCCGACCCGGTCGCCGGCGCCGGCGACCGCCTCGCTCCTGGCGTCGCGGGAGGCGAACAGGCGGGCGCCGCTGGGGAACGGCGCGATGCGGTTGGTGTAGGTGCTGTTGGCGCGCAGGCCCAGCGGCACGCCGCTACTGTCGATGAAGCGGGGGCCGCCCGCCGTCGCGAGGATCGGCGGCGGCGCTCCCGCCGAGGACCACAGCAGGCGGTCGTGACGCGTGTCGACGATGGCGCAGAACATGGTGGCGAACTGTCCGCGCGGCAGCAGGCCGACCAGGGCCTGGTTGAGCTGGCCCAGGAAACGGGCCGGCTCCAACCCCCCGGTGGCGGTCTCGCCGATCAGCGTATGCAGGCGGAAGGTGTTGAGCGCCGCCGTCACCCCGTGGCCGGAAAAGTCGACGGTGTAGAACATCACCTGCCCGTCATCGAGCGGGATCACCCCCCAGAAATCGCCGCCCAGTTCGGACGACGGCACCACCAGCCCTTCGATCCCCAGCCCGGTGCGGTCGCGGATGTCGTCGAGCAGATGCAGCCGCGGCAAGAGCGCCGCCTGCATCTTGCGCGCCCCCTCCAACTCGGTGGCCATGCGGCTGTGGGCGTCGCGCAGGTCGCGGATCATGCGCCGGTTCTCAAGATGAACCTTGAGGCGGGCCAGCACCTCGGGCGGGCGGATCGGCTTGCTGACCACGTCGGATGCCCCGGCGCGGAAACACTCCAGATGCTCGTCGGCGGCGGTCAGTCCGGTCTGCACCAGGATCGGCACGTCGGCAAAGTCCGCGTGGGCGCGGATGCGGCGGCAGACCTCGAAGCCGTCGAGCCCCGGCATCATCACGTCGAGGATGACGATATCCGGCCGCACCGCTTCGAGCCGGCCGACGCCGTCGAGGCCGTCGACCGCCTCGACCACCGTACCGACACCCAGCTGGGCCACCAGACGGGCGATGATCGCCCGGCTGATCGGATCGTCGTCGACCACCAATGCCGTTGCCCAGCCCCACGGCGAGCGCCGGTCGGCATGGGGATCGGGATGCTTGGATCTCAGATTCGACATGGCCGCGCGCGATCGCCTCCACCGCGAATGTGCGGTGCAGCACCGCGCCGAGTCAAGGGAAAGCCCCGCGACTTCCGGGGCAACGAACTCAGGTGAACGAAAGTTTAATAGCGACACGGGCCGGATCATATTGAGCGCTGAGGAGACCTCCAATCCTCGTCATGCCCGGGCTTGTCCCGCGTATCCACGCCAATGGCTTATCCCGCTGTTTCAGGGGGCCTGCGACACGTTCACCACCAAGACACCAAGGCCGCCTTCGGCGGCATCGCCAAGGCACAAAAGCGCGGACGACCCCACACTCACTTGGCCCACCCCCCCTTGGTGTCTTGGTGCCTTCTTGGCGTCTTGGTGGTGAACCCGCCTCTTCCGCCGCCACCAGCGGCGCCTTGCCAGACGGATGGGCGTGGATGGCCGGGACAAGCCCGGCCAAGACGATAAATCAACCAATTCGAAATCTGGACTCGTTGCCCTGCCGCATCGCCCCGGCTACAGCCCGCGCGCCGCCTTGATCAATCCGGCGAACCAGTTGTAGCTGTCCTTGGGCGTCCGCTGCCCCGTCTCGTAATCGACGCGCACGATGCCGAAGCGCTTGGACAGGCCGAAGGCCCACTCGAAGTTGTCGAGCAGGCTCCAGGCCAGATACCCCTTGACGTTGCATCCGGCCTCCAGCGCCCGCGCCACCTGGGCGATGTGGTCCTGGAGGAATTCCACCCGCTCCGCGTCATGAACCTGGCCGTCGGCGGCGACCCGATCGTCGTAGGCGGCACCGTTCTCGGCGATGTAGACGGGAAGGTTGCCGTAATTGTCGCGGAAATCGGCCAGCAGATCGAACAGCCCGTCCGGCTGCACCGGCCAGCCCATGAAGGTCGAGCGGTCGCAATGGGGATCACCCCAGCCGGCGCCAAACATGGCGTCGGGATTGTGGCACATGGTCATGCGGCTGTAGTAGTTGATGCCCAGCATGTCGATGGGGAAGCGCGCCTGGTCGAGATCGCCCGGCTTGACGATCTCGTCCCGCCAGGCATCGAGCACCGCCGGCCACTCGCCCTTCAGCAGGCCGTCGATGGTCACCTTGTTCCATGCCGCGTCCCAGCGGGCGGCGGCGGCGATTCCGGCCGGGTCGTCCGAATCGGCCCGCGCCGGCTGCACGTTGGTCACCGTGCCCAGGCTGAGGCCGGGATGGGCGGCGCGCAACGCGCGCAGCGCCGCGCCCTGGGCGAGGTTCTGGTGGTGCAGGGCCTTCAGGGTGCCGATCTCGCGCAGCTTGTGGCCGGGGGCATGCTCGCCGACGCCGTAGCCGAAGATGGCCACCACGTTGGGCTCGTTGAGCATCACCCAGTCCTTGACCCGGTCGGCGAGACGCTCGCCGACGATGCGGGCGTAGTCGGCGAAGGGGCCGACCATGGCGCGGCTCTGCCAGCCGCCGATGTCTTCGAGCGGCTGTGGCAGGTCCCAGTGATAGAGGCAGGCCATCGGCCG
>JACRFY010000202.1 GCA_016212565.1 Magnetospirillum sp. | reverse complement strand
GGGCCAAGCTCCACCCGGGCGACATCGCGCAACAGCACGGGCGTCCCGGCCTGGACCTTGAGGACGATCTGCTCGATGTCGGAAATGCCCCGGAGATAGCCGCGTCCGCGCACGACGAATTCGGTCTCGGCCATTTCGACCACCCGGCCGCCGACGTCGATGTTGCTCTTGCGGATGGCCTCGGTGACCTTGGAAAGGGGAATGTTGTAGGCCTGCAACCGCTGCGGATCGACCACCACCTGGTACTGCTGGACGAACCCGCCCAGGCTGGCCACCTCGGCGACGCCCTCGGCCTTGGCCAACTGGTAGCGCAGATACCAGTCCTGGATGGTGCGCATTTCGGCCAGGGTGCGATCCTTGGCCTGCACGACGTACTGGTAGACCCAGCCGACGCCGGTGGCGTCCGGCCCCAGCGAGGGCGTCACGCCGGGCGGCAGGCGCTTGGCGGCAAAGTTCAGGTATTCGAGGACGCGCGAGCGCGCCCAGTAGATGTCGGTGCGGTCCTCGAAGATGATGTAGACGAAACTGACGCCGAAGAACGAAAACCCGCGCACCAGCTTGGACTTGGGCACGCTGAGCATGGCGGTGGTCAGGGGATAGGTGACCTGATCCTCGACCACCTGCGGCGCCTGGCCGGGGTACTCGGTGTAGAGGATCACCTGCACGTCCGACAGATCGGGCAGCGCGTCCAGCGGCAGACGCGTCACCGACAGCACACCGGCGCCGATGATGAACGACGTGGCCAGCAGCACCAGGAAGACGTTCTTGGCCGACCAGCGGATCAGAGCGGCGATCATGGTCTCTCTCCGCGTCAGTGATTGTGGAAGCCCTGCAAGGCCGCCTTCAGATTGCTCTCGGCGTCGATCAGGAAGTTGGCGCGCACCACCACCTTCTCGCCCTCCGTCACCCCGTCCAGCACTTCCACATAGCCGTCGGCGCGGGTTCCGACCTTGACCGCGCGGGGTTCGTACAAGCCCTCGCCGCGCTCCACCAGCACCGCCTGGCGGGTGCCGGTATCGAGCACCGCCGAGTCGGGCACCGCGACGACCGGACCGCGGGCGGCCGGTGCGGCCAGTTGGACCGTGCCGTAGAGCGCCGGACGCAGATGGCCCTGGTGGTTGGGCAATTCGATGCGCACCTTGGCGGTGCGGGTCTCCGGCGTCACCGTGGGATAGATGAAGGTGACCTTGCCGGTGAAGCTCATGCCCGGCAGGCCGTTGAAGGTCACCTCGGCCTTCTGGCCGACATCGACCTGGGCGAGGTCCTGCTCGAACACCTCGGCGATCACCCAGACGTTGGAGAGATCGGCGATCTGGTAGAACATCTCCCCGGGCATGAAGCGCATGCCCTGGACGGCGCGCTTCTCCAGCACCACGCCGGACACCGGCGACGCCAGCGACAGGGTGCGGGTCGGTTGGCCGCCGTTGCGCAGGCGCTCGATCTGCGCGGCGGGAATGTCCCAGTTCCGCAGCCGCGACAAGGCGCCCTCCGCCAGCGAGCGCGCCGAGTCGCGGGCCTCCGGGCTGGCATTTTCCAGTGCGCGCGCGCCTTGCAGGGCGACGACGTATTCCTGCTGGGCCAGGACCAGATCGGGGCTGTAGATCTCCATCAACGATTGCCCGCGGCTGACCTGCTGGCCGGTCTGGTTGACGTTGAGGCGCTCGATGTAGCCTTCGAACTTCGGCGCCACCACATGGAGGTGGCGCTCGTCGACCTGGACGGTGCCGACGGCGCGGATCGGACGGGTCAGGGTGCGCCGCGCGGCCACCTCGGTCTTCACCCCCAGCTTCTGCACCTTGTCCGGGCTGATCTTGAGCGTGTTGCCGCCGCCGTCTTCGCCCTCGTAGACGGGGATGTAGTCCATCCCCATGTTGTCCTTCTTCGGCACCGGCGAGGTATCGGGCAGGCCCATGGGATTGCGGTAGTAGAGGACCTTGCCCGGCCCTGCCGGCAAACCTGATAATTGCGGGCTCTGGCCCGCCGGTTTGGCGGCGGCCTGCTGGGCCGGAACGGGCTCCGGCTCGGGATCGGCATAGACGGGGGTGAAATCGCGGCCCCGACCGTCCTTCTTGGGGACCGGCGAATAGTCGGCCTGGCCGTCGGGATGCTGGTAGTAGAGGATCTGCCGTTCCTGCTTCAGCTGCGTGGCGGCGTGCGCGGCGGCATCGTGTCCGGCCTCGGCACCCTGCGGAATCGCGGTCGCCGAATCCGGCGGCGGTGGGCTGTGGTCCATGGTCTCCCGACCGGCCCAGAACGAGATGCCGAGCGCGGCGACGGCGGCAACGCCGACGGCCAGAATGGCGGTGCGTTTCATAGCTCGCCCCCCACCAGCTTCTCGATTTCCGCCACCCGCATCTGTTGATCGAGACCGACCTTCAGCAGTTCGATCTGGGTCTTCCACAGCTGCTGTTCGGCCATCAGCACGTCGAGGAATTCGGTGCGGCCCAACTCGTAGGCTTTGGCCGCGGCCTGGAAGCCGATTTCCGCCTGCGGCAGCGAATTCTCCCGCAGCAGCGTCTCGACCCGGCGATCGGCCTCCAGGGAGAAATAGGCGTCCTGCACCTCGTTGCCGAGTTCGTTTTCCCGGGCCTTGCGCTGGTGGCGGGCCGCCGCCGCCATTGCCTTGGCCTCGCCGATGTCCGAGTTGCGCAGGCCCCATTGCAGGGGAACGTTCATGGTCACCATCGCTTCGTAGCTGGTGATGTCACCGGCGCGGCGGACCGCGCCGGCGCCGACCTCGAAATCGGGATACCAACTCTTTTCGGCCAGGGCCACGCTCCGCTCGGCGCCGTCGATGGTTGCTTCCTGGGCCAGCAGCTCCGGGTTGGCGGACTGGGCACGCTCGGTCAGGGCCGCGAGATCGAGCGCTTCGCGCGCCGGGATCGGACGGGGATTGGGCGCCTCGACCAACGGCGCCGCGAGATCGCGGCCGAGCAGACGGTTGATCCGGGCGCGGGCTTTGCGCTTCTCGGCCTCCATGCGGGCGATTTCGCTGTCGAGCATCGCCTTCTCGACCGTGGCCCGGGTGACATCCTGCTGGCGACCGAGCGCCTGGGCGTAGCGTGCTCCGGCCAATTTCGCCAGCGTGTCCATCCGACCGAGCAGATTCCTGGCCAGGTCGATGGCCAGATGCGCCTGATGGTACTCGGCATAGGCAACCTTCACCTTGGCCACCAGATCGTTCTCGACCGCGCGTTTCAGCACCGCCGCCTTCCTGGCCCCGGCTTCGGCGATCTCCCGCTTGAGGTCGCGCTTGCCCCAGAACGGCAGCTCCTGGGAGACGCGGAATTTCTTGGTCAGCCCGGAGGTGGAGGTGCTGGGCAGATCGCCGCCGGTTCTATTCTTGGGCCAGTCCTCGTAGACCACCTGGATCTTCGGATCCATCAGGCTGCCCGCACCCTCGACCTTGGCCGCCGCCGCCTCCGCTTCCAGGGCCATCACCTGGATTTCGGGATTCATCGCCTTGGCAATGGCCACCAATTCGTCGACGGTCGCACCGACCGCGCCATGATGACCGTCCGCGGCCGTGCCGGTACCCGGCGCCGACAGCAGCCCAAGGGCAACCGCCGCCGCCATCAACGTCTTCATGCCGCCCATGGCGTCGCCCTCGTTTTCAGGATGAACGAATCATAGTCAATTCCCGCTATGGGCGCCACTGCTCACCGTCAGCGGCACCGAACCGGTCACCGTGCCGCCTTCACCCTGGACTTTGGCCGCCAGGTTGAGGATCCACTGCCCCTGGATGGCGAGATCGGCGGCGAACGAATACACCCCCGCCCCGTCCGCCCCCTTTGGCGTAATCTTGGCCACCATCGGCGCCGTACCGGGCATCGGCATCTCCAGGCGGGACTGGATGATAATCGCGCCGGGCACGGGCTTCTTGGTGGGCGCATGGATCAGCCGCACGGCGATGGGCGCGGTGGAAGACGGCTGGAGGTGGTCATTGACCGGAACGAACACATAATCCTTGGGATCGGCCCAGGCGCTCGTCGACAGGCCGGCGAGAACTGCAATCGCGAAAAGGGCTGCCGCGGCTTTATCCATCGTCTTCATGTGCATTCCCTCCAATTTCCGCATCCGGACACCCCTATATACACCAGTCTCGCACGCCTCTGACCACTGAGATTGTAAATTTCTGTAACCGGGGCGGGGGAGAAATGTTACGCGAAAGCGCTCGCCAACCTTCGGCGGGCCGGGCTATTCGTTGGCGATCAACGGGACCCGAGGCCGGGGATGAAAATGCTGCTGCCGGATTCAATCGCGGGGCGAAGCATGCTGGTCCTGCTTGTCGGGCTTACGATCTCGCACATGCTCAGTACCGCCGTCTATTCCACAGACCGGCGGACCGCCGTTCTGGAGGCGAACGAACGGCAGTTCGCCGATCGGGTGGCGTCGGTGGCGCGCTTGCTGGAGCAATTCAGCCCGCCGCAGCGGCAGGGCCTGGTTCAGGTCCTCAACAGTCCGATCCTGACGGTGTCGTCGACCTCGGAACCGGCGTTTCCCCATGACCATGCGGAAAGCCGGGAGTTGGATGCGGTGCGCGCCGCTCTGGCGCCCCATTTCGGTCCGTTGGACAAAGAGCGCCTCCATGTCATCGACCGAGAGGCGGGCGACCTCTTCACCGCTCGGGCGGCACCCGATGGCCTCCTGGTCTGGAACAGTCTCGCTCGGCTGTTCCACAGCACACCCGAGAACCAGACGATTCAGGTGTCGCTTCAACTTGGCGACGGCAGTTGGGCGAATTTCGGGCTGACGCTGATCCGGTCGGCCTCGTTCTGGTCCCACCGCTCGACATTCTCCGCCCTGATCATGGCCATGGGCATCGCCATCTTCTCGGCCCTGGCGACACGATGGGTCGGTCATCCGCTGGCCACCTTTGCGGCGGCTGCGGATCGTCTGGGGCGGGACGTCAACGCCCCGCCGTTGCCCCCCGGCGGCCCCAAGGAGGTGCGGGCGGCCGTCTCCGCCTTCAACGACATGCAGGGGCGCATCCGCCGGTTCGTCGAGGATCGTACGCGCATGCTGGCCGCCATTTCGCACGACCTGCGCAGCCCGATCACCCGCCTTCGCCTGCGCGCCGAGATGCTGCCCGAAGGCGAGACGAGATCCAAGATGCTGGCCGACCTGGACGAGATGGAAACCATGGTCTCGTCCACCCTGGAATTCGCCCGGGGCGAAGCCATTGATGAGCCGGTCCAGACCATCGACCTCGCCGCAACCTTGGAAGCCATCTGCGACAATGCCTCCGACATGGGCCTGGCGGCGGATTACCAATGGAGCGGAAGGCTGGTGTGCTCCTGCCGTCCGTACGCGCTGAAGCGGGCGCTGGCCAACCTGATCGAAAACGGCGCCCGCTACGGCGGCAAGGCTCGGGTGCAAGCGTCCCACCAAGGCCACGATATCCGCATCGTGGTCGAGGACGAAGGTCCCGGCATTCCTGAAGACCACCAGGAGAAGGTCTTCACGCCCTTCTACCGCATCGAACACTCCCGCAATCGGAGAACCGGTGGCATCGGCCTGGGGATGACGGTGGCGCGGACGATCATCCGTGCCCATGGCGGCGACATCACGCTCCACAACAAGCCGGAAGGCGGGTTGAGCGTGGAGGTCGTCCTGCCGCAAGGTCGCGGCGGGGAATGAGGGGGGACACAAAATGGAAAGACAAACCAACATCCTCATCGTCGACGACGACCGCGAAATCTCCGGCCTGGTGTCCGAGTTCCTCGCCCCCTACGGCTTCCATGTCAGTGCCGTCGGTGACGGACGCGCCATGCGCGACAAGGTGGCAACAGAGAGCTTCGACCTGGTGATCCTCGACCTGATGCTGCCCGGCGAGGACGGCCTTTCCCTGTGCCGACACCTGCGCCAGACCACCACCCTTCCCATCATCATGTTGACCGCCATGGGCAGCGAAACCGACCGCGTGGTTGGGCTGGAGATGGGGGCTGACGATTATGTGGCCAAACCGTTCAGCGCCCGCGAGCTCCTCGCCCGCATCAAGGCCGTCCTGCGGCGCGGCGCACCGCGTGAAGAGAGCGCCGCGCCGGAAGCCCCCATGGTCGAAGCGGGGACGAAAATGCTGGAATTCACCGGCTGGCGCCTGGACATCGGACGGCGCCGGCTGCATTCGCCCGACGGGGTGCTGGTGGAACTGACCAGCGGCGAGTTCGATCTCCTCTACGCCTTCTGCACCAACCCGCAGCGCGTGCTGACCCGCGACCAGTTGCTCGACCTCGCGCGCGGCCGGGTGTCGGGGCCGTTCGACCGCACCATCGACGTGCAGGTGGGACGCCTGCGCCGCAAGCTGGAAACCGACCCGAAGAAGCCCGAGATTCTCAAGACCGTG
>JACRFY010000026.1 GCA_016212565.1 Magnetospirillum sp. | reverse complement strand
GCCACCAGCACCGTGGTCATGGTCTTGTTGACGCTGGTGTGCGCGTGGGTGAACGGCCCGGCCTTGTCGATCAATGCGGTGGTCATGCGCTGGCCTTGTCGTCGGCGGTGGAAGCGGCGGCGGTGGACGCGGATTGAGCCTTGCGCGCCGCCATGGCGGCACGCTTGGCCTCGGCCGCCTTTTCCAGGCGGATGGTACGGGCTTCGGACAGGGTCTTGACCCGGTCGGACCTGCGGCGCTCGCGGTCCTGCGCCGCCAGCGCGCCCTTGGCGTAATTGAAGAAGTGGACCAGCGGAATGTGCGACGGGCAGACGTACGAGCAACTGCCGCACGACACGCAATCCTGCACGCCGATCTTCTGCGCGCCGTCGAGGTTGTCCTTGCGGATGTAGCTGGCCATCTCGACCGGCGACAGGCCGCAGGGGCAGATGGTGATGCAGGTGCCGCAGCGGATGCACGGGCCGGTGGGATGCTCGTTGGCCTCGGCGGCGGTCAGCGCCAGCACGCCCGACGTGCCCTTGACCACCGGCACCTCCAGGCTCGGCAGCGGCTGGCCCATCATCGGCCCGCCGTTGACCAGCCGCTTGGGCTCGCTCTTGAGGCCGCCGCAGAACACCACCAGATCGAAGATCAGGGTGCCGATCGGCGCCTCGACGTTCTTCGGCTCGGCGATGGCGCCGCCGCTGACGGTGATGACGCGCGAGATCAGCGGGCGGCCGAAGCGCACCGCGTGGTGCACCGCCCGGGCGGTGGCGACGTTATGCACCACCACGCCGATGTCGGCGGTCAGCTTGCGCGCCGGGGTCTCGCGGCCGGTGATGGCCTGGGTCAGGTGACGCTCGGAGCCCATCGGATATTGCACCGGCACGCCGACCACCTCGACATTGGCGACGGCGGCGGCGGCCCGGGTCATCGCCGCGATGGCCTGCGGCTTGTTCGATTCGATGCCGATGACGATGCGCGGCGCGCCCAGGGCATGGGCCATGATGCGGGCGCCGTCGATCACCTCGTCGGCATGCTCGCGCATCACCCGGTCGTCGCAGGTGAGGTAGGGTTCGCACTCGGCGCCGTTGATCAGCAGGATCTCCAGCTCGTGCTGGGTGCCGAGGTTGAGCTTGACCGCCGAGGGGAAGGCGGCGCCGCCCATGCCGACGATGCCCGACTGGGCCACCCGGTCCTTGATCGCCTGCGGATCGGCGGCGAAGGGATCGGCGATGGGCGCCGGCAGGTCGGCCCACGCGTCCTGGCCGTCGGGCTCGATGACGATGGTCATCTGCGCCAGGCCCGAGGGATGCGGCGCCGCGATCTCGGTCACCGCCGTGACGCGGCCGGAGGTCGGCGCATGCTGGGGCGCCGACACCGCGCCCTGGGCACGGGCGATCACCTGGCCCTTCCCGACCGTGTCGCCCGCGGCCACCAGCGCCTCGGCGGGAGCGCCGATATGCTGCTGCAACGGGATGTAGAGGGCGCGCGGCAGCGGCAGGGCGACGATGGCCTTTTCGCTGGAGCCTTCCTTGCGGTACTCGGGGTGGATGCCGCCGCGAACGGGGAACAGTTTCATCGGGGCACTCCTTCAATGCAGCTCGGCGCCGGGCTTTGCCCAGTGCCAGTTGCCCAGCGTCACCGGCACCTTGCACATGTGAATCGCCTCGGTGGGACAGATGGCGAAGCACTTCGTGCAGCCGTGGCAGACCTCGGCGATCACCGTGTGCACCTGCTTGTTGGCGCCGACGATGGCGTCGACCGAGCAGTCCTGGATGCAGCGCATGCAGCCGATGCACAGGTCTTCGTCGATCACCGCGTATTCGGGAACCTGATCCTCGTGCTCGGACAGGTCGGCGCTGATCCCCAGCCGCTTGGCCAGGGCCTCGGCCACCGCCTTGCCGCCGGGCGCGCAGGCGGTCACCGGCGCCTCGTGCTTGGCCAGGGCGGCGGCATACTGGCTGCAACCGACGAAGCCGCACTGGCCGCATTGCGAGCCGGGCAGCATACCCTGCAACTCGACCTCGAGCGGGTCCTCCTCGACGTGGAGGAGCCGGGCGGCGACGCCCAGGATGCCGCCCAGGGCCACGCCCATCACCGTCAGACTGCCGACTGCGATCAACATTCCCGTCGTCCCTCTAATTCGTGCTCATGCCGGAAAAACCCATGAACGCCAGCGCCAGCAGGCTGGCGGTGATGAAGCCGATCGGCGGCCCGGCGAACAGCCGCGGCACCTCGGCCAGCGCCAGCCGCTCGCGCAGGCCGGCGAACAGCACCATCACCAGGCTGTAGCCCAGCGACGAGGCGAAGGCGAACAGGGTCGAGTTGATCAGGCTCATGTGCCCCTCGACCAGCAGCAGCACCACGCCCAGCACCGCGCAGTTGGTGGTGATCAGCGGCAGGTAGATGCCCAGCAGCTTGAACAGCGGCGGCGACAGCTTGCGCACGCTCAATTCGGTGAACTGCACCGCGGCGGCGATGACCAGGATGAACGCCACCGTGCGCAGGTAGCCGAGCCCGAACGGATGCAGCAGGTAGACCTCGACCGCCCAGTTGATCACCGCCGAGACGGTGATCACGAAGGTGGTCGACGCCCCCATGCCGATCGCGGTGTCGACCCGCGTGGTCACGCCCATGAACGAGCACAGGCCCAGGAAGCGGGCCAGGATCACGTTATTGACCAGGGCGGCTCCCACCATCAGCAAGATGTATTCCTGCATCGCCTTGCCTACCTCACTCCGAATGACACGATTCGCCCACACCGGCACGGCGCAGGAAACGGGGGGCCAGATCGCCGCGGGCCAACAGGCGGGCCGCCACGAATCTCGCCACAAGCAAACCGACGGCCAGGCCGGCTATCGCCGCCACCAGGACGGCACCATCGTCGCCGACCATCTGGTCGGCAACGATGCCGGCGCCGAGCATGGTCAGCAGGGGAATGGCGTAGGCGGTCAGCGAGCCCCGCACCAGGGACTGCTCGTCGATGCCCACCACCACCCGCTCGCCGACCTCCAGGCCGTCGTCGTTGGGCAGGGAAAAGCGTCGCGCCGCCAACCGGCTGGCAATGGTACCGATGCCCTTGGCCCCGCAGGCCCCGGCCGCGGCGCAACCGCCGCAACTGGTGGTCTGCTCGGGCTCCAGCCACGCGACATCGCCCTCGGTCGCCACCACGCGGGCGACGCCCTCGACGGTCGCACGAAGACTGTCCTCGGCCAAAGGGGGCACCGCGGCACGCATCGAGATCAGGCGTCGACCGTCGCCATCACCCCGGCGGGGGTGACGAAGATCGCCTTGAGACCGCCGGCGGCCTTGAGGATCGCCTGACGGCGCTCGACCGGCGCCATCAGCATCGCCGTCGACAGGCCGTCGGCGATGGTGGCGGTATCGGCGACCACCGACACGCCGGCCAGGGCCGGAGCGGTGCGGCCGCTCCTGGTGTCGATCAGATGGGTGAAGCGGCCGGCTTCGTCGAACAGGGTGCCGTAGCCGCCCGAGGTCGAGATCGCCTTGTCGACGAGATCCAGTTCGGTGACCGCCTGGGCGGGGTTGGCCGGATTGGCAATGCCGATCCGCCACGCCGAGCCGTCCGGCTTGGCGCCCAGCGCGCGGGGCTCGCCCATGTCGACCAGGGTGCGGTCGAAGCCGTGGCCGCGCAGGACATCGGCGACGCGATCGGTGATGTAGCCCTGGGCGCCGCTGTTGAGGGTCAGGCCCAGGCCCGGACGGGCGAAGGCGATGCGGTCGCTGCCGTTCTCGACATTGCGCCAGCCGACCCGGGCGACGGCGGCGGCGAGATCGGCGGCCGACGGGCCGGCGGGATCGACGGTGGCGGCGGTGAAGTGGCGGAAATAAAGCTGCCACACCGGCTGGATGGTCGGGTCGTAGACGCCGTCGCTGATCGCGGCCAGCGCCAGCGACTTGCCCAGCAGTTCGACCAGCTCGGCGGGCGGGTTGACCAGACGGCCGTCGCGATTGAGCGCCGAGACGGCGCTGTCGGCGCGGTAGACGCTGAAGATCGCCTCCAGGCGGGCCAGTTCCTTGAGCCCGGCGTCGATGGCGGCGCGCGCCTTGCCCTCGTCGGTGTGATAGAGGCGGATCGAGGCCGGCGCGCCCAGCGCCGTGCCCTCCCACGACACCAGACGAGCTTCGGCGCCGCGCGCCTTCAGCAGCAGCGGCAGACCGGCGGCAGCGGCGGCAATGGTGATGACACGACGGCGGGTCAATACGACGGACATGGTGAACGACCTCGGCAAGGTGATCCTCGACGGGGAGCCCGTTGGTGCCAGCGAATTAGGCCAGGCCCGCCCCGGTGCGAGACTATGCCTTAAGGAAAGGCACCACGCAACGTTTGCGTTGCAACATTATCGCATTCTTATGTTCGAGGCGGCGCCGGGGGTTTCGGCGGTTGGGGGGGCGGTTGGCGGGCCGCCGCCAGGGCCATCAACAGCCGCGCCACCGTCTGCCCCTTGAGCGCTTTCCACATCACCATCTTCGGTCCCCGTGCTGTACCCATCGCTATATGCGATTGCGAGGCGCTCGCATGCAAGGATCTTTTCGGCCCCCCTCGGACAGCACAACGGCGATGCCCCTTGCACCCACCGGCGATCCGGGGAAAATGGGGGCGAGACAGCCGACGGGAATCCATCGTGCCCATGACCGCCCCCCTCCGATTGGCCGCGCTGGCGGCGCTGGTGCTGTCGTTGCCGGCCTGCGCCCGCGTCGAGGACATCATCCAGCCGCGCGTCGACAAGGTGGTCGGGGCGGTGCACAACGGGGCCGAGAACGCCGCCTTCTTCGTCACCGGCGGTCGCCCGGGCCTCAAGGAGGCCAAGGCGGACAGGAAGAAGCGGGCCCGCGATGCGGCGCTGGCGGCGCAAGGCGCCCTGCCGCCGTTCCCCGCGGTCGCCGAGGACGACTCGCCGTCGCCCTTCCCCGCCGCCGCCGTGCCATGGCCGACCGCCCAGCAGCAATTGGCCGGCGACCCGGCGGCACTGCGCTTCCTTGCCTTGCGCCAACTCGCCGAGGAACGCCTGATTCCCAATGCCGAGGCGGCGGCGCGACGCGACGCCAATCTCGGCGCCCTGTTGCCCCTGACGGCGCCGCTGGCGTCCCCGGTGGGGCTGGAGGTGCCGCCGCCGCCGGTCGAAGAGGTCGTGCAGCGCTTCCGCGAGCTGGGCGGCCCCGGCCCGGCCACCCCGGCCGAACGCACCTGGCTGCTCGACCGCCTGCTGCCGATGCTTCCGCCGGCCCGCCAGCCGCTGTCGCCGCCGGACGCGGCAGCGGCGCGGCAGGTGCTGCAACGCCTCAACCGCCTCGCCGAGGCCGGCCTGATTTCTCCCGTCGAGCAGATGAAGGAGCTGGCCGCGGTACAGTCGCTGCTGGATTCCGGCCTGCTGCCGGAAACCCTGGCCCCGCCGCCACCGCCCGTCGTCGCGCCGCCGAAGCGCAAGGCGACGCGCAAGGTCCCCTCGGTCGCGCCGCCCGCCCTCCCCGCCGCATTCGGCGGTCCCGCCGGGGTGCATCTGCTGTCGATGGCCGCCGCCGGCTACGGCGACATCGCCTGGACGGCGTTGACCAAGGAGCATGCCGAACTGGCCGGCCTGACCTTCAAGGTGTCGAAGGCCGATCTCGGCGAGCTTGGCGTCACCTATCGGCTGATCGCCGGTCCGCTGGAGCCCAAGGCGGCGACGGCGCTGTGCGCCGCCCTGAAGCCGCGCGGCCAGAGCTGCACCCCGACCCCGTTCCCGCAATGACCCCCGACGCGCTGGCCGCCCGGCTGCTCTATCGCGATGCGATGATGCTGATTCTCGACAAGCCGGCCGGGTTGGCGGCGCATGCCGGACCCAGCGGCGGCACCCATCTGATGCAGTTTCTCGACGGCCTGCGCTTCGGCCTGCCGCGCGCCCCCGAGCTGGCGCATCGCCTCGACCGCGACACCGCCGGCTGCCTGGTGCTCGGCCGTCATCGCAAGGCCCTGGCCCGCCTGGGCGAGCTGTTCGCCGCCGGCCAGGTGGAGAAGATCTACTGGGCGGTGGTGGTCGGCGCACCGCTCGGCGACGCGGGGGTGATCGATCAGCCGCTGAAGAAACTGGAGCGCCGCCACGGCTGGAAGATGGTGGTCGACCCCCGCGGCCAGCCCAGCGTCACCGAATGGCGGGTGCTGGGCCGCAGCGAGCGGCTGACGTGGATCGAGGCCCGCCCGCGCACCGGCCGCACCCATCAGATTCGCGTCCACCTCGCCGCCATCGGCCTGCCGATCGTCGGCGATTCGGTCTATGGCCACGGCACCGCCGATCTGGTGGCGCCCGACCTGCACCTGCTGGCCCGCACAGTGACCGTGCCGTTCCACGCGCACAAGCCGCCGGTCACCGCCACCGCCCCGGTGCCCGGGCACATGACGGCGTGCCTCACCGCGTGCGGGTGGACGGAGTCCTGAGCCGGACCACCAGGTCGCGCAGCGACATTTCGAGCCGCGATTCCTGCTGGTCGGAAAAGACGTTGCGGATGGTGCGCACCAGCCGCCACGGCCGTCCCAGATACAGCACGGCATAGAACAGCAGCATTCCCCACAGCCGATACCGCCCCAACGCCTTGTCCGAAATGTGCTCGGAGCACGAGGTGGTGGTGGTGATGTCGGTGTAGGCGGCCAGCGAGAAGAAGTAGGCGTCGGTCAGGTCGGGAATCCGTCCCGCCGCCCGCATGTCCTCGAACAATTCGGAGCCGGGATAGGGCGAGAACGGCGAGATCGACATGTCGTGCACCCCGGCCAGGGCCATGCGGACGCAGAACCACAGGGTTTGCCGCACTTCGCCATGGGTCTCGCCGGGGAAGCCGAGGATGATGTTGGCCTTGCAGTTGATGCCGGCCCGCACGCTGTCACCCATGCTGGTCAGCATCGCCGACAGCTTGATCTTCTTCTTGATCCGCGTCAGCACCGCCGGACTGCCCGATTCGGGGGCATAGGACATGTTGCGGCAGCCCGATTCGTAAAGCCGCCGCGACACGTCGGCGTCGATGGCTTCGGAGCGGGTGCCCGACGGCAGCTGCCAGGTGAAGCGCTGACGGCTCTCGCGCACCAGATCGGTGAAGCGGACGATCCAGTCCTTCTTGACGATGGCGGTCAGGTCGTAGAAATCGAAATTGTCGATGCGGTACTTGGCCTTGTACTCCATCATCTCGACGAACACCTTGCGGGCGTCGCGCGCCAGCCAGCGCGGCCCCCACATGGTGGGGTTGGAGCAGAAGGTGCACTGATAGGGACAGCCGCGGGTGGCCAGTACCGGCATCGAACGGCCGCGGTTGACGCCGAATCCATAGCCGTTGTCGAGGTACTGTTCGAGCGGGAACAGATCCCAGGCCGGCGGCGGAATGTCGTCGAGCGCCTTTAGGCGCTCGCGCCGCGCGGTCGGTCCCTCGCCACGGCGGCACAGGCCGGCGACCTCGGCCAACGCCGGCGTGCCGGCGACCGCGGCCAGCGCCGGCGTGCCGGCGACCGCGGTTTGCGCCGGCGTGCCGGCGGTCAGGGCCGCCACCAGTTCGACCATGGTCTCTTCGCCTTCACCGAGCACGCAGACGTCGATGGCGGCGCAGTTCTCCAGGGTAAAGGCCGGCAGCGCGGTGATGTGCTCGCCGCCGGCCACCAGCGGCACGGCGGGGAAGCGGGCGCGGATGGCGGCGCAGATGTCGCGCATCAGCGGCCACTCGTGCGAGAACATGATCGAGATGCCGATCACCTCGCTGTCGGCGGGGATGCGGGCGACGATCTGCGCGGTCGACAGGCCGTGGGAGAGAAAGCGCGGATCGCCGGTCGGGTGCCGGCTGGCCGGCGCCTCGCCCACCGCGTCGACGACGCGGACGGTGTGACCGGCGGCGACCAGCGACGAGGCGACATAGGCCAGGCCGATGGGCGGGCAGGTGGGCGTGGTATGGGCCCACTTGGCAACCAGGACCGGCGGACGAATCAGGGTAACGTTGGCCATCGGTTGCTCGCTGTCGGGGTTCGGCACTAGACGTAGCGTGCGGGCGGATTGAGCGTCAAGCGTGGAGCGGCTATGCTCCGCCGCCAATCGCCGACGGGGACCCCGGGTCATGTACTTCGACTATGCGACAATCCTGTCCAACAAAGTCCTGTTGGCCATGCTGGCGGTCAGCATGGCGGCGGCGATTCCCTATTATCTGTGGTTCTCCGCCCCCAGACGGCTGCCGGCCGGCCGAACCGGCCTGGCATGGTTCTTTGCCGCCTGGCTGGCGGCGATGGTGGTCGAATTCGTCGTCCTCGGCCCCGCCTCCTTCATCGGCTGGGATGGCGAGGGCAACCTGGCGGTGGCGGTCTATCATCTGCTGGCCCACCGCACCGAGCAGGGAACGTTTTCCCACGCCTTCGCCGGCGGCATCGACCTGGCGGCGATGAATGTCGGCCTGCAATACGTCTCGGTGGAGGTGTGGCTGGCACGCCTGTTGCCGACCTGGGGGGCCATCGCCGCGCACAAGGCGATGGTGGCCAGCCTGGGTTTTTGGGGGGCGTGGCTGCTGGCGCGGCCGCTGGTCGGCGGACGGCGGGGATTGGCGGCGGCGGCGGCGGTGGGCTTTCCCGTCGCCCATGCCTACCTGCTCAACTACTCGACCGAATTCGGCACCGGCTTCGCGGTCCTGCCGCTGGCGGTGCATGTTCTGATCCAGGACGCCGGCTCCCGCCGCTTCTGGCTCAAGGCGGCGGCGGTGGCGACGCTCGTCGCCCTCGCCGAGCCGATGAAGATCTTCCCCGCCCTGGCGGTGGCGATGCTGGCGGCAGCGATCGTCCTCGGCGTCGCCCGGCCGTGGCGCACCGTCGGCGGCTTCGCCCTGTGCGTCGGATTGTCGCTGCTCAACTGGCACGAGGTGTTGTTCGGCCTCGTGCAGGTGGCGACGCTGACCAATCGCGGCCAGATGCCCGTCGATCACGGGCTGGTGGCCAACCTGCTGGCGATGCCCAGCCTGGTCCAGGACCTGCCGGTCAGCGCCGCCGTCCTGGTCGCCGCGGTGATCGGGCTGGCGGCGGTCGAGCCGCGGCAGGCGGCACGGCTGGCGCTGGCGGTGGCCGCGGTGTTCGCCACCTTCCTGGTCCTGCAATGCTTCCCCTGGGAGGCGATCGGGCTGGCGCTGGTCAATCAGCTCGCCCATATCTACATCCGCCTGTCCCTGCCGGTGGTGGCGGTGATCGGCGTCGCCCGCCTGCTGGGCACCCTGCGCAGCGAATTGGCGGTGCGGCGAGCCGCCGCGGCGCTGGTGGCGGTGGCCCTGGCGGTGCTGACCTGGACCAAACTCAGCGACGTCGCGCAGTTGCTGTGGTTCGGCGGTCAGGCGGCCTATTTCACTCACCACGACCTCCAGGAGCCGTCGTGGCGGCCGACCGAGGACTTCCGCGTCGTCACCCTGCACGATTACCCGCAGCCCAACATCACCGCGGCGTTCTACGGCTTCGACACCTTCGACGGCCACGCCTTGCTGTCGCCGGCCCGCTGGGTGGAGTTCTGGACCGCGGCCCTGGCGCCGTCGCCGGCCTTCGCCACCACCACCCGCACCCGCATCGACTGGACACGCTGGAACGGCGCGGCCTACGAGATCGACCGCCATGTCCGCCTCGACCTGCTGGCGGTGGGCAACGTCCGCATCCTGTTCAGCGCCCTGCCGCTGGCCGGGACCGGCATCCGCGTGCTGCGCGCGCCGAAGGACGGCGACCGCACCACCCGGGTGCAGCCGTCGATGTTTCCCTCGTTTTCCGCCTTCCTCGCCGACCGCCTGCACCGGGTGTTCGCCGCCGGCGACCTGTGGATCTACGCCCTCGACGGCCCGGTGGCGCCGCGGGTGTTCGCCGCCCAGGCGGTGGAGACGGTCGGCGACGACGTCGACGAGGCCGCATTCCTCGACCGCGTCGCCGCACTGGCCCCGCGTGGCGTGGCGGTGGCACGGGCGGCCGAAGCTGCGCGGTTGGGGGCGCCGGCGGCGATGGCGGTGAGGGGATGGGAACGACTCCCCGACGGCTATCGCATCGCCGTCGATGCGCCGCTGGGGGGCGTACTGGTGATCAACAACACCTTCCTGCCGTTCTGGCGCGCCGAAACCGCAGACCGCGAGCTTGCCCTGGAGCCGGTCAACGGCGTCCACATGGCGGCGGCGATTCCGCCGGGGACGACGACGGTGAGCGTACGCTACCATCGGCCAACCATTCGCGCGCTGCTGGCGCGCCGGCTGGGGGGCGTCAGTTGATGTCTTCTTCCGGATAGTGATAGAAGCGCACCATCACGTCGACGAACATCGCCCAGGCCCGCTCGGGGTGGGCAAGGACGACGCCTCCGGTGACGGCGGCGGCGATCAGAAGCAAGGCGACCACCAGTGGCCTGGTCTTCACTGGCGGCCTCCTCGATACGGCGGGCGATAGCGGAACACCACACGGTGGCGCCCCTCCGGCACCACGACCCCCCAGAAGGTGTGATACGCGGGAAAGACGGGGGTGGCGACGCCATCGATCTCGCAGAACCAATACGGGCTGTAGGCATTGGCGGCGACCACCACCGCCGCCCCCCCCCGGGCATCGACCTCGAGTTCAACCGCATCGCCGCCGTCGCGCAGTTGGCGCACCTCTGCCGGAGCCGGCGTTGCCGGCAATCCGGCCGGCAGGCGGCCGTCCTGGGCGTAGACGTTGGCCCTTAGATCGGCGACCGGAGCGGCGGCAACGGCTTCCAGCAGCGCCCGCTCGTCGGCGAAGGAGCGCACGCCGCCGACGGCGAAATAGCGCGGCAGGACGTCCTTGTTGCGGTAGACGAACAGATGCTCGCGACCGAGGAAATTGGCTTTAAGGTTGGCCTCGACGCGCTCGCGCGCGGTCATCTCCGACCATGACCGCGGAGCGGTGTGGAGGGCCTCCAGCGACGGGTCATCGAGGCGCTCGCGGCTGACGATGTAGCCGATGTTGGCCAGCGACATCATGTTGAGGTGGTAAAGCCGCCCCATCTCATGGCTGATCCGGGCTTCGGCCGGCGTCAGCCACAGACGATCATCGCGGAAGGCAAGCCAGCCGCCATTGGCGGCCCGGCGTTCGCGGTACATCACGTAATAGCGGTTATCGGGACCGATCGACGCGGCCCAAGGATCGACCATCATCCCCCAGTACTCGTAATAGGGGCGCAAGTGGAGGGCATGATAGGAGCCGAACGTCTCCAGCCCATAGGCGTTCAAGTATGAGGAGTACATATAGTACCCCTCCACCCGCACCCGCTCCCCCGTGTCATCGACCCGCCGCGCCAGATCCTTCAATACCGGACTATCGAAGTTGGCCGTGTAGCTGCCGTGCGACACCCAGTTATAGGCCGCCGCCCATTTCGCCTTGACCGACATGAAGGCGACGGCGGCGAACGCCGTTGCCAGCAGCGCCTGCCTCAACCGCACCGCCATGACACTGCTGCAGCCGGCGGACAGAAGCGCGTCGATGCCGATCGCCGCGGCGAAGGGCAGCATCAGAAAGCCAATGCGCGCGATATAGCCCATCCGGTAGCCCTGAACGACGGGAAACCATTGCACGACGGCATTCTGCAGTGCGGTCGCCACCGGCACCCCGATCCAGGCCAACAGCAGGCCGGCAACGATGAGTTGGAGGCGTTGGCGGCTGGCGCCGCGGGACAAGATCAACCCGGCCAGCATCAACGCCGTCGCCGCCGCCGCCGCCGCGGTCTGCAGGAACAGCCCGCGAGGCATGGCCTGGATTGCATCGGCAACCGACCTCAACCCCCGAACCATGGTCACCTGCGACAGCGGGTGCTCGGCCATCAAGGCGGCGAAATTGTCCAGCCGAAAAACGAACAGGAACGCCACCACGCCCAAAATGAGCGCCCACTCGCCCACGCGTCGGCGCGGGTCGACGAACAAATGCCAGGCGACGATGGACCCCAGACCCCACGGCACCAGTTGGGAATAGTAGGTGGTGTCGCCGAAAAGCAGCACCGCCGCCGCCAACGCCACCCAGTGTCCGGGTTGCCGGGGGGCCTCCAGCACGACCCGCAGCGCCAGCAGCAGCAGCAGCAGGTATCCCTGCGCCGCATCGAAGAGTATCATCTGAAGGTTGATGGCGAAGGCAAAGGCCGCAAACAGGGCGGCGACCCGCGAAACTCCCAGCGTGCGGCGCGCCAGACCATAGGCGCCCAGGCATCCGGCCGCCACCACCGAGGCGGCGCGCAGACTGTGCGCCAGCCAGCCGGACAGGACGTTGAACAGGAAGACGTCGAGGGAGCCGAAATAAGTGAAGATATTGTGGTCGGCCCCGCCGGCCAGAAAGCGGAACCAATCCGGCTGACCGCTCTCGAAGCGGGTCGCCAGCAATCCGGGGATGTTGAATTCGCCGTTGCTGGCGGTGATGAGGACACCGAAGGGGCCCAACAGCAGCGTCTCGGCCACCAGCCACAACGAACCCAGTCCAAGGATCCATGCTGCCTGGCGGGCCGACACCAGATCCCTGTCGCCAGCCATCTCAGCCTCCCACCACCTCAAGCCGAGGCAAGGGAAACACCAGCTTGCCGCCACCTTCGAGGAAGGCGCGTTCGCGCACGATCACCTCGTCGCGGAAATGCCAGGGCAGGACGAAGAAGTAGTCGGGTTTTGCCGCCCGCGACTCGGCCTCGGAGACGATGGGGATGCGACTGCCCGGCGTCACCAGCCCATACTTCTTCTCGTTGCGCTCGGCCGCGACGTCGAAATGGCGGCGGTCGAGCCCGTAATATTGCAGCAGCGTGTTGCCCTTGGTCGAGGCGCCATAAATGTGGAAGCGCTTGCCCTTGGCCCGCTCGGCTTCGATGAACGCGACAGTCGCGGCCCGCACCGCCGCGACGCGGTCGACGAAGGCGGCATAGGGGGCGAGCGTGTCGAGCGCCAACGCCGCCTCGCGCGCTCTCAGCGCATCCAACTGCGGGCGATTGTCGGCGAATGGCGCATCGCGATGGCAGACGAACAGGCGGAAGCTGCCGCCGTTGGCGTCGTTCAGTTCGACGTCGAACACCCGCAGGCCCTGCGCGGCGGTCAAGCGTTCGATTTGGGCCAGGGCATAGTATTCCAAATGCTCGTGGCAGATGGTGTCGAACGAATTGCGCTCCAGCATGGTCGGCATGTAGCTCTGCTCGAGCACCCACACGCCGTCGGCAGCAAGCGCCCCGGCGATCACCGCGACGAAGGCCGCCGGGTCGTCCAGATCGTAGAACATGGCGATCGAGGTAATCGCCCGCGCCTTGCCGTCGGGCGAAGCGCCCGCCCACGTCTCGGCGCCGAAATAGCCGGCCACGACCGTCCAGTCGGCGTCGTAGAAGCCGCGGAAGGTCTCGGCCAGAGGATCGATGCCGAAACGCTTGATCCCGGCGACCGGATAGGAGCGCAGCAAGGTGCCGTCGTTGCAGCCGATGTCCAGCACCCGGTCGCCGGCCGCCAATCCGGCGACCTCGGTCACCCGTTGGGCAATCCCCTCCAGGTGCGCGCGCATCGTCGTGTTGATGCCCGAGCGGTAACCGTAATTGGGGGTATACATCTCGTCGCCGGACACGGTGTCGCGCAACTGCAGCAATCCGCAGTCGCGACACAGAACCATCTCCAGCGGTGCGGCCATGGGATCGACCTCGGCGGCGGCGGGAAAACGGCCGGACAAGGCCTGATCGCCGAGGTTCATGACGCTGTC
>JACRFY010000198.1 GCA_016212565.1 Magnetospirillum sp. | reverse complement strand
GATCGTTTCAGCGGAACATCAAGCGGATGATCCGCACCTCGTCGGCTTGCTCTCCGCCCTTGTCGCGGCGAATGACGTCGAGCGCCAGGGCCTTGATCACCGTGGCGGGATTGACTTTGACCAGTTCCTCGTAGGGCAGCACCTGGATGGCCTTGACGATCCGCTCCGAGACCGTCTTGTTCAGCGACTTGGGCTGTTCGGGAAACTCGACCTGGATATCGATGACCACGAGGTGGAACAGGCCCTCCTTGTCCCACATCTCCACCTGCATCGGCTGGACCTTGTAGAAGTAGGGGCCCGCATCGGCGGCCCCGGCGGGACCGGACGCGGCCAGCGCCAGCAGCACCGCCAGGGCACGCAGCCGCATCCTCATCCCCGGCGCTCCGGGTGGTCGGAGGCCAGCACCACTTGCGCCTCGGCCAGTTCGCTGCCCATCAGGCGGATGTTGCCCAGCAGCGCATTGACGATCACCCGCACGCCCTTGGGCGCCTTCTCCAACTCGCCGTGGAGGCGCTGGTGGGCGACCAGGACGCAGGTGGTCTCGGTCTCGGCGATGGCCGAGGCCATGCGCGGCTGGTCGTCGATCAGCGCCATCTCGCCGAAGATGCCGCCGGTCACCACGTTGCCGAGCACCACGCGCTTGCCCTTGACGGTCTTGAACACGGTGACGCGGCCGGATTCGACGATGTAGGCGGCGTCGCCCGGTTCGCCCTCATGGAAAACCACGGTGCCGGCGGGGATGACGATCCGCCGGGGAATGATGCCGATGCTGTTGCGGGTCATGGACGCCCCTCGTTTGCGGACGCCAGTCTATCAGGCTCCCCGGCGTGCGGAGAAGTGCTTCGGCACCAGCACGGTGTTTTGAACCGGCGCGATGGCGTCGAGGGCGGGGAAATCGATGGTGTAGTGCAGGCCGCGGCTCTCTTTCCGCGCCAGGGCCGAGCGGACGATCAGGTCGGCGACCATGGCGATGTTGCGCAGTTCCAGCAGGTCGCTGGTGACGCGGAAGCTGCCGTAATACGCGTCGATCTCGTCGAGCAGCAGCTTGACCCGGTGCTTGGCCCGTTCCAGGCGCTTGGTCGAGCGGACGATGCCGACATAGTCCCACATGAAGCGGCGCACTTCCTCCCAGTTGTGGGCAACCACCACCAGCTCGTCGGAATCGGCGACCCAGCTTTCGTCCCACGGCGCGATGGCGGTGGGCGGCGGCAACTCGGACAGGCGGTGCGCCACGTCGCGCGCGGCGGCGGCCCCGAACACCAGGCACTCCAGCAGCGAGTTGGAGGCCAGGCGGTTGGCGCCGTGCAGGCCGGTACAGGCCACCTCGCCGACCGCATACAGCCCGTCGACGTCGGTGCGGCCGTTGAGGTCGGTGAGCACGCCGCCACAGGTGTAATGGGCGGCCGGCACCACCGGGATCGGCTCGCGGGTGATGTCGATGCCGAACCTCAGGCATTCGGCGTGCACGGTGGGGAAGTGGGCGCGGATGAACTCGGCCGGCTTGTGGCTGATGTCGAGATAGACGCACTCGCAGCCCAGCCGCTTCATGGTGTCGTCGATGGCGCGGGCGACGATGTCGCGCGGCGCCAGCTCGCCGCGCGGATCGTAGTCGTCCATGAAGCGGGTGCCGTCGGGGCGCAGCAGTCGCCCGCCCTCGCCGCGCACCGCCTCGGTGATCAGAAACGACTTGGCCTTGGGATGGAACAGGCAGGTGGGGTGGAACTGGCTGAATTCCATGTTGCCCACCCGGCAGCCGGCCCGCCAGGCGGCGGCGATGCCGTCGCCGGTCGAACCGTCGGGATTGGTGGAATAGAGGTAGACCCGCGACGCGCCGCCGGTGGCCAAGGCCACCGCCCGGGCCGGGAAGGTCGTGACGCAGCCGGCGTCGCGGTCGAGGACGTAGGCGCCGATGGCCCGGCCGCGCTGGTTGCCGGGCAGCCTCTCGCGGATGACGTCGACGAGATTGTGGCGCTCGAAGACTTTGACTCCCGAGGCGCGCAGGCGCTCGACCAGCGTCATCTCCACGGCGCGCCCGGTGGCGTCGGCGGCATGGATGACGCGGCGGTGCGAGTGCCCGCCCTCGCGGGTCAGGTGATAGTCCGAGCCCTGGCGGTCGAATTCCACCCCCTGGTCAATCAGCCAGTCGATGGCCGCGCGGGCGTGCTCGACGACGAAGCGCACCGCCTCGACATTGCACAGCCCCGCCCCGGCATCGAGGGTGTCGTGGAGATGCGACTCGGTCGAATCGGACGGATCGAGCACGGCGGCGACGCCGCCTTGGGCGTAGCGGGTCGAGCCCTCGTCGAGCGCCCCCTTGGCCAGCACCGCCACCCGGGCGCCCGGCTTCAGCTCGGCGACCTGGAGGGCCAGCGACAATCCCGCCGCCCCCGACCCCACCACCAACAGATCCCACGCGTCCTCAGCCATGACGTCAACTCCAGTCCAGACCGATGTCCACCGCGGGCGCCGATTGGGTGATCCGCCCCACCGAGACGTAGTCGACCCCGGTACCGGCAATGGCACGGATGGTGTCGAGCGTCACCCCGCCCGAGGCCTCGGTCTTGGCCCGTCCGGCGACCAGGGCCACCGCGTCGCGCAGGGAATCGGGGCTCATGTTGTCGAGCAGGATGATATCGGCCCCGGCGGCCACCGCCTCGGCCACCTGGGCCAGGGTGTCGCACTCGACCTCGATCTTGGGCAGGCCGCGCGCCTTGGCGGCCTTGACCGCCGGCCCGACGCCGCCGCACACGGCGATGTGGTTGTCCTTGATCAGCACCCCGTCGTAGAGCCCCATGCGGTGGTTCTTCGCCCCGCCGCAGCGGGCGGCGTATTTGGACAGCCGGCGCAGGCCGGGAATGGTCTTGCGCGTGTCGAGCAGGGTGCAGCCGGTGCCGGCGATGCGCTCGGCGTACTGACGGGTCAGGGTGGCGATGCCCGACATCAGTTGCAGCAGGTTGAGCGCGGTGCGCTCGGCGGTCAGCAGCCCGCGCGCCGGGCCCTCGATGGAGGCGAGCACGGCGCCCGGCGGCACCTTGTCGCCATCGGCGACCAGGGCGGTGAAGCGGGCCTCGGGCACCACCATGCGGAAGGCCTCGGCGGCCACCGGCAAGCCGGCGACCACCATGGGATGGCGCGCGCGCATCACCCCGGTAAAGCGCAGATCGGCGGGGATCACCGTCGCCGAGGTGATGTCGCCCTCGGCGCCCAGGTCCTCGGCCAGGCCGGCGGCGATCACCCGCCGGGCGTCGTCGATCTCGTCAGGCGGCAGCATGGGGAGCCCCGGACGACATCGGCACCGAGACCGACAGTTCCAGCATGCGCTCCAGCGGCTTCAGCGCCGCCACGCGCAGCGCCTCGGGAATCTCGATCGCCGGCGCGCCGTTGACCATGGCGAGGTAGATCTTCTCCAGGGTGTTTTTGGCCATGAACGGACAACTGGCGCAATTGCAGCCGCCGTCGGCGCCGGGCGCGGGGATGAACACCTTGCCCGGGGCCGCCTTTTCCATCTGGTGGATGATGTGCAGCTCGGTGGCGATGATGAATTCGGACGCCGGGGACTTGAGCACGAAGTCGAGGATGCCGCGCGTCGAGCCGATGTGGTCGGCGTGACCGAGAATGCTCTCCGGGCATTCCGGATGGGCGGCCACCTTGGCGGCGGGGTGGCGGACCTTGAGCTTGATCAGCTCCTTTTCCGAGAACTGCTCGTGGATGATGCAGCTTCCCGGCCACAGGGTCATCTCGCGGCCGGTCTTCTTGGCGATGAAGGCGCCGAGGTGGCGGTCGGGGGCGAACAGGATCGGCTTGTCGGCCGGCAACTGGCGGACGATGGCCTCGGCGTTCGACGAGGTGACGATGACGTCGGACAGCGCCTTCACCTCGGCCGAGCAATTGATGTAGGTGACCGCCACATGGTCCGGGTGAGCCGCGCGAAAGCGGCGGAAGACGTCGGCCTGGCAGGCCTCTTCCAGCGAGCAGCCGGCCTCGGCGTCGGGGATCACCACCGTCTTGCCCGGCGAAAGAATCTTGGCCACTTCGCCCATGAAGCGGACGCCGCAAAAGACGATCATCTCGGCATCGGTCGCCGCCGCCTTGCGCGACAGGTCGAGCGAATCGCCGACGAAGTCGGCCAGGTCCTGGATCTCGCCGTCCTGGTAGTAGTGGGCGAGAATGATGGCATTCTTCTCCTTGCGCAGACGGTCGATGGCCGCCGGCAAGTCGAGGGTGGGATCGAGGTCGGCCTCGGTGAGCGCGCCGGCAGGCGGCAGGACGACGGTATCGGTGGTCATGACACGAATCTCCCGGAGGCCCCGCGAATGGAGCCGACAAGTAAATGCGAATTTCATGCCGGAACGCAACCCGTCACGCATCAACCCCTGGCCCATTGCGTTACCCTTCGGCACTACGGCCTATATCCTACGGAACATTTCCCCCCGACGGTGACTTGCAGCATTATCCCGCTTGGGCGGGATAGGACGAAGTGTCGTCGGGGATGTCGGAGAATGAACGGTCGCGAGGGTAGGAATGAAGGAATTCCGCCATTGATTGTCGTCGTGGAAGACGAGGCCATCGTCCTCGCCGGCTATGAAATGCTGTTCGAAAGCTGGGGCTACCGCGTCGTCGCCGCCGCCTCGGTCGGCGACGCCCTAAGCCAATTGGATCGGGTCGGCGAGCCGCCGGCCTTCATTCTCGCCGATTACCGGCTCAAGAAGGGGGAGACCGGCACCGAGGCGGTCGCCACCCTGCGCCGGGCGTTCGGCGCCACCATTCCCGCCCTTCTGGTGACCGGCGACACCGCCGTCGACCGCCTGCGCGACGTCGCCGCCAGCGGGCTGCCGATCCTGCACAAGCCGGTCAACGGCCGCCAGTTGCACGACATCCTGCGCCGCTCGCTGGCCCCGGCGGCGTGATCGCGCCAGCCGTCTACCGCCCCGCCGCCTCGGCCAGGCCCGCGCGGGCCAGGCCGTCGGCACGCTCGTTTTCGGCGTGGCCGGCATGGCCGCGCACCCAGTGCCACGACACCGTGTGGCGGGCGGCGGCGGCGTCGAGGCGCTTCCACAGGTCCTCGTTCTTGACCGGCTTGTTGTCGGCGGTCTTCCAGCCGCGGCGCTTCCAGCTGTGCACCCACTCGCTGATGCCCTTCTGCACATACTGGCTGTCGGTGTAGACCGCCACCGTGCACGGCCGCGACAGGGCGCCCAGGCCCTCGATCACCGCCATCAGCTCCATGCGGTTGTTGGTGGTCGCCGCCTCGCCGCCCTTGAGCTCCTTCTCGGTGCCCTTGAAGCGCAGGATCGCCCCCCAACCGCCCGGCCCGGGATTGCCCGAGCAGGCGCCGTCGGTGAACAGCTCGACCACCGGTGCCGGGATTGCCGACTCGCTCATTCGATGCCGTAGGCGCCGGGGCCGGCGATGCCCTGGTGGAAGCGCAGCTTGCGCAGGTACTCCAGCGGGTCCTTGCGCTTGACGAACGCCCCGGCCGGGGTGTGCAGCCAGTCGTAGAGGCGGGTGAGCAGGAAGCGCATGGCGGCGCCGCGGGCCAGCAGCGGCAGCGCCTCCAGCTCGGCGGCCGACAGCGGGCGGACGCGGCGATAGGCCGACAGCATCAGCCGCGCCTTGGTGGCGTTGAAGCTGGCATCGGGCTCGAAGCACCAGGCGTTGAGGCAGACGGCGATGTCGTAGGCCAACTGGTCGGTGCAGGCGAAGTAGAAGTCGATCAATCCCGAGACCCGCTCGGCGCGGGTGACGCGGTCGGGGAGGAAGAAGACGTTGTCGGGAAACAGGTCGGCATGGATCAGGCCGCTGGGCAGGCCGCTCGGCCAGTTGCTTTCGAGAAAGGCCAGCTCGCCCTCGATCAGTGCCGCCAGGCCGGGGGCGACGGTGTCGGCGCGGGACCGCGCCGCCTCGAACAGCGGCCGCCAGCCGGCCACCGACAGGCTGTTGGCCCGCGCCATGGGAAAGTCGGCGCCGTCGACGTGCATCTCGGCCATTGCGGCGCCCAAGGCCCCGCAATGCTCGGGCAGGATGCGGCGCGGCGACAGGCCGGTGAGGAAGGTGACGATGGCCGCCGGGCGGCCGCACAATTGGCGCAGCGCCGCGCCGTCGCGGCCGTGCAGCGGCGTCGGGCAGGCCAGCCCGCGCGCCGCCAGATGCTCCATCAGGCCGAGGAAGAACGGCAGGTCGGCGGGATCGACCCGGCGCTCGTAGAGGGTGAGGATGAAGGTGCCGCGATCGGTCTGGAGCAGATAGTTGCTGTTCTCCACCCCCTCGGCGATGCCTTTGAAGGACACCAGCTCGCCGATGTCGTAGCCGGCGATGAACTCCTCCAGCTCTTCGTCGGACACTTCCGTATAGACCGCCATGCCCTCGTTCCTGGTCTCCGCCGCCGGTGGGGAAAGTACGACAGGGGGTTCGGTTTGGGAAGGGGCTGCGGCGTCACGAATCCCCTGGCACTCCGACAATGGCGCGGATATTCCATGGCTATGACTCCCCTCGCCCCCACCACCCTGGTTCTCGGCGGCGCCCGCTCGGGCAAAAGCAGCTACGCCGAGGAGCTGCTGGCCGGCGGGCCGGCGCTCTATCTCGCCACCGGCCAGGCCTTCGACGCCGAGATGGCGGCGCGCATCGCCACCCACCGGGCCCGCCGCGGCCCCGGCTGGAGCCTGATCGAGGAACCGCTGGAGCTGGCCGCGGCGCTCGACCGGATCCTCGACCCGGCGCGGCCGGTGCTGGTCGACTGCCTGACCCTGTGGATCGGCAACCTGATGCATGCCGGCCGCGACGTCGATGCCGCCGCCGCCGCCCTGTGCGCGGTGCTGGAGGCGGCCCGCGGCGCGGTGGTGCTGGTCTCCAACGAGGTCGGCCTCGGCCTGGTGCCGGAGACGCCGCTCGGCCGCGCCTTCCGCGATGCCCAGGGCCGGGTCAACCAACGGGTGGCGGCGACCTGCCGGCGAGTGGTATTCGTCGCCGCCGGCCTGCCCCTGATGCTGAAGGACACCCCATGAGGAAGATTCCCGCCACCGTCGTCACCGGCTTCCTCGGCGCCGGCAAGACCACCCTGGTCCGCCACCTGCTGGAGCGCGCCGGGGGCCGGC
Source organism: Magnetospirillum sp. (assembly GCA_016212565.1). GTDB lineage: Bacteria > Pseudomonadota > Alphaproteobacteria > Rhodospirillales > Magnetospirillaceae > JACRFY01. The sequence continues at coordinate 8,293 of JACRFY010000198.1, read as the reverse complement.
GCATCGCCCTGATCGTCAACGAGTTCGGCGACGTCGGCATCGACGGCGACCTGCTGGCCGCCTGCGGAATCGAGGGCTGCGGCGACGACGACATCATCGAGCTGGCCAACGGCTGCCTGTGCTGCACCGTCGCCGACGAGTTCCTGCCGGTGATGCAGGCCCTGGTCGAGCGTGCCCTGCCGCCCGAGCACATCATCATCGAGACCTCCGGCCTGGCCATCCCCAAGCCGCTGCTGAAGGCCTTCCACTGGCCGGAGATCCGCTCCAGGGTCACCGTCGACGGGGTGGTGACGGTGGTCGACGCCGCGGCGGTCTCCGCCGGCCGCTTCGCCAGCACGCCGGAGGAGATGGCCCGTCCCGACCACGACAATCCCCTCGACGAGGTGTTCTCCGACCAGATCGCCTGCGCCGACATGGTGCTGATCAACAAGGCCGATCTGGTCGCCTCGCTCGACGCGGTGCTGGACGCGGTGACCGCCAAGCTGCGCCCGGGGGTCAAGGTGCTGCCGACCCGCCACGGCGCCGTCGACCCGCTGGTGCTGCTCGGCCTGTCGGCGGCGGCCGAGGACGACCTCGCCACCCGCCCCTCGCACCACGATGCCGAGGACGGCCACGACCACGACGACTTCGAAAGCTTCTGCCTCGCCCTGCCGGCCATCGCCGACGCCGAGGCCCTGGAGGCCCGCCTGCTGGCGGCCATCGCCGCCCACGACATCCTGCGCCTGAAGGGCTTCCTCGACATCCCCGGCAAGGCGGCGCGGCAGGTGGTGCAGGCGGTGGGCGGGCGCATCGAGCGCTATTTCGACCGCCCGTGGGCGACCGGCGAGGCGCGCCTCAGCCAGGTGGTGGTGATCGGCCGCACGGGGTTGGACCGCGAGGCGATTGCCGCGGCGGTGCTGGGCTAGCGGATGCACCTCCTCGCCGCCCAACCCGGCACCGTCGCCGACGGCAGCGAGGCGGTCGAGCTCGGCCAGACCCCCGGCGAGGTGGTGGTGCTGTCGGCCGCGGATACCGAGCTGGCCTGTCTGGCGGCGGCCTTCGATGGGCCGTTCACCCTCCGCCTCGCCAGCCTGATGACGCTGTCGCATCACCTGTCGGTCGATCTTTACGTCGAGCAGGTGATCGCCCACGCCCGGCTGGTGGTGGTGCGGCTGCTCGGCGGACGCTCCTACTGGCCCTACGGCATCGAGCAGGTGGTCGCCGCCTGCCGGCGCAACGGCATTCCGCTGGCGGTGCTGCCCGGCGACGACAGGCCCGACCCGGAGCTGACCGCGCTGTGCACCCTGCCGGCCGAATCCTGTGTGCGGCTGTGGCGCTATCTCGGCTATGGCGGGCTCGACAACGCCCGCTCGTTCCTCGCCTATGCCGGCAGCCTGATCGGCCGCGGCCTGGCATGGGCCGAGCCCCAGCCGCTGCCCTCCGCCGGACTCTACCGCGCCGCGGCCGGCGATGCGCGGCCCAAGGCGGCGCTGGTGTTCTACCGCGCCCTGGTGCTGGCCGGCGACACCGCGCCCATCGACGCCCTGCTGGAGGCTCTCGACGCGGCGGGGATCGATGCCGCCGCACTGTTCGTCGCCTCGCTGAAGGACCCGGTCGCCGCCGGGCTGGTCGAAAGCGTGCTCGGCGAGCTGGCCCCGGACGTCATCCTCAACGCCACCGCCTTCGCCGTCGCCGCCCCCGGCCGGCCCGAGGACTCGCCGTTTGCCGCCAGCGACTGCCCGGTGCTCCAGGTGGTGCTGGCCGGCGGCAGCGAGGCGGCGTGGCGGAGCGGCAGCCGCGGCCTCGGCCCCCGCGACATCGCCATGAACGTCGCCCTGCCCGAGGTCGACGGCCGCATCCTCACCCGCGCGGTGTCGTTCAAGCAGGCCCGGCGCGACGCGGCCACCCAGTGCGACCTCGCCACCCATGCCCCGGTGGCCGACCGCGTCGCCTTCACCGCCGCCCTGGCCGCCGCCTGGGCGCGGCTGCGGCGCAAGAGCCCCGGCGAGCGCCGCGTGGCACTGGTGCTGGCCAACTACCCCAACCGCGACGGTCGCATCGGCAACGGCGTCGGCCTCGACACCCCGGCGGGGACGATGGTGGTGCTGCGGGCGCTGAAAGACGCCGGCTACGCCGTCTCCGGCCTGCCCGCCGACGGCAACGCCCTGATCGTCCGCCTCCAGGCCGGGCCGACCAACGACTGGACCGCGCTCGGCGCACGCGCCGAAGGCGAGACCCTGGGGCTGGACGCCTACCGCGCCTTCTTCGCCACCCTGCCCGACGCGGTACAGGCGACGGTCAACGACCGCTGGGGCGCCGCCGAGACCGATCCGTTCTGCCGCGACGGCGCCTTCCGCCTGCCGGTGGTCCGCTTCGGCGCCGTGGCGGTGGCGATCCAGCCGGCCCGCGGCTACAACATCGACCCGGTGGCCAGCAGCCACGACCCGGCGCTGCCGCCGCCGCACAACTACCTCGCCGTCCACGCCTGGCTGCGCGAAGGCTTCGCCGCCGACGCGGTCATCCACATGGGCAAGCACGGCAATCTCGAATGGCTGCCGGGCAAGGCGCTGGCGCTGTCGGCGACGTGCTTCCCCGAGGCCTGCCTGGGGCCGCTGCCCAACCTCTACCCCTTCATCGTCAACGACCCCGGCGAGGGCACCCAGGCCAAGCGGCGGGTGGCGGCGGTGATCGTCGACCACCTGACCCCGCCGCTGACCCGCGCCGAAAGCTACGGCCCGCTGCGCGAACTGGAGCGGCTGGTCGACGAGTATTACGAGGCCGCCGGCCTCGATCCCCGGCGGCTGGCGGTGCTGAAGACCGAGATCCTTACCCTGACCGCCGCCGCCGGCCTCGACCGCGACCTCGGCATCCGCCCCGGCGACGATGCCGAGGCGGCGCTGGCCAAGCTCGACAACCATCTGTGCGAGCTGAAGGAATTGCAGATCCGCGACGGCCTGCACGTCTTCGGCATCAGCCCGGCCGGCGAACCGCGCCTCGACCTGCTGGTCGCCCTGGCCCGGGTGCCGCGCGGCAATGCCCCAGGCGACGCCTCGCTGCTGCGTGCCCTGGCCGCGGACCTGGGGCTGGGGTTCGATCCGCTCGACTGCGTGCTCGGCGAGCCGTGGACGGGGGCGCGGCCGGCGTTTTTGGAGTCGTCATCCCCGCGACGGCGGGGATCCATGGCCGTTGCGGAAGAGCCCTTCGCCGCCGATGGTGCCGGCGGATCCGTGGATCCCCGCCTGCGCGGGGATGACGGGAATGAGGACCATCGCGAACCATCCTGGCGCACCAACGGCGACACCGTCGAACGCCTCGAATCCCTGGCCAAGGCCCTGGTCGCCGGCACCCCGCCCGACCCGGCGTGGTGCCGCACCATCGCCGTGCTCGACACCGTCCGCAGCCGCCTCGCCCCGGCGGTCGATGCCTGCGGCGCGGCCGAGGTCGCCGGCCTGCTCGCCGGCCTCGACGGCCGCTTCGTCGCCCCCGGGCCCTCGGGGGCGCCGACCCGCGGCCGGCCGGAGGTGCTGCCCACCGGACGCAACTTCTATTCCGTCGACACCCGCACCGTGCCCACCCCGGCGGCGTGGAGCCTGGGATGGAAGTCGGCGCAGTTGCTGTTGGAGCGCCATTTCCAGGACCACGGCGAGTGGCCGCGGGCGGTGGCGCTGTCGGCCTGGGGCACCGCGAACATGCGCACCGGCGGCGACGACATCGCCCAGGCGCTGGCGCTGATGGGGGTGCGGCCGACCTGGGACACCGCCTCGCGCCGCGTCACCGGCTTCGAGATCCTGCCCGCCGGAGTGCTCGACCGCCCGCGGGTCGACGTGACGCTCAGGGTATCGGGCTTCTTCCGCGACGCCTTCCCCGACCTGATCGCCCTGGTCGATTCGGCGGCCCGCGCGGTGGCGGCGCTCGACGAACCGGACGCGGTCAACCCGCTGGCCGCCGCCGTCCGCGCCGACAGCGCCAAGGTCGGCCCCGCCCGCGCCGCCGCCCGGGTGTTCGGCTCGATGCCGGGCGCCTATGGCGCCGGCCTGCAGGCGCTGATCGACGAGCGCGGCTGGGCCACCGAGGCCGACCTCGCCGCGGCCTATCTCGCCTGGGGCGGCTGGGCCTACGGCGCCGGAGCCGAGGGCGCCGCCGAACACGGGCTGTTCAAGGACCGTCTGGCCGGCGTGGCGGCGGTGATCCACAACCAGGACAACCGCGAGCACGACCTGCTCGATTCCGACGATTACTACCAGTTCGAGGGCGGGCTGGCGGCAGCGGTGCGCCATGCCTCGGGAGCGGCGCCGGCGGTGTGGCATGCCGACCACTCGCGCCCCGAATCGCCGCGCATCCGCTCGCTGGAGGAAGAGATCGCCCGCGTGGTCCGCGGCCGGGTGGTCAATCCGAAATGGATCGCGGGCGTGATGCGCCACGGCTACAAGGGCGCCTTCGAGATGGCGGCGACGGTCGACTACCTGTTCGCCTTCGCCGCCACCACGCACGCGGTCAAGGACCACCATTTCGATCTGGTCGCCGAGGCCTATCTCGGCGACGAGGCGGTGAACCGCTTCCTCGCCGACAACAACCCGGCGGCCCTGGCCGAGATCAAGACCCGGCTGCGCGAAGCGTTGGAGCGCGGGTTGTGGCGGCCGCGCTCCAACAGCGTTCACGGCCTGATCGAGTAGGCTCATGCTACTCCCGGTGAGTGCAACTCATCGGGATGTGGCTAGGCGCAAGGCGCCGCGCGGCTCGTGCCGCGGGAGGCAAGGGCCACGGAGGTGGCCCGCCCGCCGCCTGAGGGCGCCGCTGATCGGTCACGATCAGCGGGATATGCGATCAGTCGGCCGGCGCGGCACCGCTGCCCGCATTGGGCGCCGCCGCCGCCTGCGAGGCCTGGATGTCCTTTGCCGCTTGCAGGTTGGCCTGGATCGCCGCCAAGGCCTGACGCGCCAACTGCGACACCGCCGGGTCTCCGGACTGCGCCGCCTGCTGATACAGGCGCTGGTCCTGCTCCAGGTCGGTCACCAGCCACTGGACGTACTGGCGGCCGAATTCCTGCCCTTGCAGCTTGCCGATGCGGTCGAGGGCCATCCGGTCCTCGGCGGCGAGGTCGCTGCTGACCTGGGTGTTGCGCTCGCTGGCCAGGCGCGCCAACTGGGCGCTGGTCTGGGTGGCGTCGCGGGCGATGCGCGCGCCCAATTGCTGAACCGTCGGCGTCGCGGCGGCGTTGGCCTGGGCGAGACGGGCGGCCTCGATGTCGGCGAGGTTGTCGCGGATCGCTTCGCGCACGAACTGATCGGCGGTCATCGCCGACGAGGTCTGGCCGGGAGCGGTGAGCTTCTGGCCCGGCTGGGCCGCCTCCTGCTCGTCGGCGAGCGGGCTCTGCGGCTGGTTCAGCGGCTGATCGGCGGTCTGGGCCAGGGCCGGGACGGCCAACATCATCAGGGTCACGGCGAAAATGGTTCGCATGGTCTCCTCCCGAGGGGATGGGTCCCCTTGCTCAACAGCGCCGGGGCGCGCCTGTTCCAGCCCGGCGCTAACCGATTGGTAACCACACCGTCGGCATGGTGGCCGGATGGCACGAGAGCACCTCCATATCGCCCTGTGCCGCTTCGGCATGGGAGCCGGCTCCGGCGACGCCGCAGCGGCCGGGTCCGACCCCCGCGGCTGGCTGCTCGGCCAGCTTGTCGCCCCGCACCGGCCCCCGGCCCTGGCCGCCCTCCCCCCCGGCTCAAGCCTGCTGCTCGCGGCGCTGGCGGCCCGCACGGGCAAGGACGAACAGCGCAAGGGCCAGGACCGTCTGGTCTATCGTGCCGAGGCGACCACCCGCTGCCGCGCCGGTGCCGCCAGCCCGACGCCGCTGATCGAACGTCTGGTGCGCTTCTGGAGCAACCACTTCACCGTCTCGGTCCTGCGCCCCACCGTGCTGCCATTGGCCGGCGCCTTCGAGCGCGAGGCCATCCGCCCCCATGTCACCGGGCGCTTCCTCGATCTGCTGCGCGCGGCGGTGCGCCATCCGGCCATGCTGACCTATCTCGACAACGCGCAGTCGATCGGGCCGAACTCGTCCGCCGGCCGACGCCGCGGCAAGGGCCTGAACGAGAATCTGGCCCGCGAGCTGCTGGAGCTGCACACCCTGGGCGTCGACGGCGGCTACGGCCAGGACGACGTCGAGAACCTCGCCCGCATCCTCACCGGCTGGAGCATCGATCCCGCATCCGGCACCTTCCGCTTCGCCCCCCGCCTGCACGAGCCCGGCGGCAAGACCCTGCTGGACCGCGCGATCCCCGAAGGCGGCGAGGACGAAGGCGAGGCGGCGCTGGCGCAATTGGCCGCCCATCCGGCCACCGCCCGCGTCGTCGCCACCAAGCTGGCCCGTCATTTCGTCGCCGACGAGCCGCCGCCGGCCCTGGTCGCCGCCCTGGCCGCCACCTTCCTCGATACCGGCGGCGACCTGGCCGCCCTGGCGCGGCTGCTGGTCACCCGCAACGAGGCGTGGCTCGACCCCCTGCCGAAAGTGCGCAGCCCCGACGACCTGGTGATTGCCGCCCTCAAGGTCACCGGCCAGAACGAGGCCGGGCTCGATCAGCGGCTGTTCCGCTCGCTGGGCATCCTCGGTCAGGCGCCGTGGACGGCGCCGTCGCCGGCCGGCTGGCCCGACCGCGGCGACGCGTGGATCGCCCCCGAGGCGATGATGCGCCGCCTGGAATGGGCCCGCGCCGTGTCGCAGGCCAGCGGCCGCCGCTTCACCGCCGCCCTCGCCGAACCGATGATCGGCGCCGTCGCCGGCCCGGCCCTGCGTCGCGCCCTGGGGAACGCCGGCACCGGCGCCGAAGCCTTGTTCCTGACCCTGGCCAGCCGCGAATTCCAGAGGAGGTGACCCGCATGCGCTGCTCCCGTCGCACCTTCCTCGCCGGCACCGCCGCGTTGGCCGCCGCGCCCCGCCTCGCCTTGGCCGCCCTGCCGGGCAACCGCCGCCTGATGGTGGTGGTGTTGCGCGGCGGCCTGGACGGCCTGCATGCGGTGGCGCCGCTGGGCGACCCCGACTATGTCGCCGCCCGCAAAGGGTTGGCGCTGGAATCCGGTCTCGACCTCGACGGCTTCTTCGCCCTGCATCCGGCGCTGGCACCGCTGGTCCCGCTGTGGCGCCGGCGCGAGCTGGCGGTGGTCCACGCCGTCGCCTCGCCCTATCGCGAGCGCTCGCATTTCGACGGCCAGGACATTCTCGAAGGCGGCGCCATCCGCGCCCACGCCACCGCCGACGGTTGGCTGGCGCGGGCGTTGGGTGCCCTCGATGCCAAACCGCGGGCGGCGCTGGCGGTCAGCCAGGGCATGCCGCTGCTGCTGCGCGGCACGCCCGCCGCCGCCAGTTGGACGCCCTCGCCGCTGCCCGGCCTGCCGCCCGAATTGGTGGCCCGGATCGCCGCGCTCTACAAGGGCGACCGCCTGCTCGCCGAGGCCTTCGAGGAAGGGGTGCAGGCCGAGGCCATGGCCGAGGCGGCGCTCGGCGACGACATGACCGCGCCGGAGGCGCGCAAGACCGCCGGCCGGCCGAGCTTTCCCCGCCTCGCCGAAGCCGCCGGCCGCCTGCTCGCCGCCGCCGACGGGCCGCGGGTGGCGGTGCTCGATCTCGGCGGCTGGGACACCCACACCAATCAAGCCCATCGCATCGTCGCGCCGCTCGGGCACCTGGCCGAGGGACTTGCCGTCCTGCCGGCCGCCCTGGGGCCGGCCTGGGCGGAGACGGTGGTGGTGGCGGTCGGCGAATTCGGCCGCACCGTTGCCGCCAACGGCACCGGCGGCAGCGATCACGGCACCGGCGGCGCGTTGTTCCTCGCCGGAGGGGCGGTGGCCGGAGGAGCGGTGCACGGACGCTGGCCGGGGCTGGCAACCCTGCACGACGGTCGCGACCTGGCGCCGACCACCGATGTGCGGGCGGTGTTCAAGGGCGTGCTGAAGGACCACCTCGGCCTCGGGGCGCGGATCCTCGACGATACGGTGTTCCCCGCCAGCGGCCAAGTCGCACCGGTGGCGCGACTGGTCCGCTAGATCATGATGCGATCACGTTGGATGGCTTATCCCGTTGTCCCAGGTTGACCGCGAAGGGGTCACCACCAAAACGCCAAGGCCGCCTGCGGCGGCAGCGCCACGGCGCCAGGGGGCGATTCTCTCACCATCCATCACTTTCCGCGACGGCCAAAAATGGGGAACCACAGAGCGACTGTGTTCGGCGTCAAGCGTTCCATCCCCTCTGATCGCGAAGGACGGCGTTGAGGATGACGAGCATCTTTCGCATGCAGGCGACGAGGGCTATCATTTTGGGCTT
>JACRFY010000197.1 GCA_016212565.1 Magnetospirillum sp. | reverse complement strand
GGGCGGCTCAGTCCTCCCCATTCTCCTCGTCATCTCCGCGAACGCGGAGATCCATGGCGGTCGCGAAGGCGGCTTTCGGTAAGGAAACGCCGCCATCTTTGCCCAAACATGGATTCCCGCTTTCGCGGGAATGACGGAGGACTGAACAGCCCTGCGGTTATCGGTGAGCCACCAAGGCACCAAGGCGCCAAGATTGGCGAAACGTCTCGCAAGACGCTGTTGTCTTCCTATGGCAGACTTGGACCAAGTGTCTTGGTGGCCTCCACTCGCTCCCCCTATCCCGACACCGCCGCCGGCTGTCCCTCTTCGACGCCGGCGACGCCCTCCAGGCCGAGGGCGTCGTGCCATTCGGCGAGGACCAGCAGCGCCCAGCGCGCTTCGCCGTTCAAGCCGCCCACCGCGCCGCGATTCAGGCCGGCGGCGAACAGCGGCGAGGCGGCGAGGCGGCGGGCGAAGGCCTCGGCCAGCGGTCCCGCCGCCAGCCACTCGGCCAGCGGCAGCGCCGGCAGGGGATCCACCGCGGCCGGCAGCAGCGGGCGGGCCAGGCGGACCAGCATGCGGGCCATCAGCCGTCCCGGCACCGCGGCGGCATAGCCGGCCAGCGCCTCGTCGAGAAACGGCAGCCGCACCTCGACGCCGTGATCCTGGGCGGCGCCATCGACCGCCGGCCACAGCATCTCCGCGCCCCGGCCCTTGAGGTCGATGGCGGCGGCGGCGGTGAGCGGATCGCAGCCGAGCCACGCCGGCAGCAGCGGGGCGAAGACCGGCGCCTCCACCGCGCCGGCCAGTGCGGCCAGCGGCCCCGGTACCGCCGGGGCGGCGAACGGGGCCGAGGGCCACAGCGCCGCCCGCAGGCGGGCCGGAAACAGCCGCTTCAGCGTCCACATCCGGGTGTTGCGCCGCGCCGCCTCGTAGCCGGGATGGCCGAGCAGCAGTTCGGACGCTCCCGGTGCCGCCACCATCGCCGTCCACTTGCGCTCGGCCCCGGCGCGGGCCGCCAGCCAAGTTGCCAGCAACGCGGGATCGCCGGCCGGTTCCGGCAGGCGGGCGGCGAGGCGGGGCAGGGCGGCGGCGGCCTCCTCGGCGGTGACGGCGACCATCGTCGCCTCGCAGCCGGCGGCGGCGGCGAGACCGGCCAGGGCATGGGCGGCGGCCTCGCCTTCGGCCCCGGCGGCATGGACGGCGACCGCGGCGGCGGGACGTCCGGCCAGCCGCGTGGTCACCGCCGCCACCAGAGACGAAGCCAGGTCGGGCGACAGCAGCAGGCCCGGCGAGGCGTCGCCCATCATGCGATCGGCAACCGCACACTCCAGCAGCGTGCGCAGGTTGTCGACGTGACGCTCGGCGGACAGGGCGCGAATGGCGGTGCAGCGGCGCTCCTCGGGCTGCGGCGCCGCCCACGAGGACAGCCGCGGCGCCCGGCCGCGCTCGATGCTCAGCATCTCGCCCGCCGCCAGCTTGGCGATGCCGTCGACCAGGGTCAGCGGCGGGGCGACGAAGCCCAGGGCCAGGTGCTGGGCCAGGGCCGGGGCATGGAGCCGCCGCGGCAGCCCCATTTCGTCGAGCAGGGGGGCAATCGCCGAGGCGAATCCCAGGCGGCCATGGCGCTCGGCGAGGTAGAGCGGCTTGCGTCCCAGGCGGTCGCGGGCCAGCACCAGGCGGTCGCGGCGGTCGTCCCACAGGGCCAGGGCGAACGGCCCCGACAGGTGGCCGAGGAAGTCGGTTCCCCATTGCTCGTAGGCGTGCAGCGCCACCTCGGCATCGGCGCCGGTACGGAAGCGGTGACCGAGCAGGGTCAGCGAGTGGCCGAGCGCGCGGGCATTGACGATCTCGCCGTCGAGGACCAGCCACACGTCGTGGGTCTCGTTGGCCAGCGGCTGGACGCTGCCGCCGGCGGCGAGGGCGACGCGGCCCTCGGGCGAGCGGTAGGACCCGGTCGCCTCGACCCCGGCGCGGATCAGGCGGGCGGCCATCCGTTCGGCGGGAGCGGATTCGACCTCGCCCGCGGCGAGCATGCAGATGCCGGCGATGGCGCTCATGAACGGGGGCCTCCGAGACTAGAGAACGGACTCGTAAACGCGTTCGTAGGCATCGGCGATGCGGTCCCAGCAGTACAGCGAGGCCGTCGCCGCTGCCGCCCGCCGCTCCATCGCCGCGACCACCTCGGGGTCGGCCAGCAGCCAGCGCAGCACCCGGTGCAGGTCGCCGGCATCCCCGGCGGTGAAGGTGAAGGCATTGGGCCCCACCACATCCATCTGACCGGGCAAGTCGCTGCTGACCACCGCGCGGCCATGGGCCAGCGCCTTGAGCAGAACCGGCGGCGCCTCTTCGGACAGCGAGGGCAGGACAAACAGATGGGCATGATCGATCAGCGCGTCGAGAAGCGGCGGCGCTACCCGGCCGATCATCATCACCCGGCCAGGGTCGGCGGCGGCCACCAGCCGGCGGCGATAGTCGGCGTCGCCGTCCCCGGTCTCCGCCACCACCAGATGGACGGCGCCGGCCGCGGCATTGGCGGCCCGCACCGCCAGCTCGATGCCCGATTCGGGGATCATCCGGTCGGCGGCGAGCACGTAGCCGCCCGGCATCAGGCCGAGCCCCTGGAGAATGCCCGGGTCGCGGGTCGTGCCGGGGAAGGCGATGCCGTTGGGGATGAAGACGGTGTCGCGGCCATAGGCGGTGCGGAAATGGCGCTCCAGCCGCCGCGACACCACGGTGATGGCGTCGGCGAAGCGGGCGGCCACCGAGGCCGGACCGAACAGCCCGCCACCGCCGTCGCCGTCCAGGCCGTGGACGCTGACCACGGTGCGCGACAGGCCGATCTTGGCCATCAGGCTGAACAGCCCGCCGGTCTCGGCCGCGCAGAAGTTGACCACGTCGTAGCCGCGCCCGGCGGTGATCAGCGACGACAGCAGGGCATGGGCGGCGGCCTCGCCGAAGGCCACCGGCAGGGTCGGCAGCCGCAGCATGCGCGCGCCGGGAACGGCGGCCAGCGCGCGGCCGTTGCGCTCGGAGAGGATATCGATCTCGTGGCCGCGGCGGATCAGCCGCGGACAGATCTCGTTGAGCGCCGCCTCGATGGCGTCGGGGCCGGATTCGGCGCCCCGGGTTCCGATCACCGCGATTCTCATGAAGGGCCGTCCTCCCGCACGCGGGCGGTCTCGGGCCGAGCCGCCGTGGCGGGGATTGTCGTCGCCAGCCTCCCCTCACCTCAATCCGGGCATCGGGGGTGCGGCGTTCTCTTCGGACAGATGGGGAGGGTATAGACCGTGAGGGCGGGGACGGAACTCAGGCGCGGACGATCTCGCCGCTGCCCTGCCAGGCGGCTTCGGCGAGGCGGACGAAGGCCTCGGTGACCGCCTCGGGCTGGGCCAACAGGGTCGCGTCCTCGCCGGGGAACGCCTGGGCGCGCAAACGGGTGGCGACCTTGCCCGGATCGATCAGGTTGGCGCGGATATCCGAGATGTTGACCACCTCGGCCGCCCAGGTCCGCACCAGGGTCTCCAGCGCCGCCTTGGTGGCGGCATAGGGGCCCCAGTAGGGGAACACCTCGCGGGTCACGCCCGAGGTGACGAAGATCGCCCGCCCCGCCGCGGACATGCGCAGCAGCGGACCGCAGGCGCGGATCAGCCGCCAGTTGGCGGTGACGTTGACGTCGAAGACCTCGTGGAAGTGCTTGGGCGCCAGGTCGCCGACCGGCCCCAGCCCGCCGCCGATCACCGCCGCATTGCCGACCAGCACGTCGAGGCGGCCGAAGCGCTGGTAGAGGGCGGCGGCTATGGCGTCGATCTTGTCGAAGTCGCGCAGGTCCTGGGGCACCAGCACCGGCGCCAGGCCACCGGCGGCGCGGATCTCGTCGTCCAGTTCCTCCAGCGCCGCCTGGGTGCGGGCGAGGCAGATCACCTGGGCGCCTTCGGCGGCGAAGCGCCTGGCCACCGCCCGGCCGATGCCGCGCGAGGCGCCGGTGACCAGGGCGACCCGCTCGGCGAGCCGGCTCACGACAGATCTCCGGTCAGCAGCGACAATTGCTGGGGTTGCTCCTTGACGCCCTCGGCGTAGTCGGAGGGGAAGACCGGGTATTGGCCGGTGAAGCAGGCGTCGCAGAACTGCGGCTCGGCGGTGTTGCGCGGCTCGCCGCCCACCGCCCGGTACAGGCCGTCCAGCGAGATGAAGGCCAGCGAGTCGACGCCGATCTCGCGGGCCATGCCGGCGACGTCGAAGCGGGCGGCCATCAGCTTGTCGCGCTCGGGGGTGTCGATGCCGAAATAGCACGAATGGGTGGTCGGCGGCGACGAGATGCGCATGTGCACCTCGGTGGCCCCGGCCTGGCGGACCATCTCGACGATCTTGCGCGAGGTGGTGCCGCGGACGATCGAATCGTCGACCAGCACCACCCGCTTGCCTTCGAGATAGGCGCGGTTGGCGTTGTGCTTCATCTTGACCCCGGTATTGCGGGTCTTGTCGGTGGGCTGGATGAAGGTGCGGCCGACATAGTGATTGCGGATGATGCCCAGCTCGAAGGGGATCCCGGCCTCGGCGGCGAAGCCCAGCGCCGCCGGGACGCCGGAATCGGGCACCGGCACCACCACGTCGGCGCCGACGGCGCTTTCGCGGGCCAGCTCGGCGCCGATGCGCTTGCGCACCTCGTAGACGCTGGTGCCCTCGACCACCGAATCGGGGCGGGCGAAGTAGATGTACTCGAAGATGCAGAAGCGCGGCTTGACCGGAGCGAAGGGCTTCAGCGAGCGGACGCCCTCGGCCGACAGGATCACCATCTCGCCCGGCTCGACGTCGCGGACGAATTCGGCGCCGATGATGTCGAGCGCACAGGTCTCCGAGGCCAGGCACCACGCGCCGTCGAGGCGGCCGAGCACCAGCGGGCGGATCCCCAGCGGGTCGCGGACGCCATAGATCGCCTCGGGCGACAGCGCCACCAGCGAATAGGCGCCCTCGATCTGGCGCAGCGCGTCGATGATCCGCTCCTCGACGCTGGTATAGAGGCTGATGGCGATCAGGTGGATGATCACCTCGGTGTCGGTGGTCGACTGGAACAGGCAGCCGCGGCGGACCAGCTGGCGGCGCAGCGCCATGGGCTTGGTCAGGTTGCGGTTGTGGCCGAGCGCGAAGCCGCCGAATTCCATCTCGGCGAACAGCGGCTGGACGTTGCGCAGCAGCGTCTCGCCGGTGGTGGCGTAGCGGACGTGGCCGACGGCGTCGGCGCCCTTGAGGCCGCGGATGCCCGATTCGGAGCCGAAGTTGTCGGCGACGTTGCCCAGGCCGCGGTGGTGATGGAACTGCCCGTCGAAGGAGACGATCCCCGCCGCCTCCTGGCCGCGGTGTTGCAGGGCATGCAGGCCGAGCGCCACCAGCGCCGCCGCTTCGGGGTGGGCGTAGATCCCGAACACCCCGCACTCCTCGTGCAGGTGATCGCCGTCGAAGGGATGGGTGGTCGGCATGCCGCCCTCTTGATGATGGGGATGGGTCACTACTGGGTGCTCTGGAACAGACGGTCCATTTCGCGGCGCTGCTCCCTGTCGTAGGCCTTGCCGCCGTCGCCCCGCTTGGCCGGCTCGGCGATGGGCGCCTGCGGCGGTTGCGGCGGGGCGGTGAAGTCGCGGTAGGCCTTTTCCAGATCGCGGGCCCGGCGGGCATCCTCGGCCAGGCGGCCCGAGGCCTCGCGTGCTTCCTTTTCGGCCCGGCCGAAATTGTCCGGCGCCAGGGCGGCGACGATGGTGGCGCCGCGCGCCAGCCACGGCCGCGTCTTGGCCTGAGCCAGCCAGCCCGGCGGTTCGTCGGGGCCGCTCAACCAGCCCACCACCAGGGTGGCGACCGACAGCAGCAATGCCCCGCGGGCCAGGCCGAACACGAAGCCGAGCGACGAATCGACGCTGCCCAGCGCGCTGTTCTGCACGGTGTTGGACGCCGCCTTGGTCAGCAGCGACAGCACCAGCAGCGCGATCAGGAACAGGGCCAGCGCCGCCAGCCCGTCGGCCAGCCACACCGAGCCGATCTGGGCGCGGAAGAACGGCTGCGCCACCGGAAAGCCGTAGAGGGCGGCGGCGACGGCGCCGGCCCAGGCGGCGATCGACAGCATCTCGTGGACGAAGCCGCGCATGAAGGCGAATCCGGCCGAGCCCAGCAGGACCACCACCACCACCACATCGACGAAGGAGAACGAATTGCCCATGGTCCCTGCTCGACGTCACGCGCGCTGGAACAGCCCCAGCACGTCCTGCAGATGGCCCACCGCGCGGATGGACAGCGATCCGCCGGCCGGCGCGGCTCCACGCCCTTTGCGCGGGCTGGATGGCACCAAAGCCTGCGCGAAACCCAGCTTGGCGGCTTCCTTCAGCCGCGCCTCGCCCTGGGCCACCGCCCGGACCTCGCCGGACAGACCGATTTCGCCGAAGACCACCATGTCGGCGGGAACGGGCGAATCGCTGGCGGAGGATACGAGCGCGGCGGCAACCGCGAGATCGGCGGCCGGTTCGGTAATTCTGAGCCCGCCTGCGACGTTCAAATAAACGTCATTGCCCGACAAAGCAAGCCCGCAGCGGGCGTCGAGCACCGCCAGAACCATCGACAGCCGGTTGGAATCCCAGCCCACCACCGCCCGGCGCGGCGAGGACAGGGTCGACGGCGCGACCAGGGCCTGGATCTCGACCAGCATCGGCCGCGTCCCCTCCATGCCGGCATAGACGCACGAGCCCGAGACGTTGCCGCGCCGTTCGGCGAGGAACAGGGCGGAGGGATTGGCCACCTCGGACAGGCCGCGGTCGGTCATCTCGAACACGCCGATCTCGTCGGTGGCGCCGAAGCGGTTCTTGACCGCGCGGAGGATGCGGAACTGGTGGCCGCGGTCGCCCTCGAAATAAAGCACGGTGTCGACCATGTGTTCGAGCACCCGCGGGCCGGCGATCATCCCCTCCTTGGTGACGTGGCCGACCAGGAACAGGATGAAGCCGCGCCGCTTGGCGAGGCGGATCAGCTCGGCGGCGCAGGCGCGCACCTGCGACACGGTGCCCGGCGCCGCCTCGATGGTGTCGGCATAGACGGTCTGGATCGAGTCGATCACCACCGCCTGCGGGCCGTCGACGGCGTCGAGCGACGACAGGATGTCGCGCAGGTTGGTGGCCGAGGCCAGCCGCACCGGCGCCTTGGCCAGGCCGAGGCGGGCGGCGCGCATCCGCACCTGATCGACCGCCTCCTCGCCGGAGATGTAGGCGATTGCGGTCTGCGCCGACAGCCCGCCGGCCGCCTGGAGCAGCAGGGTCGACTTGCCGATGCCGGGGTCGCCGCCCACCAGCAGACACGACCCGGCGACCAGGCCGCCGCCGCAGACGCGGTCGAGCTCGGCGATGCCGGTGGTCAGGCGGGGCAGGGGAGCGCTGGAGCCCTCCAGGCCGACGAAGTCGATGCGCCGGCCGGGCTTGCTGCCCGACAGGCCCTTGGGCACCTCGTCGCGGGCGGCTTCCTCAAGGATCGCGTTCCAGGCGCCGCACGCCTCGCACTTGCCGGCCCATTTCGAGGTGACGGCGCCGCACTCCTGGCAGACGAAGCGGGAAACGGGCTTGGCCACATGGGTCTCCGATTTGGCGGCAGACTAGCACGAGACGGGAACAAAGGGCAACGTGGCGGCGCGGCTGGCGACAAACTCCTGTTGCCGCGGCGATTTATGGGGCAAAATCGGCGGGCAATCCCACTCTCCGCCTCCAGATGCGAAGCGATGCCGCCGATGTCCGAGCACCAGACCCCGTCCCAGCCGCCGATCACCATCAAGAAGTACGCCAACCGCCGGCTCTACAACACGGCGACGTCGAGCTACGTCACGCTCGACCACCTGGCCCAGATGGTCAAGGACGGGGCGGATTTCGTCGTCTACGACGCCAAGACCGGCGAGGACATCACCCGCTCGGTGCTGACCCAGATCATCGTCGAAGAGGAATCCAAGGGCGGGCAGAACCTGTTGCCGATCGGCTTCCTGCGCCAATTGATCGGCTTCTACGGCGATTCGCTGGGCGGGCTGGTGCCGCGTTATCTCGAACATTCGATGCAGGCCTTCTCGCGCAACGAACAGCAGATGCGCCAGGTGATGCAGCATGCCCTCGACGGCCTGTTTCCCTTCAATCCCTTCGAGGAAGTGGGCAAGCAGAACATGGCCTTCTTCGAAAGCGCGCTGAAGATGTTCACCCCCTTCTATCCCGCCGGCCAGGCCCCCGGCCAAGCGTCGCCCGAGGGGCAGGCCCAGGCCGAACTGGGCGAGTTGCACAACAAGGTGGCGCAGTTGCAGAAGCAGCTCGACGATCTGTCGAAGAAGAAGTAGGGGCCGCGCCCCCCGCTCCTTGACAGATCCCCCTTCGGTTGGCGACAGTGCCGAGCCCAACGCAGAGGATCTTCATGTCAACGACGTCGCCTCGCATTGCCGTCATCGGCCTCGGCTATGTCGGCCTGCCGCTTGCCGTCGGCATCGCGCGCCATTTCGCCACCATCGGCTTCGATATCGACGCCGAGCGGGTCCAGCAGTTGAAGGGCGGCTTCGATCGCACCGGCGAGGTCGAGGCCCCGGCGCTACGCGCCTCGACCCTGCACTTCACCGCCGAGGCGGCGGCGATCCGGGGGGCGGACGTGTTCATCGTCACCGTGCCGACCCCGGTCGACGCCGGCAACCGCCCCGATCTCGGCCCGGTGCGCAGCGCCTGCCGGAGCGTCGGCAAGGCGATGGCCAAGGGCGCGGTGGTGGTGTTCGAATCCACCGTCTATCCCGGCGTCACCGAGGATGTCTGCGGCCCGCTGCTGGCCGCGGTGTCGGGACTGACCCAGGGGGTCGACTTCTTCCTCGGCTATAGCCCCGAGCGCATCAACCCCGGCGACCGCGAGCACACCGTCGAGCGCATCACCAAGGTGGTGGCCGGCGAGAATGCCGCGGTCACCGAACTGCTGGCCCGCATCTACGGC
The DNA here is from genome assembly GCA_016212565.1 of Magnetospirillum sp. Classification (GTDB taxonomy): domain Bacteria; phylum Pseudomonadota; class Alphaproteobacteria; order Rhodospirillales; family Magnetospirillaceae; genus JACRFY01. Next base: position 242 of record JACRFY010000197.1, on the reverse strand, counting down.
AAGGTGACCAGCGGCGGCGTGTTCCGCGCCGCTTCGATCCGCGTCGCCGAGGCGGCCAAGGTGATCGAGAATTCGCAGCGCGACATCAACATCGCCTTCATCAACGAGGTGACGATGATCTTCCAGCGCCTGGGTCTGTCGGTGCACGACGTGCTCGAAGCCTCGGCGACCAAGTGGAACTTCCTCAACTTCAAGCCCGGTCTGGTCGGCGGCCACTGCATCGGCGTCGATCCCTATTATCT
>JACRFY010000196.1 GCA_016212565.1 Magnetospirillum sp. | reverse complement strand
CGTGCTTGTCACGGCCATCCACGCGGTGCCATTCCCGATAACGGTGGAAATTGGGGATCGGCGTGGATGCCCGGAACAAGTCCGGGCATGACGCTAACTCTTTGGAACGAATGCATTTACCTCTTAACTGAACCGTATTGGCCTTAACCCTGGTCGGCGAACGCGGCCAGGCCATCCGAAGGCGGGCTGGCGAAGGCGTGCTCGGTGTGGAGGCGCACTGTCAGCTCGAGCATGGTCAGCCCGTAGAGGCGGAAGGCGTGACGACGGGGATCGGCCAGCAGGTGCTCGACGCCCGCCTTGCTCCACCAGCCGCGCTCCAGCGTCCGCGGCCGGGTCAACAGCCGTCGGGCGAGACCGTGCAGCTCGCCGCCGAACCAGGCCGGGACCGGCGAGGCGAAGCCCTGCTTGGGAAAATTCAGCACCGATTCGGGCAGCAATCCGGCGGCCATGGCCCGCTCCAGCCCCTTTTGCCGGCCGCCGGGCGTGCGCACCGCCGGCGGCACCGCCAGCGCCGCCTCGACCAGCCGGTGGTCGAGGAACGGCACCCGGCCCTCGACGCTGCTGGCCATGGTGGTACGGTCGAGCAGGGTCAGCAGGTCCTCGGGCAGATAGGTCGACAGCTCGCAGGCCAAGGCGGCAGTGTCGGCGGGGCCGGCGAAGGCGGCGAACGGGGCGCGCTGCGCCGGTTCGACGGCATCGCCGCGATGGCCGATCACGCGCAGCAGCGGCGGCGGGAACTGACAGCAATGGTCGTGCAGGTAGCCGCCGCGGTCGTCGTCCCACTTGCCGGCTCGGACCAGTTGCCAGGCGCGGAAGGGATCGATCCGCCCGACCAGCGCTTCGCCCATGCGACGGAGGGGACGGGGCAGGGCGGTCCAGCGGGCCTCGACCGGCAGGCGGGCATAACGGCCATAGCCGGCGAACAGCTCGTCGCCGCCGGTGCCGTTGAGCACCACCCGGGTCTCTTTCGCCAGCACGGCGTTGATCAGGTGGCTGGGCAGCAGGGTGGCGTCGACCAGGGGCTCGTCGGCATGCCACGCCAGCAGCGGCAGGTGGCGGGCGGCGTCGTTGGCGTCGACCTCGAAGGTGGTGTGACGGGTGCCGTACCGGGCAGCCACCGCGGCGGCCAACGGGCTCTCGTCGATGGCGGCGCCGGTAAAGCGCACGGTGTAGGTCGACAGCGGCCGGTCGAGCGCCTGAGCCGCCAAAGCGACGATCAATCCGGAATCGATCCCGCCCGACAGCATCGCCGATACCGGCACGTCGCTGCGCAGTTGCAGCCGCACCGCGTCACCGAGCAGATCGAGCAGGTGCCGCTTTGCCCCCTCGTCGTCCTGCGGCACATCGGGCGCGGCGGCGGGCCGCCAATAGCGCTCGATGCGGACAGCGCCATCGTTTCCGGCGATCAGCAGATGGCCGGGCGGCAGCTTGTTGACCCCCTGCCACAGCGTCCGCGGCGCCGGCACCCAGCCATGGGCCAGCCAGGCGGTGACCGCGCTGTCGTCGACCGCCGGACTTAGCAGACCCGAGGCCCATAGCGCCTTGACCTCGGAAGCGAACAGCACTCCACCGCCGGGCAGCCGCGTCCAATAGACCGGCTTGATGCCCAGGCGGTCGCGGATCAGCACCAGCCGGTGCGGCTGGCGTTCGTAGAGGGCGATCCCGTACATGCCGTTGAGCTCGTGAACCGCGTCCAACCCCTTGCTGGCCAGCAGCTTGAGCGCCGGCTCCATGTCGCCGCTGGTGCGGAAGACCTGGCCCTCGGCCTGCAACCGCGTCCGTAATTCGCGGTAGTTGTAGATCTCGCCGTTGCCCAGCAGCACCCGGGCGCCGTCGCCCTCGACCAGCGGCTGATCGCCGGTGGCCAGGTCGATGATCGCCAAGCGGGCGAAGCCGGCCTGAAAACGCCGGTCGGCGGAGAGATGGCGGCCGGTCCCGTCGGGGCCGCGGTGGTGCATCACCGCCAGCATGGCATCGAGGTTGGCCTCGGCGATCGCCGCACCCGTGGGCAGAAAAAGGCCGGCCAGCCCGCACATGGCCTAGGAGACCTCGACCGTCACCCGGCCGCTCCACGGCAAGGCGGCGGTGGTGGAAATCGCAATCGCCGTCGCCGGCTCGCCCATGCCATAGGCACGCCAGGCGGTGACCGGCGCCATCTCCATCGTCGTGCCCTCGTCCGCGGTCAGGCGGAAACGACGGCCGGACGGTGCGGTCAGCAGCACCACCCCGTCCTTGAGCGCGACGGTCATGGTCGTGACGAACCGGCGAGACACCACATGGCTGCCGATGCCGTCGATGGTGTCGAGCACGTTCAGGCCGCGGGGGGAAAAGCTCCACCGTCGCTCGACCAAACCGGCACCGAGGCGGCGATACCCGCCATGACTGAGCCGCACGCCGTCGCCGGCGGCCTCCAACACCGCCGTCCCGGCCACCTTGGCGCGGAAACTGGCGGCGTAGTAGGGACGGTTCTGCGGATAGGGATCGGCCCCATCGAGCGTCAGACCGCCATGGGTCCCCGAGGACACATAGGCGTCGGCCTCGCCGGCCTCGGCATAGGACCCGCGGCCGGGGTCGACAAACAGCGCCTCGCCGTCGTGGTGGATTTCTGCGGCGCCGCAATCCTGGTGGCCGTGGCCGGGCATGGGCGAAAAGCCCTCCGGCTCCGCGTGCCACAACCCGCTCCACGGGCCGCTGGAAAAGCGCAGCCAGCCATCGGTACGCAGGGATTCGGCGTCGGCCTCCCGAACGCCGTCGCGCAACGCGACCAAGGCGGCGCGGTCGTCGGGGGGCAGGATTCCGGTCCAGCCGCGCAGCGGCTCGCCGCCGGGCAGCAGGCCGAACAAATGCTCGGGCGGGCAATCGGGCGAGATGTCGCCCACCAACGGCAACCGGCCGGGCAGGGCGAAATGCGGCAACACCGCCAGCGCCCGGGACAGCACCGCCTCGAACGCCGTCGCTTCCGGCCGATGGTGCGCGCGGGCCGCCAGCCATACGCTGGCCCATTGGCGGGTCAGCAGCAGATGATAATGGGTCGAGCCCTCGCGCAGCACCCCCGAGGGACGGAACAGCCGCTCCCCTTCCGCGAGGAGGATGCGGGCTCCGGCTTCGGTGGCTTTGGGCAGGCCGAGAGCAAGGCCAAGGAGATAGAGGCCGCGGCCGTTGTTGGCGCAATGGTTGGAAGTGTGGTGGTCGCCGAACCACTCCAGCCCACCGGCGATGACCGGGGCATGGGCGGCGAGCAGGGCCAGGGTCGCTTCCGGCTCGATCCGCGGCAGCCCGTGGCGGCCGAAGAAGGCGGCCAGGGTCAGGGCCCGCTCGGCGGCGGTGTAGGGATGCCAGGCCCAGCTTCCATCGGGCCGGCCGTGCGCGTTGCGCCAGGCGGTCCACAGCGCCCCGACCCAGCGTGCATCGGCGGCGGAATCCATCAGCGGCAGCCAGGCGAAGCGATGCAGCGACAACGTGGTTTCCAAATCGGCGAAGGCGCGGCGCATCAGCGCCTCTTCCTCGCCCGGCTCGATGGTCGCCGTCTCGCCGGCCAGACGCAGGATCAACGGCCCGACCGGACGGCCCTCGGGCAGGCGGGCGAACACGGCGGTGGGCGTTTCCGTCTCCAGCCCGCGCCAGCCGGCACCGAGATAGGGCGGGCAGTGAGGGACGAACGGCGCCGGGCCCGGCGTGAGCCACAGCGCACGCCGGATCATCCACTGCCGGAGCACCGGGTCGGCCCGCAGCTGGCGGACCTTGCGCAGGAGGGCATCGAACATGGCAAAAGCTTGTAGCCGCCAACCCTGCCCCAAGGCTATAGAGAACTGCGTCTCCTCCAGCCGAAGGTCCCAGCGTGAGCGCGGTGAAAAGCGATATCCAGGCATTCTGGAAGGCCCTCTACGACTCCCTCTACGAGGATGTCGACCGGGGTCTGACCCGCGAGGCCCTCCTGGGCTCGATCGACGACCTTGAGGACATGTTTCGCCTGCGCCGCCATCTGGCGGTGGTGGAGATGCCGCTGGCCGAGCTGGCCGGCAAGAAGGTGCTGGAGATCGGCCCCGGTGCCGGCGGCCATTCGGCCCTGTTCGCGCGCCATGGCGCCGAAATGACCGCGGTCGACCTGACCTTGGCCCGCGCCCGGGCCACCGAAGCCAAGTTTCGCCTGATGGAGGCCGAGTCCTGCCACGCCTTGCAGGGCGACGCCGAGGGCCTGCCCTTTGCCGACGGCACCTTCGATATCGTCTATTCCAATGGCGTGCTTCATCACACCGCCGATACCGAACGGGCCATCGCCGAGGTCCACCGGGTGCTGAAGCCGGGCGGACGGGCGGTGATCCTGCTCTATTGCAAGAGTTCGTGGCACTATTGGATCAACATGTTCCTGCCCATCGGCCTGGCTCAGGGCAAGGCGTTCGGCGACAGGGACTGGCTGGGCAAGGCCACCGAGTGGGGCGGGCGCAACAAGCAGACGGTGGCCAACCCGATCACCCGCTGCTACACCCGCGCCGGCATCGAACGCCTGTTCGCCGCCTTCGACGGCCTGACCGCGCGCAAAGGCGAGTTCTACTGGTATCTGGTGCCCAAGCTCGGGCGTCTATACCGCAAATACCAGATCAAGAAATACGGCACCCACCCCGGCGGCGTGCTGGTCTACGGCGAGCCGTGGCCGATGCAGTCGCCGCTGGAGAAGACGCTCGGCGAATGGATGGGCTTCGCCTGGTTCATTTCGGCGCGGAAGCCGGGGGATGGGCGATGAAACAGGTCATTCAAAGCGTCCGCAGCGGCAAGCTGGCCTTGAAGGAGGTGCCGGAGCCGCGCGTCGCCACCGGATCGCTGCTGGTCGCCACCCGCGCCTCGCTGATCTCGGCCGGGACCGAGCGGATGGTGATCGATTTCGCCAAGAAGAGCATCGCCGGCAAGGCCAAGGAGCGCCCGGACCTGGTGCGCAAGGTGATGGACAAGGCCCGCCGCGACGGGCTGATCTCCACCTTCAAGGCGGTGATGGCCCGCCTCGACGAGCCGTTGCCGCTCGGCTATTCCGCCGCCGGCGAGGTGGTGGCGGTGGGTGGCGGCCTGGAAGGGCTGTACCGCGTCGGCCAACGGGTGGCCCTGGCCGGAGCCGGCCTCGCCAACCATGCCGAGCTGTCGGTGGTGCCGAAGAACCTGATCGCCCCGGTTCCCGACGACGTGCCGTTCGAGGAGGCCTGTTTCGGCACCCTGGGCGCCATCGCGCTGGCCGGGGTGCGCAACCTCGGTGCCCAGTTGGGCGATGTGGTGGTGGTGCTCGGCGTCGGCCTGGTCGGGCAGATGGCGGCGCAATTGCTGGCGCTGCAAGGCGCGCGGGTGATCGCCGTCGACGTCGATCCCGGCCGTCTCGACTTGGCGCGCCGCACTGGCGCCGAATTGGCCTGGCGTCTCGGCGATGCCGGGCTGGTCGAGGCGACGATGGCGCTGACCGGCGGTCTGGGCTGCGATTCGATCCTCATCGCCGCCGCCACCGAATCGAGCGCGCCGCTCGAACTGGCCGCCGAACTGACCCGCGACCGGGCCCGGGTGGTGATGGTCGGCAAAACCGGCACCGAATTCCCCTACGCCGCCTTCATGAAGAAGGAGCTGTCGGTGATGGTGTCGCGCTCGTATGGCCCGGGGCGGTACGACGAGGACTTCGAGGGCCGCGGCGTCAAGTATCCGCCCGGTTGGGTGCGCTGGACCGAAACCGAAAACCTGCGCGAGGTGGTGCGGCTGATGAGCCCCGGCCTGACGCGCCGCCTCGACGTCGCCGCCCTGGTCACCCACCGCTTCGCCTTCGACCGCGCCGAGGATGCCTATCGCCTGGTCACCGGCGGCGACGAGCCGAGCCTGGGCGTGGTGCTTCGTTACGAAGGCGCGCCGAGCCGCTTTCCCACCCCGGCCTTCCGCCGTCAGGCGGCCGCGCCGAGCGGACATTGCACGCTGGGCGTCCTGGGTGCCGGCAGCTTCGCCCGGACCGTGCTGCTGCCCGAGCTGAAGCGGGTCGAGGGCGTCACCTTCAAGACCCTGTGCACCACCCGCGGCCACACCGCCGGTCACGGGGCCGAAACGTTCTCTTTTGCCCATGCCACCACCGACGTGGGCGAGGTCTTCGACGACCCGGCGATCAACGCGGTGCTGATCGCCACCCGCCACGCCAACCATGCCGAGCTGACCGCCCGGGCGCTGGAGGCCGGCAAGTCGGTGATCGTCGAGAAGCCGCTGGCGCTGGACCGCACCCAGCTCAACCGGGTGATCGCCGCCCGCAATGCGGCGCCGGGCTTCTTCATGGTCGGCTTCAACCGCCGCTTCGCGCCGATGAGCATCGCCGCCCGCGCCCATCTCGCCCGTCATTCCGGGCCCAAGATGGTGGTGCTGCGGGTCAATGCCGGCGGCCTGCCGGCGGAAAGCTGGGTCAATGCGGCGGAAGAGGGCGGCGGCCGCATCCTCGGCGAGGTCTGCCACTTCGTCGATCTTGCCCGCATGCTGGTGGGCCATCCCATCGCCGCCGTCCAGGCCGATACCGCCCAGGTGTCGGCCGGCGGCTGCGACGATTTGACGGTCACCTTGTCGTTTGCCGACGGCTCGCTGGCCACGATCGTCTATACCGCGCTGGGCGATTCCTCCTTCTCCAAGGAGCGGATCGAGGGCTTTGCCGGCAGCACCGTGGTCACCGTCGACAATTTTCTCTCGCTGTCGGTCACCGAGGGCGGCCGCACCCGGGTGGAAAAGGCGCGCATGGGCCTGGACAAGGGCCATCGTGCCGAGCTGGAGCTGTTCGCCCGCGCCGTTGCCGCCGGCGGGCCCGCCCCGGTCGACGAGGCCGAGACCATCGAAACCTCGTTGGCCACCATTGCCGTGCTCGACGCGCTGCGCGACGGGCGCCGGATTTCGTTGGCGGAGGCGCCATGAATCCGACCGAATTCGCCGATACGGTCATGGCGGTGGTGATCGCCGGGCTCGGCAGCCTGGTGCTGACCCGTGCCGTCCTCGATCATCTGCGGCGACGGCAGTTTTTCGACCATCCCAACGAGCGGTCGAGCCACAAGCGGCCGACACCGCGCGGTGGCGGGCTGGGGATTGTCCCGGCGATTCTCGCCGCGTGGATGTGGGCCGCCGCCTCGCCGGGCACCCTGGCCGCCTGGGCCTGGGTGGCGGTGGGCGGCACCTTGGTGCTGATGGTCGCCTCGTGGGCCGACGACCGCCATAGCCTGCCGGCGACGCCGCGTTTCCTGGCCCATGCCGGGGTGATTGCCGGAGCGCTGGTGATGCTTCCCGACCAGGCCATGGTGTTCCAGGGCTGGTTGCCGCTGTGGGCCGACCGTCTGCTGGCCGGGTTCGGCTGGCTGTGGTTCGTCAATCTTTATAACTTCATGGATGGCATCGACGGCATCACCGGCGTCGAGACCGCCAGCCTGGGCGGCGGTATCGCCGTGGTCGCCGGAATTGCCGGGTTGAGCGGCGCCATTCCCTTCGCCATCGCCTGTGCGGTCGCCGGTCTGTCGTTCCTGGTGTGGAACTGGCACCCGGCCAAGGTGTTTCTCGGCGATGTCGGTTCGATTCCGCTCGGCTTCCTGCTCGGCGGCCTGCTGGTGCAGTTGGCCGCCGCCGGTGCGCTGGCGGCGGCGCTGATTCTGCCCGCTTACTATCTCGCCGATGCCACCATCACCCTGCTGCGCCGCGCCGCCACGGGCGAAAAGGTGTGGCAGGCCCATCGCCAGCATTTCTATCAGCGCGCCGTCCACGGCGGAAAACGTCACGATCAGGTGGTTCTGGCGGTGCTGGCCGCCGATCTGCTGCTGATTGCCGCCGCGTCGGTCGCCGCCTCGGGACGGGTGGTGGAGGGAGCGCTGGCCGCTCTCGCCATCGTCGCCACCCTGCTGGCGGTCATGACCCGATGGGCGCGCGGGAGGGGGGCGTGAAGGTTCTGGTCACCGGCGCCACCGGCTTCGTCGGCGCCCCGGTCTGCCGGGTCCTGGCCGGCGCCGGCATGGCGGTGGTCGCCGCGGTGCGCCGCGAGGGCGCGGTGCCGGCCGGCATCGAGGCCCGGATGGTCGGCGATCTCGGCCCGACCACCGATTGGGGCCCGGCCTTATGCGGGATCGATGCCGTCGTTCACCTCGCCGCCCGCGCCCATGTCATGGACGAGCGCGAAGCCGACCCGCTGACGGTGTTCCGTGCCGTCAACCGCGACGGCGCCCTCCGCTTGGCCGAGCAGGCCGCCGCCGCCGGCGTGCGACGGCTGGTCTTCGTCAGCTCGATCAAGGTCAACGGCGAGGCAACGCCGCTCGACCGCCCGTTCCGCGCCGACGATCCGCCGCGTCCCTGCGATCCCTATGGCATCGCCAAAGCCGAGGCCGAGGAGCGGCTGACCGCACTGGCTGACCGCACCGGCCTCGCGGTGGTGACGATCCGGCCGCCGCTGGTGCATGGACCGGGCGCCAAGGGCAATCTGGCGGTGCTGATGCGGGTGCTGGCGCGGCGGCTGCCGTTGCCGCTGGGCGCAATCCGCAATCGGCGCAGCCTGGTGGGCATTGCCAACCTCGCCGACGCCATCCGCTTTTCGCTGGTGACCGAAGCGGCCGCCGGACAGGTGCTGCTGGTTCGCGACGGCGAGGACGTCTCCACCCCCGACCTGCTGCGGCGTCTGGGCACGGCGATGGGCTCGCTGCCGCTGCTGTTGCCGGTGCCGCCCGCCCTGCTGACGCTAGCCGGCCGATTGACCGGACGGCAGGCGATGATCGAGCGGCTGACCGGCTCGCTGACCGTCGATGACGGGCCGCTGCGGGCGCTGGGCTGGCGGCCGCCGCTGACTCTCGATCAGGGACTGGCGCAGATGGTGGGAGGCGTGCCATGACCGCGGACGACATCGACTGCTTTTATGCCCGTCTCGCCGCCGCCAATCCCGAGCCGCGGAGCGAGTTGCACTACGTCAACGCCTATACTCTGCTGGTGGCGGTGGTACTATCGGCGCAGGCCACCGATGCCGGAGTCAACAAGGCGACGGGACCGCTGTTCGCGCGCGTGACCACCCCGGAGGCGATGGTGGCGCTGGGCGAGGAGGCACTGCGCGAAGCGATCAAGACCATCGGCCTGTACAAGAACAAGGCGCGCAATGTCGTCGCGCTGTCGCACCTGCTGGTCGAGCGCCACGGCGGTGCGGTGCCCCGCGACCGCGCGGCGCTGGAAGCGCTGCCGGGGGTGGGGCGCAAGACCGCCAACGTGGTGCTCAACGTCGCCTTCGGCGAGCCGACCATTGCCGTCGACACCCACTGCTTCCGCGTCGCCAACCGCACCGGCCTCGCGCCGGGCAAGACGCCGCTGGAGGTGGAGGAGAAGCTGCTGGCGGCGACTCCGGCCAAATGGCTGCAGCACGCCCATCACTGGCTGATCCTGCACGGCCGCTATGTCTGCAAGGCCAAGAAGCCGGATTGTCCGACCTGCATCGTCCGCGACCTGTGCGCGTACGCGGACAAGACTCGTTAGGACCCCGCGGCGGCGGCCTTCACGTCGTCGAAGCACTCTTGATCGCCCTGTCCGCCGGGGCTCCGCACGGCAAAATGGGTCACCGTTTGGCCATCGGTACGGTCGTAGAGGAAGACGTCCAACGTGCAGGCGCGGCCCCGGTATTGCCAGATCTCGGCGGGAACGTCGCGGCGACGGAACGAGGGCGTGCCCAGCAGGACCTTCACCTCGGCTGCCGCCATGCCCTTCAGCTTGGCCGGTCCCATCGGGGCGGCAGGAACGGCGGCGGGCGCGGATGGGGCCGGTACAACCGCAGCCGCATGCGGCACCGCGGCAGCGGCGGGGGCCGACGGACGCGGGGCGCCGCCGCAGGCAGCCAGCAGGACGAGTGGGGCGACGGCGGCACTCAGCCGTTGCAACGTGCGGATATTCATGACGGATGCGACTCGGCCAGACGAATTGGGGGGATTATACCCGCCCGGTCGGAGGCCGCAATGTCTGCAACAGATGGACCATGGCCGCAGTGGCGATCACCGGCGCCGCCAGATTGAGGAACGGCACCGAGAACAGGGCGGCGATCATCATTCCCGCCAGCCACAGGCGCCCGAGCCGGCAGCGAAACAACAGCCGCGCCTCCTGGGCATCGAGGCGGCGCAACGCCACCAGCTCGAAATACTCCCGGCCCAACAGGTAACCGTTGACGATCAGGCCGAGGACGAAGGCAAAACCGGTGAACACCAGCACCAGGTAGAGCGGCAGCGCCACCACGTTGACCGCCACCGTCACCGCCAGAAAACGCAGCGTCGTCCGCAACACCTCGCCCCATGGCTGCGGTCGCGGCCAGTTGAGGCTGGGGTAGTGCCGCTCCTCGACGGCGTCGGCCACCCGTTCGAGTTGAGCACTCATCGCCACGGTGGCCATCGCCGGAAAGAACGGCAACGGCAGCACCAGCGCTGCCACCGCCAACATCACGTCGCCGGCGGATTCGGCCCAGTGGCTGGAAAACAGCGTCGTTCGTGCCAGAATCCACCATGCCGCGACCACCATTGCCGCATAGACGGCAACGGCGGTGCCGACGCCGAGGCGCAGGACACGATGCAGACGCGGATCCGTCAACTGGGCGAAGGCAAGGAACAGCGCGCGAATCATACGTCATTCAACCATGGATCGCGGGGCCCGGCAAATGGACAGACGGCTGAGGGGGCGCGCGTTCGGTGCCATTGAACCGCCGCGCGTTCTCTGGCAGGAAGAGCCATGTCCGCCGCCCGTCCCCCTCCGCAATCGTTCCCGGTCCAGGTGGTGCTGACGGCGCTGGTGGCGTTCGGACCCATCTCCACCGATCTCTATCTTGCCTCGCTGCCGGATATGGCCCGTGCGTTTGCCACCGACCCCGGCACCGTGCAGCTGACCCTATCGGCCTTTCTGATCGGCATCGGCGTCGGCATGCCGGTCTACGGACCGCTGTCGGATCGCTTCGGACGGCGACGGGTCATCATCGGCGGCGTGTTGATCTACCTCGTCGCCAGCGTGTTCTGCATGCTGGCGCCATCCATCGAGGCGTTGATCGTCGGGCGCTTTCTTCAGGCCTTGGGCGCCGGAGTCGGCCCGGTGGTCGGTCGCGCGGTGGTGAGAGACGTCTATCCGCGCGACCAGGCGGCCAAGGTCCTGTCCTATATGGCCTCGGCGATGGCGCTGGCCCCGTTCGGCGCTCCCATCGTCGGCGGCTGGTTCCACGCCCTGTTCGGCTGGCGCTCCAATTTCGCCTTGCTGGTGGCGTTCGGCCTGGGACTGCTGGTCGGGGTGTGGCGCCTGCTCGACGAAACCAACCGACAGCGCGATCCGCTGGCGCTTCACCCCGCCCGGATGGCCGCCAATTATACGGCCTTGCTGCGCGAGCCGACGGTGCGCGCCTGCGTGCTGACCGTGGCGCTGGGTTTCGGCGGCATGTTCGCCTTCATCTCCGCCTCGTCGTTCCTGCTGATCGACGTCCTCGCGCTTGCCCCCGCGCATTTCGGCTTCGGCTTCGCCGTGGTGATTCTCGGCTATATCCTCGGCGGCCTGCTGGCGGGGAAACTGACCGCACGGGTCGGACTGGAGCGAATGGTGCGCCTGGGCACCGTCGGACTGTTCGCCGCCGGAGCGGTACAGGCCGGACTGGCCTGGGCGGGGATACAGACGCTGCCGGCGCTGCTGCTGCCGATGAGCGCCTACTTCTTTTTTGCTGCCCTGGTGCTGCCCAACGCCACGGCTGCCGCCATTGCCCCGTTTCCCGGCATGGCCGGGGCGGCCTCGGCCCTGGTCGGCCTGCTGCAGATGATCGGCGGGGCCGGAGCCGGATGGCTGGTCGGCCACCTGTTCGACGGCTCTACCCGGCCGCTGGGAACGGTGTTGCTGATCCTCGGGGCGGGCGCGTGGCTGGCGTTCCGCGGCGTCCGACCGGCCGAATAGCCGATCCACAAAAGTCTTTGCCCTGCCGGGACGATGGTGGTAACCATCCCGCCAATGCTTACCACCGGGGTAGTTGGTCCATGGCCAAGGGTGTTACCCACGAGGATATCCGGCGCGAGACCGACGTTCAGGTCGGAACCGACCGCTCGTTCGGCATCGTCTTCGCCGTCGTGTTCGCCATCATCGGCCTGTGGCCGCTGGTCAAGGGCGAGCCGACGCGGCTGTGGGCGGTCGGTGCTGCCGTGGCATTCCTGCTGGCGGCCCTTGCCGTTCCGCGTGCGTTGCGGCCGCTGAATCTGCTGTGGTTCAAGTTCGGCATGCTGCTGCACCATGTGGTGACGCCGCTGGTGATGGGGCTGCTGTTCTTCGCTACCGTCACGCCGACGGGGATCTTGATGCGCCTGAGCGGCAAGGATCCGATGCGACTGAAACGCGATCCCGCGGCGGCATCGTATTGGATCGTCCGCGAGCCGCCCGGTCCGGCGCCGGAATCGATGAAAAATCAGTTCTGACCAAGGGGAAACACGTCATGGCCTTCCTTGCCGAGCTGTGGGCATTCCTGCGTACCCGCAAAAAGTTTTGGCTGCTGCCCATTCTGGTGATGATGGTGGTGTTCGGCGGCCTGATCGTCCTCAGCCAAGGTTCGGCGGTGGCGCCTTTCATCTATACCCTGTTCTGACAGCAAAGAGGTCCAGCCGGTGCGAATTCTTGGCATTTCGGCGCTCTATCACGACAGCGCCGCCGCTCTGGTCGAAGATGGCCGCGTTGTCGCCGCCGCTCAGGAAGAGCGCTTCACCCGCAAGAAGCACGATGCGCGCTTCCCCAAGCACGCGGTCGGCTATTGCCTGGACGAGGCGGGAATCGGCCTCGACCAGGTGGATGGCGTCGTGTTCTACGACAAACCGTTCATCAAGTTCGAGCGCCTGCTGGAGACCTATCTTTCCTTCGCGCCGCGCGGATTCACCTCGTTCCGCATGGCGATGCCGCTGTGGCTGAAGGAAAAGCTGTTCCAGAAGGACCTGCTGAGTAAGGAATTCAAGAAGTTCGCCAAGGACTTCGACTGGCAGAACAAGCTGTGGTTCGCCGAACATCACCTGTCGCATGCCGCCTCGGCCTTCTTTCCCTCGCCGTTCGAGGACGCCGCGGTGCTGACCATGGACGGCGTCGGCGAATGGACCACCTCGTCGCTGGCCATGGGCTCGGGCAACAAGCTGGAGATCCACAAGGAACTCCATTTCCCCCATTCGCTCGGCCTGCTCTATTCCGCCTTCACCTATTACACCGGCTTCAAGGTCAATTCCGGCGAATACAAGGTGATGGGTTTGGCTCCCTATGGTGAGCCGAAATACGCCCAGTTGATCCTCGACAAGATGATCGACGTCAAGGAGGACGGCAGCTTCTGGCTCGACCAGTCCTACTTCGACTACTGCACCGGCCTCAGGATGACCAACGACAAGTTCGCCGCCCTGTTCGGCCAGCCGGTGCGCACGTCGGACAAGGACCTGACCCAGTTCCACATGGACATCGCCGCTTCGGTGCAGGCGGTGACCGAGCACGTGGTGATCAAGCTGGCCCGCGCCATCCGCACGGAGACCGGGGCCAGGAACCTGTGCCTGGCCGGCGGCGTGGCGCTCAATTGCGTGGCCAACGGCCGCATCGTGCGCGAGGCGGGATTCGACAAAGTCTGGATCCAGCCGGCCGCGGG
>JACRFY010000199.1 GCA_016212565.1 Magnetospirillum sp. | reverse complement strand
TCGTCGAACTTCTTCACCTTGCGCCCCGGCCCGCCGCGCACCTGGGCGGCGAAGCGCGGGTCGTCGATGATCATGCCGCAATACTCGCAGTTCTCCTTGCCCCAGCGCACCGTCACCGGCCCGCTGTCCTGGCCGCAGGCGGCGAGCAGGGCCGGAGCGGCGGAGGCCATCGCCAGGAGCGGAAGGGCACCGAGCAGACGGCGGCGCGGCAGCAGCAGATGGTCACGGCACATCGGCGGTTTCCTTCCCCTCTTCGATCGCCAGCCCGGCGAGCAGGCCGGTATAGCGCGACAGCATGGCCATGAAGCGCAGGCGGTCGGGACCGTTGACCATCCCCGTCCACGCGGTCTCGGCGCCGCTGAAGCCCCACTCGGCCAAGGCGCAGGCGAAGGCCGGGTCGGTGCGGGTCAGACGCACCGAGCAGCGCATGCGGCTGGCCATATCGACGGCGTCGGCGACCCGGTCGTCGAGCGCCACCTTGCCCATGTCCATCTCGATCACCCGGTTGACCAGCGCCGCCACCTCGTCGAGGCGATGGCTGGTGATCAGCATCACCCCGGTGCCCTGGCGCTCGGCGAGCAGGCGGAAGAAGATGTGGCGGGCCTCGGGGTCGAGGTTGGCGGCCGGCTCGTCCATGATCAGGATGTCGGCATCGCGGCCCAGGGCCACGCCGATCAGCGTCTTCTGCTTCTGCCCGCCCGACAGCTTGACGAACGGCAGCTTGCGGATCCGGCCGTAGTCGAGGCCCAGCGCCTCGATCACCGCCACCATGCGGGCGGGATCCGATCCGCAGACGGCGGCGGCGAAGCCGATCAACTCGCCGACCGGCATCTTCAGCGGCGGGGGAATCTGCGGCACGAAGCCGACGCGCCTGAGCACCTCGCGGCGCTGGGCGCGCGGCTCCAGCCCATCGACGGCAATGCGGCCGTCGTGGATGTACTCGCCGAGCAGACAGCGGATCAGCGTGGTCTTGCCGGCACCGTTGGAGCCGACCAGGGCGATGCGGTCGCCCGTCTCCAGCGTCAGCGAAACGCCATCGAGGACGCGGTGCCGGCGGAAGGTTTTGGCGACGTCCGTAAAGGTGATCATTCTCTGGTCATTCCCATCACAGCAACCGGTCCAGCCCCTTGACCTCGAATTTCAACGCTCCCGTCGGGCAGGCGTCGACGCACAGGCCGCAGCGGGTGCAGTCTGCGCCGATGCCCTGGTGGACGTCGACGGCGAATCCCTTCTTGGTGCAATCGAGCACATGCGGCACCAGACAGATCTTGCGGCAGGCACCCTCGTGGTGGCAGGCCTGGGGCCGATAGGCGATGCGCAGCGGCGATACCGCGCCGACCAGCCCGTAGGTGAGGCCGATCGGGCACAGATAGCGGCACCACAGGCGGCGGGTGTAGACCACCTCGAGGACCAGCAGCACCGCCACCACCACCAGCGCCACGCCCGGCCCGTAGATCAGCGCCCGCGAGACGATGCCGGTCGGCGAGATGGTCTCGAACACGGTATAGCCGGTGGCGAAGGCCAGCACGGCGAACACCAGCCACAGCACCGTGCGGGTACCGCGCAGCAACGGATGGTCATTGACCAGCCCCTTGGCGGCCAGCTTGAGATGCAGCGCCTCGGCCATCTCGGCCAGCAGGTGGTAGGGGCAGGTCCACGAACAGAAGCTGCGTCCGCCCAGCAACAGCCACATCAGCAGCACCGTCATGGAGCCGATGATCAGGTTGATGAGGATGGTCTTGAACGCCAGCGTCACCTGGAGCGTCGAATTGAGATCGGCCATGTGGAAGCCGATCACCCGCGAGGCGGTCAGCGCGCCCTCGACCAGTTGGACGTCGAACTTGAACGAGACCACGAACAGCAGATTGACCGCCAGCAGGGTCAGCCAACGCCGGTTGCGCCAGGTGTGCACCTTGTGCCGTTCGTGGATCTGCCGGTTGACCTCGGCGCGCTCCTCGGCGGAGCGGCGGTTGGCGCGCTTGGCCTCGTGCAGGCAGGCGGCGGCTTCGCTGTAGGCGGAGGCCGGCGGCTTGGTCGGCTCGCGGCCGAACATCACCGCCAGGGATTGGAGCAGGCTCATGCCGCCCTCCATTGCGCGCGGGCGTCGACGACGATGGCCGCCGGCTCGGTGGGGCAGATCATCTCGCACATGCCGCAGCCGACGCAGGGCTGATGGACCACCGGCGTGCGGCGCTTGTCGGCGGGATCGTCGCCGATCGGCTCAAGGGTGATGGCGTCCTTGATCGGGCACTCGCGGACGCACAGATCGCACAATTCCACCTCATAGGGATGGTCGGCGAGCGGGATCGGCTTCCAGCGGTCGACCTCTTCGTAGCGGTGCAGGCCGGGGAAGGCGGCACCGCGCGCCGGCCCCTTGAACCCCAGCCCCTGGCGGGCGAGACAGGCGTCCGGCTTGTCGAGGCGCGCCAGCCCCATGCGCACCTCTTCCTTCTTGTTCAGCGTATGGCTCAACGCGCCGGTCGGACAGGCGAGCACGCATTGCACGGCATCGCAGGAGAAGTCGCAGGCCTGGGCGCGGCCGTCGATGTGCGGCACGCCGAGGCCGAAGCCCTCGCCGAGATCGCCGAGGACGATGGCCTCGACCGGACACACCTGGACGCATTGGCCGCACTTGATGCACGAGGCGAGAAACTCGTCCTCGGCCAGGGCGCCCGGCGGACGCAGGTGCAGGGCCTGGCGGCGGGCGATCGGCAGCCAGCCGGCCAGCGCCGCGCCCACGGCCAGCGAACCGAACAGGGCCGAGCGCAGGAAGCGCCGGCGCGCCTCGCGCACCGCTTGCGGCGGCAAGGCGGGGGTGGTGGCAGTCATGAACGAACCTCCGGTTTCGACCGCCGCGGCTGCGGGTCTTCGAGCAGCAGCTCGGGCTCGCTGAACGGAGCCAGACGGTCGAGGAAATCGAGCACTTCGAGAACCAGCGTGCCCTTGAAGAACCGGGTGTCGGGAACCTCCATCCACACCCGGCCGGCGTAATTATACATCTTGAGCGGGGTGTCGCCGACGCCGTCGCGGTCGCGGTCGAAGCCCTCGTAGGTGTCCCAGGCATTGCCCTGCCACAGGTTGCGCCGTGCCGAGCCGCCGCCGAACACCGCCACCTCGCTCATGTTGCCCTTGATGTCGTTGCCGACGAACTCGTTGCCGGTCCAGTCGGAGAGGAAGGCGATGGCGATGTCGTGGAAGGCGATGCGGTTGTTCTCGATGCGGTTGACCATCCCGGGCTGGAACGGCGAGACGTCGAAGAACAGCCCCTGGGCGCAGTACTGAATGTCGTTGTTGACCACGGTGATGCCGCTGGCCTCCTTGAAGGAGATGCAGGTCCCGGTCGAGCCCAGCGAGCGGCCGATGTAGTTGTTGCGGATGATATCGCCCTGGTTGTACATCAGCGACAGGCCGGTGGAGTTGTTGTAGAACTTGTTGCCCTCGATGACGTTGTCGGCAGCGAACATGAAATGCAGACCGTAGCGGTTCCCGGTCGATTCGTTGTTCGAGATCCGATTGCGCTTGGCGTACCACAGGACAAAGTCGCGCGAGTCCTTGATCACGTTGGCGTCGACGATGTTGTCGTCCGAATACCACAGGCGAATGGCGTCGCCGCGCATACCGAGGTCGATGTGCTTCGAGGTGATGTGGTTGCGCCGCACCACGTTGCGGTAGGCCTTCTGCAGATCGATGCCGAACAGGGCGTCGTCGATCAGGTTGTCGCGCACCACGTTGTCGTTGCCGCGGATCTGCACCGCGGCGTCTTCGTTGTTGTGGTCGGTGCCGGTGCCGACGATGCGGAAATTCATCAGCTTGGCGCCGTCGGTGCGGATCACCACCACCGTGCCGGCGCCGCCGGCATCGAGCGTCACCTGGCCGCGCCCGTCGAGGGTCACCGGCTTGTCGACCACCAGATGGCCGCGGTAATGCCCGGCCGGGGGCTGGATGTCGTCGCCGCTTGCGGCGGCATCGATCAAAGCCTGCACCTCGGCCATCTCCCGCGGCGGCGGCGCGGTCGGCGCGGCCGTGGCGGCGGCAGCGACGACGGCGAGGACGGCAACGGCGAGACTGCGCATGTGAGGCCTCTACAGATTCATCCCTCGGCCGGCCTGCGGACACCGGCACCCCGTCATCCCCGCCTTCGCGGGGATGACGCCTGTCCCGTGACTACGCCTTCTCCCGCAGGTCCTTGCGCCGCAGCAGGGTCGCCACCACCAGCAGCAGGGCCGCCG
>JACRFY010000195.1 GCA_016212565.1 Magnetospirillum sp. | reverse complement strand
GAGGGCTTCAACGGCCTGTTCCAGGCCGCCCGCGCTCGCGCCAGGGGATACCGCAACACCACAACCTTCGCGACAATGATCTATCTGATCGCAGCTCCGCTCGGCGATCTCTTCAAATCCACTTGAGCCGTCGAAGAACCATAAAAGAACAGCCCCACCCCGCCGCCGCGCAGCTTCTCGCCGAAGGCGGTGATGGCCCGGTTCATGCTGCGGTTGTCGAGGTTGGTGTGTTCGAGCACATCGAAGCCCAGGCCCTTCAGCGTCCGCGCCATCGCCCGCGCGTCGTTGGGCGGGTTCTTCAGCGACGCATCCTTGTAGCTGCCGTTGCCGATGATCAACGCCACCCGGCGCTCTTCGGCCGCCTGGGATGGCCCGGCCGCGAGCAGACACAGAAGCAGCAGGTAGCCCCGGCGCATGGCCAATCCCCCCTCCAACGCAGGGGCGAATTGTACCGCATTCCAGGGCACCGGCAAGAGGGCCGAGAACGCTACGACGTCCCGCTGGCGGTGTCGGCTCTCGGTTTCACCGCCAAGGCGCCAAGAAAAACTCAAGACCGCCAAGGCAATATGGTGCCCCTCCGTCCGCAGGGCGGTCTTGGCGTGTCGCCGAAGGCGACTTTGGCGTCTTGGCGGTGAGATGGTCGCTCGCCGCCTGGGACAGCGGCATAAGCAACGAATTCCAAACCTGAGTTCGGAGCCCGCGGCCCCACCGCTTTCCCGGTTGCGGCCCCCTCCGCCCCTCCGTATGATGCGCTGCCCTTTCATCCCTCCCGAATGGTCCGCCCCCCGATGCTCGACGTCTTCCGCAGCGCTGCCAAGACCTGGGTCGTCAAGATCCTGTTCCTGATGCTGGTTGCCAGCTTCCTGCTGTGGGGCGTCGGCGACGTCGTGCGCCGCGGCATCAATTTCGGCCCGGCGATCAAGGTCGGCGACGCCAGCGTCTCGGCCGGCGAGGTCAATGCCGAGTTCAAGCGCGAGGTCGACCGCCTGCAGCCGTTGTTCGGCGGCAAGCTGACCGCCGCCGATGCGCGCCGGCTGGGGCTGATGGACCGCACCATCGACACCATCGTCACCCGCACCCTGATCGACGAGGCGGCTCGCGAGCTCGGCCTGACCGCCAGCGACGCGGCGGTGCTGCGCCAGATTGCCGCCAACCCCCGCTTCCGCAACGAGCTGGGGCAGTTCGACCGCGACGTCATGGGCCGGATCATCGCCCGCTCCGGCCTCAGCGAGGACGCCTTCATGCGGGCCGAGCGGGCCGACTTCGTCCGCAGCCAGATGGCCTCGGCCCTGGCCGGCGGGGTGCAGGCGCCCGACGTGCTGATCGATCCGCTGGTGCGCTGGCGCCAGGAACGCCGCGTGGCCGAGATCGTCCTGGTCCGGGACGATTCGGTGCCGCTGCCCGCGGCGCCCGACGCGGCGAGCCTCGACGCCTTCTACAAAGCGGCAACCGCGCGCTTCATGGCCCCCGAATATCGGGCGCTGACGGTGCTGTTCGTCCGCCCGTCCGATGTCGCCGAGCAGATCAACGTCAGCCCGGAGATGGTCGCCCAGGCCTATCAGCAGCGCCTTGAGGAATTCGTCACCCCCGAGCGGCGCCAGATCAGCCAGATCGTGCTCACCGACGACGCCGAGGTGGCCAGGGCCGCCGCCATGGCCCGCGAGGGCAAGGATCTGTCCGCCATCGCCAAGGCCCTCGACGAGCAGGTGGTCGAATTGGGCTGGATCGAAAAGGGCGAGTTGCCCGAGGACCTGGGCAAGCCGGTGTTCCAGCAGGCCGCCGGAAAGGTCGGCATGCCGCTGAAAAGCGAATTCGGCACCCACTTCGTCCGCGTCGAGGCGATTACCCCCGGCCGCACCCGCCAGTTGGCCGAGGTCAAAGGCCAGCTCGAACAGGACCTCAAGCGCGAGAAGGCGCTCGACATGCTGGGCGAGTTGTCCAACAAGGTCGAGGACACCCTGGCCGGCGGCTCGACCATCGAGGAGGTGGCCAAGCGCTTCTCGCTCAAGACGCTGAAGATCGCCGCCATCGATGCCCAGGGACGCGGTAGCGACGGCAAGCCGGTGCCGGGGATTCCCAAAGGCGACGGCTTCCTCGACACCGCCTTCCATACCGAGCCCAATACCGACAGCCAGATGACCGAGAACGACGGCGACGGCGTGTTCATGGTCCGCGTCGATGGCGTCACCCCGCCGGCCCCCAAGCCGCTGGCCGATATCCGCTCCGACGTGGTCGCGGCCTGGCAGGCCGAGCGCCGGCACGAGGCCGCCCGCGAGCGTGCCGACAAGGTGGCCGAACAGTTGAAGGGCGCCGCCGCCCTCGCCACCGCCGCCCAGGGCTTCAAGACCCAGGTCTCGCGTCCCTTCGCCCGCGACGGCGCCGATGGCGCAGGTCTGCCGCCCACGGTGGTCAGCGAGTTGTTCCAGGCCACGCCGGGCGGCGTGTCGATGGGGGCGGTTCAGGGCGGCTGGGTGGTTGCCCGCCTGGCCAAGGTGGTGCCGCTCGACGCTGCCGGCGACAACGATGCGGTTGCGACCGCCAAGCGGGCGATCAACGGCGCCGTCGCCTCCGACCTGATCGACCAGTACATCACGGCGCTCAGGACCTCGCTGGGGGTCAAGGTCGACCGCGACCAACTCGTCCGCGAAGAGCAGCCATGACCATTGCTCCCGATTACGCCACGTTCGTCGCCGCCTATGAGGCCGGGCGGTCGCAGGTGGTGTGGCGCACCCTGGTCGCCGACCTGGAGACGCCGGTCTCGGCCTTCCTCAAGCTGGCGCACGGGCAACCGTATGCCTTCCTGCTCGAATCCGCCTCCGGCCACAACCTGCGCCAGGCGCGGCTCGACCGCTATTCGGTGGTCGGGTTCAAGCCGGATCTGGTGTGGCGCTGCCGCGGCAACGTCGCCGAGATCAATCGCGACATCCGCATCCATTCCGAGGAGTTCACCCCCTGCCCGGTCGGCCAGGCCGGCGGAGCCCTGGCCTCGCTGCGGGCGCTGATTGCCGAGAGCCGGGTCGACATCCCCGATGCCCTGCCGCCGATGGCCGCCGGCCTGTTCGGCTACATGGCCTACGACATGGTCCGCCTCGCCGAACGCATCCCCGAGCCCGACAAGCCGGGCTGGGACAGCACCGACATCCCCGACTCGATCTACATCCGCCCCAGCGTCGTCGCGGTGTTCGACCGCGACCAGAACAGCCTGACTGCGGTGGTGCCGGTCTTCCCCAGGGACTCGATCGACGCGCGGACCGCTTACGAGCTGGCGGTCGAGCGTCTCGACCACGTTCTCGATGCCTTGGAGCGTCCGCTACCGGCCTCGCACGACAGCGCCGACCATGCCAGCCACGCCCCGACTCCCGAGCCCGGCGTCACCCCCGCCCATTACGGCCGCATGGTCGAGAAGGCGCAGGAGTACATCGCCGCCGGCGACATCTTCCAGGTGGTGCTGTCGCAACGCCTGTCGGTACCGTTCCGCCTGCCGCCGTTTTCGCTCTATCGCGCGCTCAGGAAGACCAATCCCAGCCCGTTCCTGTTCTACCTCAACTTTGGCGATTTCCAGTTGGTGGGGTCGAGCCCGGAGATCCTGGTCCGTCTGCGCGACGGCAAGGTCACCATCCGCCCGATCGCCGGCACCCGCCGCCGCGGCAAGGACGAGGCCGAGGACGAGGCGCTGGCCGCCGATCTGCTGGCCGATCCCAAGGAACTGGCCGAGCACCTGATGCTGCTCGATCTGGGCCGCAACGACGTCGGCCGGGTGGCCGAGATCGGCACCGTCTCGGTGACCAGCAAGATGAAGGTCGAGTACTACTCGCACGTCATGCACATCGTCTCCAACGTCGAGGGCGTGCTGCGCGACGACTGCGATGCCATGGACGCGCTGATGGCCGGCTTCCCCGCCGGCACGGTGTCGGGGGCGCCCAAAATCCGCGCCATGGAGATCATCGACGAACTGGAGGACGAACGGCGCGGTTTCTATGCCGGCTGTATCGGCTATTTCGCCGGCAACGGGGCGATGGACACCTGCATCGCGCTCAGGACCTGCCTGGTCAAAGACGGCCGCATGGTGGTCCAGGCCGGCGCCGGCATCGTCGCCGATTCGTTGCCCGCCAGCGAGCACGAAGAGTGCATGAAAAAAGCCAAGGTGATGCTCCGCGTCGCCGAACAGGCGCTCAACTACACCCAGGACGGAGCCCGGACGGCCAACACGCGGCTGTTGAAGGTGTAGTCGCCCCTTAGCCTCCGTCCTCGGGCTTCATGCCACCGCCGCCGTGATAGGTGTCGACATGCAGCACGAGACGACGGCCACAGAGGGTGCAGGCAACGACGTGGCGGATGACGTCGTCGGGCCAGCCGCCACCGCGGACGATGCTCTCCAGCGGGACACTGGCCGAGACCATTTGCAGACGCCCGTCGGCCAGACGCTCGCGGAGAATATCCAACAGGCGGTGATAGTCCTCCGGCACCCGAACGGGTCGATGGCCGAGGCCCCAGCAGCCGCGGCAGACATCAGGCGGCAAGCGGGCGGGGTCGAATGGACGCTTCGTTGTCACCGGCCGCCGACCTTGCTCCTCGTCGAGGCGATTCACGCAGTCAACCATGACCGGCTCGGTCTGGCAAGCCGCAGG
>JACRFY010000194.1 GCA_016212565.1 Magnetospirillum sp. | reverse complement strand
GTAGGGGTAGTTGTCGCGCAGGTGGGTCTTGACGGTGAAGGGAAAGCGGCGCAGGTCGGCCAGACTGTTCAGGCTGTCCGGGGTCACGCCGGCGGCGTCGAAGGCCTGACGGTAATGGGCGACGTTGGCATAGGCGTGGGCCAAGGTTCGCTGCAGGCGCTGCAATTGCAGGCGGGCGAGGTCCGCCCGATCGATCGCCTCGACTTCCGGCGCGACCATGAAGGTCGCCGACGCCCGCACCGTCATGCCGCTGCTCCTTCGGCGATCAGTCAATTCGGTGGGGCGATGTAGCCCAAACGGGAGCAAAAGAAAAGGGCCGCGCGGTGCGATCCGCGCGGCCCCGGCCGGCGAAGGGCTCAGCCCATGACGCGGAACTGCACCCGGCGGTTCTCGCCGCCGTAGGGGTTGGCGGCGTTGAGGGGCTCCATCGGGCCCTTGCCGATGGCTTGCAGGCGGATCGGCTCGATGCCGTATTTGGCCACCAGGGAATTCATCACCGCGAAGGCTCGCGCCCGGGACAGCTCGACGTTGGTCATGTAATTGCCCGAGGCGTCGGTGTGGCCCTCGATGACCAGGCGCAGGCTCGGGTCCTTGCGCATCAGGCCGGCGATAGCGTCGAGGAAGGGGATCGATTCCGGCTTGATGGTGGCCGAGCCGAGGTCGAAGTTGATCGGAAAGCCCACCGCCTGGCCGAGATTCGCCTGCTGCTGCGGCGGGTAGGAGGTCTGCTGCGGCGGCGCCACCGGTGCCGGTTGCGGTGGCGGCTGATAGCTCACCGGTTGCTGCTGCTGCTGCTGCTGTTGCGGCGGCGGTGGGGCCGGCGGCTGGGCGGCATCGGACTCGCCGAACTGGATCGAGCGGGTCTTGACCTTCGGCTTCAGCGCCTTTTCCAGCTCCTCGACGCTGGGCGCGGACTTGAACATGGTGACGTCGTCGGCCGCTCCGGCCGGCATCGGCACCGCCAAGACGCCGACGGCCACGACGGTGGCGGCCGCGGCAACGCGGAAAGCGGAAATCTTCATCGAAGCCCTCTCTTCTAGCGTCCGCACTCGCCGATCCCTCCCAGGCGCGCGCAGCTGCGATTGTCCTTGCCGCTGGCCGAGGTGTCGACGTTCTGGTTGGTGACGTTGATCGACGTGTTGCCCTGGATGCGCACAGTGCCCGGCTGGTCGCCGGCCGGTCCCGCGGCCCGGTTGGCCCCGCCACCGCCGGTCTGGCCGACCGCTCCCCCTTGCGCCCCCGAGGGGCCCGGAGCGACGGACATGGTGGCCGGCAGGGCCTGATCGGGGCGAAATCCGGACGGTGCGGAACTGCGCGGCATGGTCAGATCGTCGTCCGCCACAGCCGACGACGCCAGTCCCAGCGCCAAGAACCCCGCCATGGCCAACGACCGCACGGCCCCTTGCATCGCAACGCCCTCACTGTCCCGATGCTCCCGATACTACCACCGACGCGCCGCGACTGTCTCTAGGGACGAGAGGGTTCTTCCTGGTCGGTTGACATGATCTTGCCGCCCGTTCACAGTCCGGGGGTGTGCGTTGTTCAAAAGGGGTGGGCAATGACGAACAAGGCTCGGTTGGCGGCAACGTGTGCCACCGTTTTGTCGCTGATGGTGGCGGCCTGCAATCATCAGCCGGGCGGAGGATATCTCTCCACCCACTCGGCCGATCCCAACGACGTTTGCGGCGCCGCGCATGCCGAACTGTTCAATTCCCGCGGCTATTTCGAGCGCTCGATCACCGAGGGCATGCTGGCCGGGGCCCTGATCGGAGCCTTGGGCGGCCTGGCGGTCGGTGGCGCGCGGGGCAAGCATGCCGGCCAGTCGGCCCTGATCGGCGCCGGTGCCGGCGCCCTGCTGGGCGGAATGGGCGGCTATTTCCAGGCCAAGCAGCAGCAGAGCCAGGACCGCGACGCCTTGGCGACATCGATCGACAAGGATCTCGACAACGAGACCGCCGAGATCCAGCGCGCCACCGTGGCGATCAAGAAGGTCAGCGAATGCCGTCGCGGCGCGGCGTTGCGCATCAAGGCCGATTACAAGGCCGGGCGCATGACCGTGGCCGAGGCCAATACCAAGCTGGCGCAGCAGAAGGCGCTGTTCGACGCCGAGATGACCGAGGCGGAAGCCATCGGTACCAAGATCCAGTCGCGCCGCGACGAATACAACTTCGCCGCCGAGCAGGTGCTGTCCCAGGACAGCGACGCCAAGTCGGCCTTCGAGGCGCACAAGGCGCGCGAAGAGGCGATGGCCCGGGCCGCCGAGGAAGAGCGGCTGCGCAAACTCAAGACCGGCGGCAAGACCGGCAAGACGGCCAGGGTCGAGCCGGCCAACCTGCCCTCGCCGCCGGCCAACGCCACCACGGCCAAGACCCTGGAGGTCGCGGTCGACAACGACAACCTCAACAAGCGGGCCGGCGAATATCACGGGGCGATTGCGGAGGCCAAGAATGTCGGCACCTCGGGTACCTTCGACCTCGCCGGCTAGGATGCGGGGGGCGCTCGCCGCCCTCCTTCTCGCCTGGACCGCGCCCGCCCTTGCCGCCGAACCGCCATCGGCGCCGATCCTGCGTCTCGAACCCGGGACTCACACGGCGATGATCAACCGCGCCGCCCTGGTTCCCGGCGGCACCCTGGTGACCGCCTCCGACGACAAGACGGCACGGCTGTGGCGGGTTGCCGACGGCATGCCGATGGGGGTGCTGCGCCCGCCGATCGGCGACGAGGACGAGGGCGCGCTGTATGCCGTCGCCGCCTCGTCGCGCAACATCGCCGTCGGCGGCCGCACCTGCGGATCGTGGGAGGCGGCCTTCTGCGTCTATCTGTTCACCGCCGACGGCGCGCGCATGCTCGGCAAGCTGGGCAACCTGAAGGCTCCGGTGACGGCGCTGGCCTTTTCCGCCGACGGCCGCTATCTCGCCGTCGGCCAGCAGGGCAACGGCGGCCTGCGCGTGCTCGACCTCGACGCCAAGGGCATCGCCTTCGAGACCGGCGCCGGCGACACCGTATCGTGGCTCGACTACGCCGCCGACGGGCGGCTGGCGGCGGTTTCCGCCGACGGCAGCGTGCAGGTGTTCGAGGCCGGCGGCCGCGTGCTCGGCTCGGCCCGGGTGACCAAGCCGTGGAGCACCGCCTTCTCGCCCAACGGCCGGCTGCTGGCGGTCGGCGGGGCGGCGGGGGTGACGGTGCTCGATGCCGGCACGCTCGGCCGCGTCGCCGAATTGACCGGCGATGCCGGCAAGGCCGGTCCGCTGTCGCTGGCGGCATGGAGTCCCGATGGCGCCACCCTTTACGGCGCCGGCGGCTACGGCGACGGCCGCGCCTGGCATGTGCGTTCGTGGGCGGTGCCCGGCTTCGCCGTGCTCGGCGACGTCCCCGCCGCCATCCGCACCATCACCGCCCTGGTGCCGCTGCCCGAGCGCAAGGTGGCGGTGACCTCGACCGCGCCGGGCTGGGCGGTGATCGACGCCAGCGGCCGGCCGCTGGCCGGGCAGGTGCCGCGCACGGCGCAGTTCCCCAAGGGCCGCGGCGACACCCTGAGGCTGTCGGCCGACGGTCAGGCGGTGGAGTTCCCCCTCGACGCCGATGGCGGGCAGCGGGTGCGTTTCGACCTGCAACGCCGCACACTGGCCGATGCCGGCGGGCGGGGGCCGGCGGTGTCCGCGCCCCGCGGCGCCCGCGCCGAAGCCATCGGCACGCTCGACCGCAACGAAGGCATCGCCAGCGCCGATGGCGACGGCGAGGTCACCGTGCTCGGCACCGACTTCTACCTGCGGGCCTACAAGGGCCGGTTTCCGGCGTGGAAGACGGTGCTGCCCGCCGCCGCCCGCGCGGTGGCGCTGACCGCCGACAAGGCCAAGGTGGTGGCGGCGCTGGGTGACGGCACCATCCGCTGGTACCGCCGCGACAGCGGTGCCGAGGTGCTGGCGCTGTTCGTCCATGCCGGCGACCGCCGCTGGATCGCCTGGACGCCCCAGGGCTATTTCGATCACGCGCCGCTGTCCGAAACCGCTGCGACCGGGGCCAGCCTGATCGGCTACCACGTCAATCGCGCCCGCAACCGCGAGGGGGAGTTCGTTGCCGTCGAGCAGCTCTATACCGGCTTCGCCCGCCGCGATCTGGTGGTGCAGAGTTTTGCCGGCGGCAAGGGCGGCGAGTCCGGCATCGGCCAGGTGGTCACCGCCGCCGCACTGCCGCCCAAGGTCGATGGCGTCGAGCTGTGCGGCGGCGGCGGCCAGGGCTGCCGCGCCGTCACCCGCTCGGGCCCCGGCGCGGCGGCCAGCGTGATGTCGGTCGCCGACGGCAAGGCGCAGGTCCAGGCCCGGCTGCTCGACCGCGGCGCCGGGATCGGCAAGGCGCGCATCACCCGCAACGGGGTGGTGGTCAACACCGCCGCCACCACCGTCTCGGACACCAAGGCCGAACGGGTCGAGCGCTATGCCGTCGACCTGGAGCCGGGCGACAACCGCATCGTCGTCAGCGCCTTCGACCGCCAGGGCGCCGTCGAGGCCAAGGCCGAGGACCGCGTCGAGGTGGTGGTTCGCTTCGAGCCGCCCAAGACCCTGCCCGCCCAGGGCCGGCCGACCCTCTACGTGCTGGCGGTGGGGGTCAGCGAGTACAAGCTGAAGCCGTTCGTGCTCGACAATGCCGCTATCGACGCCCGCGCGGTGACCCAGGCGATTTCCACCTCCAAGCTCGACACCTACGAGAAGGTGGTGGCGGTCAGCCTGATCGACGGCCAGGCCACCCGCGAGTCGATCACCGCCGAGCTGAGGACGCTGGGCGACAGGGCGCGGCCCGAGGATGCCTTCGTGCTGTTCATGGCCGGGCACGGCCAGTCGGTGGGCGGGCGCTACTTCTTCGCCCCGGTCGAGTTCGGTACCCACTCGGCGCCGCCGCCCAAGGGCGCCTCGGCCGCCGAGCAGCAGAAGGTGGTCGACCGCATGTTCGCCGAGGACGGCCTGTCGCAGGAGACGCTCTCCGACCTGCTGGCGCGCATCCGCGCCGGCAAGGGCATCGTCCTGCTCGACACCTGCTATTCCGCCAGCCTGAGGGTCAAGGACGCCGACGTCACCACCGGCACCCAGCTCAACTACGCGCTCGGCCGCCCGATCCTGGCCGCCGCGGTGGGCCAGGCCATCGACGGTTCAGAATCGGTCAAGCACGGCTATTTCACCCGCTTCCTCCTCGAAGGCCTGCAGGGCCGCGCCGACCAGAACGGCAACGGCAGGGTCGACGTCATGGAACTGGCCTCGTTCGTCATGGAAGAGGTGGAGAAGGCGGCCAAGGACGAATACGACTTCGAACAGCAGCCGACCCTGACCGGAACCGCCATCCGCCGCTTCGACATCGCCACCGTCAAGGGGGCGAAGTGAGGACGCCGGCCCCGTCTTCTGCTATGCTGCCCATAAACCTTCCGCGGCGCGCGGCGTCGCTCAGATCGAGGGGAAAACGATGACATCGAGCGTGAAGACTTCGCTGGCGCTCGCCGCGACGGTGGCCATGGCCGCCACCCTGGCCGCCTGCAACCCCGATCCGCAGACCGCGTCCATTGCCGCCGGGCCGAAGACTCCGGCGCAGAAGGTGATGACCAGCTTCACCCCGGCGTTGCGCTGCATGGACGATCTGATGCTTGCCTATGGCAAGCGCGACATCGTCATGACCACCGCCGGCATTCCCGATTCGACCGGCAAGGTGCAGACCGGCACCAAGGAGATGTTGATCTCCGCCGTGTCGAAGATGTCGATCAAGAGCAAGGCGATCGCGTTCGTCGATTACGACACCGAGCGCCAGGACCTGATGCTGCTGTTCCAGGACATCGCCCAGGCCGGAGCCGGCGGCAACCGCCGCCTGCCCAACTACTACATCCGCGGTGCGATCACCAATCTCGACGACAATGCCCTCGATTCGCAGCAGAGCGTCGGTTTGGCCTTCCCCTTCGCCGATCTGGGCATCTCGCGCGATCAGGTGGTGTCGCTGGTGTCGGTGGACATGAATATCGGCGAGAGCATGACCCGTACCATCGTGCCGGGCGCCAACGCTTCGAACACCATGGCCATCGTCCGTGCCGGCAAGTCCGGCGAGGCCGGGGGCAAGATCGGCAAGGCCGGCATCCAACTGTCGATGTCGCTGAACCAGAGCGAAGGTGTCGGCTCGGGCGTCCGCGCCCTGGTCGAACTCGGGCTGATCGAGGTGATCGGCAAGCTGACCAACGTGCCCTATTGGAAATGCCTGGAGATCGACAAGACCAATCCGACCATGCAGAGCCAGGCGCGGGACTGGTACGACGGCATGAGCGAGCCGGATCGGGTCAAGTTCGTGCAGAAGAAGATGGCGGCGATCCGGGCCTATTCCGGCGCCGTCAGCGGCCAGATGGACCGCAACACCGTCGATGCCATCAGCCGCTACAAGGCCGAGAACGGCTTGATCGCCAACGGCCGCATCGACTTCGACCTCTATTACGCCCTGCTCGACGCCGAAGGCCAGATCAGCAGCGACACCGCGGCGCCGGTGATCTCCAAGGCGCCGACCCAGCCGTTGCGGGTGACCATGTCGTCCGACCGCGGCCCGCAGCCGATCTATCGTCCCGGCGAGGTGCTGAAGGCGGTGGTCGAGACCAACCAGGACGGCTTCCTCTATTGCTATTACAAGGATGCCGGCAATTCCGTGGCCCGCGTCTTCCCCAACCGCTTCCAGCCCGATCCGTTCATCAAGGGCGGCCGGCCGATGGCGGTGCCGGGCGAGGGGGTCCCGTTCAAGATCAAGTTCGACCAGCCCGGCGCCCGCGAGCAGGTGGTGTGCGTGGCTTCCGAGCGCGACGTGGCGATCCCCGACGCGCTCAAGGGCACCGACCTGATGCCGCTGAAGGTCGGCTCGACCGCCGAGGTCATCCAGGCGTTCAGGCAGTCCAACCCCACCGCCGCCGACGCCAAGCTGGACATCGTCGTCCAGTAGGATGAACGCCGGCGTTCCGTCCCCTCTCCCGCCCGGCGGGAGAGGGGGGGCCGCGGGGGCGGGCCCCTTCTTCTTCCCTCGGGCGGAGGGGCTGATCGTCCTTCTCCTTGTCCTCCTCTTCGCCCCCATCCCCGCCGCCGCCGGCCTGTTCGGGGCCGAGCGCTTCCGGCTCGACAACGGGCTGGAGGTGGTGGTGGTCGAGAACCACCGCGCCCCGATGGTCGTGCACATGCTGTGGTTCAAGGTCGGCGCCGCCGACGAGCCGCCGGGCCTGAGCGGTCTCGCCCATCTCACCGAACACCTGCTGTTCGCCGGCACGCCGCGCGTCCCCGCCGGGGAATTCTCGCGGCAAATCGCCGCCAACGGCGGCGAGGACAACGCCTTCACCGGCCGGGATTTCACCGCCACGCAGATCGTCATCGCCGCCGACCGCCTGGAGCTGGCGATGCGGCTGGAGGCCGACCGGCTGGCCAATCTCGATCCCGCGGCGCCGCGCATCGCCACCGAGAAGCGGGTGGTGATCGAGGAGCGGCGCGAGAGTGTGGAAAATTCGCCCGACGCCGCCCTGAGCATCGCCGTCGACGCCGCCCTCTATGGCCCTCATCCCTACGGCCGCCCGGTGATCGGCAGCGCCGCCGAGATCGACGCCGCCGATGCCGCGGACGTCCGCGCCTTCCGCCGCCGCTGGTACGGTCCGGCCAACGCCGTGCTGGTGGTGGCCGGCGACGTCACCGCGGCGACGGTGCGGGCGTTGGCCGAGCGCCATTACGGCCCTCTGCCGGGTGGTGTCGCGCCCCTCCGCGAGCGCCCGACCGTGCCGCAGCAGCCGCCGCGCCGTCTTACCATCGCCGATTCGCGCACCCGGCATCCGCTGTGGCTGCGGAAATATCCCGCGGCCAGCGCCCGCATCGACCCCGCCGCGTCCTTGGCCACCGAGGTGCTGGCGCAGATCCTCGGCGGCGGCAGCGACTCGCGGCTGTACCGGCGGCTGGTGGTGGAGCTGAAGCTGGCCGCCGGCCTGTCGGTCGGCTACGAGCCCGACCTCTACGACGGCAGCGCCTTGGAGATCGCCGCCACGCCGCGCCCGGGGGTGGCGGTGGCCCGGTTGCAGGGGGCCGTCGACGCCGAACTGCGCCATGCGGCGGCGGCGATCACCCCGGCCGAGGTCGAGCGCGCCAAGCGCCGCCTGATCGCCCAAAGCCGCTATGCCCGCGACGCGGTGATCACCGGCCCGCTGGTGATCGGCGAGGCGCTGACGGCGGGGCAAACGCTGGAGGCGGTGGAAAGCTGGAGCGAACGGCTGGACGCGGTATCCCCGGCCGCCGTCGCCGCCGTCGCCGCCAAGATTCTGGCCCCCTGCCGGGCGGTGACGGGGGTGTTGCGGGAGCGGCGGTAGGGGGCGATATCGCCGCCCCCTGGAACGCCGCAGAAAACCTTACGAATGCTGCGCCACAAATTTTTCCAGCCAGTGGATGTCGTAGTCGCCGTTGACGAAATCGGCGTCCTGGATCAGGCGGTAATGCAGCGGCAGCGTCGTCTTGACGCCGTCGATGACGTACTCGCCCAGGCAGCGCTTGAGCCGCATCAGCGCCTCGTTGCGCGAATTGCCGTAGACGATCAGCTTGGCGATCATGCTGTCGTAGTGCGGCGGGATGCGATAGCCGGCATAGAGGCCCGAATCGACCCGCACGCCCTGGCCGCCTGGGGCGTGGTAGCCGGTGATGCGGCCGGGCGAGGGGACGAAGGTCTGCGGGTCCTCGGCATTGACCCGGCACTCGATGGCGTGGCCCTGGAAGCGCACGTCGGCCTGGGTGTAGCCCAGCGGAGCACCGGCGGCGATGCGGATCTGCTCGCGCACCAGGTCGATGCCGGTGATTGCCTCGGTGATCGGATGCTCGACCTGCAGGCGGGTGTTCATCTCGATGAAGTAGAACTCGCCGTTTTCGAACAGGAACTCGATGGTGCCGGCGTTGCGGTAGCCGAGCTTGGCGATCGCCGCGCAGGCGATTTCGCCGATCTGCGCCCGCTGGTCGGCATTCAGCGCCGGCGACGGCGCCTCTTCCAGCACCTTCTGGTGGCGGCGCTGCAACGAGCAGTCGCGCTCGCCGAGATGGACCACGGCGCCGTAATTGTCGGCCAGGATCTGCATCTCGATGTGGCGCGGCTGGCCGAGATACTTCTCCATGTAGACGTCGGCATTGCCGAACGAGGCCTTGGCCTCGTTGCGGGCCATGTTGAAGGCCTCGCGCAGCTCGGTTGCCGAGCGGGCGACCTTCATGCCCTTGCCGCCGCCGCCGGCGGTGGCCTTGATCAGCACCGGATAGCCGATCTTTTCCGCGGACTGGAGCGCGTGTTCCTCGCTGTCGACCGCGCCCTCGGACCCCGGCACCACCGGCAGGCCGGCGGTGGCCGCGGCCTGCTTGGCGGTGATCTTGTCGCCCATCATGCGGATGTGTTCGGGGGTCGGGCCGATGAAGGCGAAGCCGTGCTCCTCGACCATCTGGGCGAAGTCGGCGTTCTCGGACAGGAACCCATAGCCGGGATGGATGGCGTCGGCGCCGGTGATGGTCGCCGCCGACAGGATCGCCGCCTTGTTGAGATAGGAGTCCTTGGCCGCCGGCGGTCCGATGCACACCGCCTCGTCGGCGAGGCGGACATGCATGGCGTCGTTGTCGGCGGTGGAATGGACCGCCACGGTGCGGATGCCCATCTCGCGGCAGGCGCGATGGATGCGAAGCGCGATCTCGCCGCGGTTGGCGATCAGGACTTTCTCGAACATGGGGCGGGTCTCTATTCGATGATGACCAGAGCCTCGCCGAATTCGACCGGCTGGCCGTCGGTGACGAGGATGCGGGTGACCTTTCCGGCGCGCAGCGCCCGGATCGGATTGAAGGTCTTCATCGCCTCGATCAGCATCAGAGTCTGCCCCTCGGAGACGATCGCGCCGACCTCGATGAACTTCGGTCCGCCCGGCTCGGCCGACATGTAGGAAACGCCGACCATCGGCGAGGTCACCGCGCCGGGATGGCCGGCGATGTCTTCGTGGGGCGTCGGCGCCTGCTGCGACACCGGATGGCCGATTCCCGCCGGCATCGCCGGGGCGACGGCATGCTGGACGGTCACCGGCATGCCCTGGCGGGCGACGCGGATGCGCAGCGAGCCGGTGTCGTATTCGATCTCGGTCAGGTTGGTCTCGTCCAGAAGGACGGCGAGCGCGCGCACCATTTCGGCGTCGAAGGTGTTGGTCATGGACCCCTCAATTTCCCTTGAGCAGGCGGGCCAGGGCCTCGAGCGCCAGGACATAGCCATGGCTGCCGAATCCGCAGATCATTCCCTGAGCCGCCTTGGCTACGAACGAGTGCTGGCGGAATTCCTCCCGCCGGTGGATGTTGGACAGATGCACCTCGACCGCCGGCACCTCGGCGGCAAGCAGCGCGTCGAGAATGGCGACCGAGGTGTGGGTATAGGCGCCGGCGTTGATGACGATGCCGGACGAACGCCCACGGGCTTGCTGGATCCAGTCGACCAGGTCGCCCTCGTGGTTGGACTGGCGGAATTCGATGTCCAGCCCCAGTGCCGCCGCCCGGGCAAGGCACAGGGTCTCGATATCGGCGAGAGTCTCTCGCCCATAGACCTCGGGTTGCCGGCTGCCCAGCATGTTGAGGTTGGGGCCATTGACGATGAGGATGACGGGATTGCTCACGCCCTCTCCCCAGAAGGTCTCACATTCGCCATGCCGGCTTTATAGCACGCGCAACCGGCGGCGCAACCGGAACCTTCGACCCACGAAATATTGTTGCGATGCGGAATTGACGGCGGCGCGGCGCGGGACCGCCGCTCCACTGTGGCCCCACTGTCTATCGCCCCACTGTCTTGCGGTGGAACCGCCCCGCGGCTATGCTGGCGCCCCGCCGGATGTTCAGAGATTTCGGATCCGCCCATGAAGCTTGTCGTCAACGGCGAGGACCGCGAGGTCGCCGGCCCGCTCAGTGTCGAAGCCCTGCTGGTCGCGATCGGCATCGATCCGCGCAAGGTGGCGGTGGAGTTGAATCTGGAGATCGTGCCGAAATCCACCTATGCCGCCGTCACCGTGGCCGACGGCGACCGGCTGGAGATCGTGCATTTCATTGGCGGCGGCAATGCGGAGACGACGATGAGCGACGACACGTTCGAGGTTGCGGGACGGACCTTCACCTCGCGGCTGCTGGTCGGCACCGGCAAGTACAAGGATTTCGAGGAGACGGCGCGGGCCATCGAGGCCTCGGGGGCGGAAATCGTCACCGTCGCCGTGCGCCGGGTCAATCTGTCCGATCCCTCGCAGCCGATGCTGGTCGACTATGTCAGCCCGAAGACATACACCTACCTGCCCAACACCGCCGGCTGCTACAGCGCCGACGAGGCGGTGCGCACCCTGCGCCTGGCCCGCGAGGCCGGCGGCTGGGATCTGGTCAAGCTCGAAGTGCTGGGCGACCAGAAGACGCTTTATCCCAACATGCCCGAGACCCTGGCGGCGGCCAAGGCGCTGATCAAGGACGGCTTCAAGGTGATGGTCTATTGCTCGGACGATCCCATCCAGGCCAAGACCCTCGAGGACATGGGCTGCGTCGCCATCATGCCGCTGGGCTCGCTGATCGGCTCGGGGCTGGGGATCCTCAACCCGGTGACCATCCGCCTGATCAAGGAATCGGTCAAGGTACCGGTCCTGGTCGATGCCGGCGTCGGCACCGCCTCGGACGCGGCGGTGGCGATGGAGCTGGGCTGCGACGGCGTGCTGCTCAACACCGCCATCGCCAATGCCAAGGACCCGATCCGCATGGCCCGGGCGATGAAGCTGGCGGTGGAGGCGGGGCGGCTGGCCTATCAGTCGGGCCGCATGCCGCGCAAATTCTACGCCGACCCGTCCTCGCCGCTGGCCGGGCTGATCTGAGGGGGGCGAGGCGCATCTTCGGTTCACGGATCGGCGGGCAAGAGCGGCATCCGCGGCTTTGGCCGGTCGGCGAGTAGCCGTGGTCGCGTCGCGCCGTCCTCAAGGGGCTAAGCCCTCTGCGCCCTTTTTTCGCATCCCCGAGAGGGGTGCACTACTTGTGGGGTCGTTGACCATCCTCCCGCGGTGCGGCGAATGGAGTTGACAGCGCTAGGGATGCTACCTTTAATCGGCATTCGAGTGCGCGTTCAGCCTTGTTTCGCTTGGGTGGGGTCAAGCTGATGATCAAAATGGGGAAGATGGTCTGTGCCACGGTGGCCGTATTGGTGCTGCAGGGCTGCCAAACTGCAAAGGTCACCTATCGGGACGTCAGCCCCAGGGTCATTGCACAGAAGGAAGGAAGCCAATTCCTCCAGCAATTGGCCATTGACGGCAAGAAGCCCCTCCTTCTCCTGATCAGCAACCTCTACAACGAGTCGGGATCCCTTGCGATGTGCGGGGCGGCCAGGGTACTCGGCGCCGAGGATCTCTCGGCAGTGGTCTGGGAGGCCATGCGGACAGAGGGGTCATCCCTGACGATCCAGCCCAAGGACGGCCGTGGCCCCGTCGTTTTGACGCCGAAATTCATTCCCGTCACCTTTCAGCGCC
>JACRFY010000193.1 GCA_016212565.1 Magnetospirillum sp. | reverse complement strand
GCAACGCCCGCCTGCCACGCGAGACACCGCTGGCCGATGGGTCCTATCTCAGCCGCATCTACGCCGGCGAGCGGGATCGGCGGCACAAAACCGGCGGCGTGGCGGTGCGCGTCATCGACTACCGGTTGGATGGGGTGGCCGTCGTCGCCGGCCGGAATGTCCGGGCGGTCACGCACAGCAGATTGTCCGTCCGGCGGATCCGCTGCACCCGCTTGTGGTTCACCGCCCATCCCATCTCGTGCAGCAGCGCCGTTATCCGCCGGTAGCCGTAGAAGCGGTGCGACAGCGAGAGCCGCTGCACCATGTCGCGCAGCGCCGTTTCTTCCTGCGCCGGCTGTGAGGCGCGCCATTGACGGTAGTCGCTGGCGCGGCTGACATCGGCCAGTCGGCACATCCGCTCGATCCCAAGGCTGCCTTGCAACCGGGTTTCCGCCTGGATCACGGCGTAGATCCCGTCCCGCCACCCGCGCCGTCCGTCCGGCGAGGTGGCGCGAAGTGCTGCAAGGCTGCGCGAAAAAAATCCAGTTCGAGGGCTTGCTGGGCGACCTTGCGCTCAAGCTCGGCAATCCGGGAGGAGGGCTGCGCAGGAGCCTCACCGCCAACCACCGCCGACGCACCAGGCCTCTGCGCACCGCCAACCGGCGCTCGCTCTCCTGGAAGCCGAAGCCCCGCCGCTCCCTCCGCCCTAAAGGCCCGGTTCCACTTGTAAAGCAGGCCCCGATCCACCCCAAGCTCTGCCGCCAGCCCGGCGACATCCGACGCGCGCTCCATCCGAGCAATCGCCGATAGCTTGAACTCCCGTGTATGCCGTCGTCGTCGTGCCACACTAACCTCCTCAGGCCAGTGTGCCTTAGCTCGCTGTCTCAGTTTAGGGGGTCACTCCATGTCGCACCTTTCATCTTGGCGTCTTGGTGGCGAGAAAAAGGCTTAAGTCAGCGCCTATGGGGTCAAGCCCGGCCATGACGTTCATTGGCTGTCAGCGCCCAATATTTCCGCGCTCGCGAAACCGGACCGCCGTGGATCAAGCCCGGGTCGGAGGGACACGTCCGAGGCCGGGGAGGCCTTAGAGCATCGAGCCTGAAATCCGAGGCACGGCGCTCCTGCAAGCATTGAGCGAGCGGCAAAGCGGGCGGATGCCCGCGCCCGGCGAGGGCTAGGAGCTGTGGACACTTAGCGCATCCATAGGATGATGGCGGCGATAGTGACGACGGCGCTGTAATTGGCTGCCGTCTTCTCATATCGGGTTGCGACGCGCCGGAACTGCTTGAGTTTGCTGAAGCAGCACTCGACGAGGTGGCGCTGGGCATAGAGGTGCTTGTCGAGCGGATGCTTGTGGGCGCGCGACGGGTTGTTAGGGATAACGGCAATGGCGCCCTTGCCGGCAATCATTTGGCGGAAGTGGTCGGCGTCATAGGCCGTGTCGGCCATGACGATTTCGGCGGGAAGGTCTTCGATCAAGGGACCCGCTTGGGGCACATCGCCCATCTGGCCCGCGGTAAGCGTAAAACGCACCGGGCATCCCAATCCTCGGACCGCCATGTGGATTTTGGTGCTCAAGCCGCCGCGAGAACGGCCAATGGCCTGATTTTGAGCCCCCCTTTTGCGCCGCTGGCGTGCTGGTGGGCGCGAATGATGGTGGAATCGATGATCAGGTACTCGAAATCCGGATCGTCAGACATGGCCTCGAAAATGCGCCACCATACCCCCTTGCGGCTCCACCGGCTGAAGCGTCGGAAAACGCTGTTCCAATCACCGAACGCTTCCGGCAGATCCCGCCAAGGCGACCCCGTCCGCACGATCCACAGCACGCCTTCGACAAACATCCGGTTATCGCGCCCAGTCGAACCCTTTTGGTCGGGACGCCCGATGATCAACCCCGACATCCGCTGCCACTGCGCGTCGTCCAACACCAACCGATCCATCACGCCCAAGACTGCCTCCCCAAAAGCAGTCTTGAATCACATATCCGCGAATCTGTGAATCCCTAAGAGTCCACAGCTCCTAGCGCGATGCCAGCACGGCGTCGACACGGTCGGCGGGCCCGGCGCCTTCGATCTTGTGGCCCAGGGCGCGAACCTCGATGCGCGTGGAGCGGATCCCCAGTTCCATCAGGAACTTGCGGATTTCCAGCGCCCGGGACAGCGACAGCCGGCGGGCCTTGCTGGCGCTGGCGTCGTCGCCCTCGGCATAGGCCAGAAGCTGCAGCGACAGGCCCTCGTCCTTCTCCATGCGCTTGGCCAGCCCCTCCAAGTCGCCGCGGGCGGCGTCGGGCAGGCGGGAGACCTCGCTGCCGAACACAATGGACAGCGCGCCGCCCGTCCTGGCGATGGCTGCGGGCGCCGGTGCGGCCGGAGCCACCGAGGCCGGCTGAACCGGCTGGGGCGGCGGGGCCGGCGGAGCGGTTTCGAGCTTGGCGATCTGCATCGGCTTGCCCGGCTCGGCGGCCGGAGGCGCAGGCTGGGGCGCCTCGGCGGCAACCGGGGCCGGCGCGGCGGCAACCGCCTTCGGCTCGGCCTTGGGAATCTCGGGCAGTGAAATTTCGGGGCCCTTGGCCTTGGCCGGCAACGGCGGCGGCTCGGCGAGCACCGGGCGCGGCGGCGGCGGCGGCGCGGCGCTTTCCTTGGCCATCGCCACCTTGGCCGGCTTGGCTGGCTTGGCCGGCTTGGCGGTCTGCGCGGCGCGGGCGAGATCGTTGAGATCGGCGTCGTTACTGCCCGCCGAGGCGATCTTATGCCCGCCCTTTTCCGCCCGGTAGGGCTGGAAGCGGACTCCGTCGGTGGTATTGCCCATCATCGGGGCCATGTTCGACTGCTCGACCAGCGGCGCCAGCAGCGGCGTGTTGCCGCGCACCATGCCGGGAAGATTCGGTTGCGGGCCGAGTCGGTCGAGAACCGACAGGTCGACCTCGACGCTCGCCTCGCGGGGGCCGCCGACCACCACTTGGGCCTCGGCCGCCAAACCGGCGCCGATCAAAGTCCCCAGCGCCAGCACCATGGTTGTCGCCCTGCTCATCGGACACCTGCCCCAAGTTTGTTCGCGATCGCGCTTGGACATTAACCGAAGACCAGTCAACCCACAACAGCGCGATATCATATGCGCCAAATATGTGGCGAATGCATCACACTTTATTGACAAACCCTTAATATTCACCCGCGGGCGTCGCGCAGGAGTTTCAGCAAAGGCTGGTGCAAATGGGTATTGGCGGCAACGATGTCGCCGCACGCCATCATGTCGCCCTTGCCGTCGAAATCGCTGACATAACCGCCCGCTTCCCGGACCAGGACGATGCCGGCGGCGATGTCCCACGGCTTGATCCCCGATTCCCAATAGCCGTCGCAGCGTCCCGCCGCCACGTAGGCGAGGTCGAGGGCGGCCGAGCCCTGCCGGCGGACGCCGGAAACCGCCGCCATCACCGCCGCCACTTCCTTGAGGAAGAGCGCATGACCGGGGCGGCCGCGATGGGGGATGCCGGTGGCCAGCACCGCATCGTCGAGATTGCGCCGCGCCGAGACCCGCAGGCGGCGCTCGTTGAGGAAGGCGCCGGCGCCCTTTTCGGCATGGAACATCTCGTCGCGGATCGGCTCGTAGATGATGCCGGCGATCATCTCGCCGTCGCGTTCGAGACCGATGGAAATCGCGAAATGCGGAATGCCGTGCAGGAAGTTGGTGGTGCCGTCGATGGGATCGATGATCCAGCGGTGGCTCTTGTCGTCGCCGGCAACGATTCCGCCCTCTTCGAGCAGGAAGCCGAAATTGGGCCGCGCCTTCTTCAGTTCGGCCCTGAGCGTCTTCTCGGCCTTGAGGTCGGCCGAGGAGACGAAGTCTCCCGGCCCCTTCATCGACACCTGAAGATTCTCGACCTCGCCGAAGTCGCGCACCAAGTTACGGGCGGCCTTGCGAGCGGCGCCCATCATGACGTTGAGAGTGGCGGAGCGAATAATCAAGGTCGTTACTTGGCGCGTTCGACGTAGGAACAATCGGCGGTGGCGACGACGATCTTCTCGCCCTCGGCGATGAACGGCGGCACCAGGATCTTGAGGCCGTTCTCCAGCTTGGCCGGCTTGTAGGAGGACGACGCGGTCTGGCCCTTGACCACCGGGTCGGCCTCGACCACCGTCATCACCACCTTCTCCGGCAGACTGACGCCCACCGGCGAGCCCTCGATGAATTCGACCGCCACCACCATGCCATCCTGGAGGAAGGCCGCGGCATCGCCCAGCAACTCGGCGGTAATGGTGAACTGCTCGTAGTTCTCCTGGTCCATGAAGGTCAACGCCCCGGCATCGCCGAAGAGATAGGTGCATTCCTTCTCCTCGACATTGCACTTCTCGACGGTGTCGGCGGTGCGCCAGCGCTCGTTGGTCTTGGTGCCGGTGCGGATGTCGCGCATCTCGACGGTGATGAAGGCCCCGCCCTTGCCCGGCTGCACGATCTGGCTCTTGAGCACGGCCCACTGCTTGCCGTTGTGCTCGATGACGTTGCCGATACGAATGAG
>JACRFY010000192.1 GCA_016212565.1 Magnetospirillum sp. | reverse complement strand
CGACTATCCCAAGGGCCTCAAGGTCACCGACGCCGAGATGGACGCAATCGCCATCAACGGCTGCGACTTCCATCCAGAGTGGAACTACACCATCTCACCCCGAAAGCCGGATCGTGCGGTTGTTTTGGCGTAGATCCCAACAGCGCCGCCAGGGTCCAGGCGAACAGGCCATGGGCACCTTCGAACACCTCGTGCAGCATCTCGTGCTTGCCGATCACGGTCGGCAGGCCGAGGCCGAACAGGGCGACGTCGCGACCGCCGGTCTGCGACATCAGGATCCCGGAGACCGGCAGGCCCACCATCAGCAGATACAGGCCGAGATAACCGAGATGCGCGGCCCGCTGCTCCCAGGCCGGCATCGCCGCAGGCAATTCCGGGACGCCATGCCACCGGCGCCACGGCCAGCGCACCGCTACCAGCAGCAGCACCAGGACGCCGAGCGACTTGTGCAGGCCATACACGTCGGCGCGGAACGGGCCCTTGGGCAGGTCCTCCATCCACACGCCCATGCCCCACAGGACGAGGATCACCGCCGCCATCAGCCAATGCAGGCTCTGGAGCACCGGGTCGTAACGATTGGATCGGGCCGTCATCGCGCTCTCCTTGGAATTACCGCGCGGATCATCGCCGATCGCACCTGAACCGGCCCTGAACGTCAGCGGCCGTCGAGAACCACGTTGCGTGCGCCGTCGGCGCCGAGATAGACGGCCAGGATCCTGACCGGCACCGTGCCGAGATTCATGCCACGGTGGCTGACCGCCATCGCCTCCATGAACGACTCGCCGGGCTGATAGACCCGCTTGCCCTTGGCCCCGTAATCGACCGTCAGCACCCCTTCGAGCAGGTAGGCGAACAGCGGTGCGCCGTGGCGGTGCATCACCGTCTCGGCACCGGGAGCAATGGTGACGATGCTGGCGGTGACATGGGCCGCGCCGGTGGTGGGATAGGCGATATCCTCGCCGACCACGGTCTTGCCCGTCGACAGGATGTCGACGGTCGGATAGGCGTTGTCGGCTGCCGCGGCCACCGAAGCGAAAGCCAGCCAACTCGCCGCCAGGACGGCGTTTCCCACCATGCGCATCGTCGTTCTCCTCCTGGGTCGCCGGCATGTTACCGCAAGTGGAAGAGGCCGGAAATGCGGTAAGTTTACAAAGCGCCTTCACAAACGCTGCCGTTGTACGGATAATGCGGAGAATGAGCCAATTCTTCACGACCTGTGCACACGTTGTCCGCCGCCGAGCGCTTATTGTGGGCGGCCGTGCGCTGTCCAATGCTCCGGCCGCCGTCAAGCGCGGGCTGTTTCGGGTCGTCTGTCGGCGACATGCCGCGCCCTTCGCAGGATCGACGCCAAAGCTGTTCGAGACCGTCTATTTCGAACTTCGCACCCGTTGCAACGGCAGTTGCGGGTTCTGCACGGCGTCCGTTCAAAACGACACGCGCCCCGATACGCGCATGTCGCGCGAATTGTTCGAGGCGTTGGTGGGGCAGTTGGCAGCGCTGAATTTTTCCGGCCGCGTCTGCTTTCATGTCAACAACGACCCGCTGATCGTCCCTGGGATCGAAGACTTTGTCGCCTTCGCGCGGCACTCTCTCCCACAGGCCTATTTACAAATTCTCACCAACGGTCGCGCGCTGAACAATGCCTTGGGCGAGCGGCTGCTCGATGCCGGCATCGACGAATTGTCGATCAACTGGTACGCCGCCGACGTCGACTCGCCGTTGCCGCGCAACCTCGTCGCCTTTCGCGACGAGGTCATCACGCACCGACAGACCGACACGGGACTTCGGCCGGTGAGTTTCAACATCTACCGCCGCAAGATTACAGAAGTGCTCACCAATCGCGGCGGAACCGCACCCAACAAATCCGGCCTGAAAGGATCCAACCCCTTCGGCTTCTGTGTCTTTCCCTTCACCCAGCTGAATGTCACCGCCGATGGCCGGGTGTCGAAATGTTGTTCGGATGTTCAATTTGCCGACGCGATGGGCGACCTGACACAGCAGAGCATCCTCGACGTTTGGCGTGGCCCGCGCTTCGCCGCCGTGCGTCGGGCGCTGATGGCCGGCGATCGCTCGGCGGTGGTACACTGTCGGGAATGCGACTTCATCGGGATCCGCCCCGGAACTCCGCCGCGCTGGAGCGAACAGCTGGCACAGCGGGTGGCCAAGGACATCGAGGACCACTAAACCGCCATGGACATTCTCCTCGTCAACCCGGACTACGATGACCGCCACAACTATCCGTGGGGGGCGTTGAACCTCGGCAGTTACCTGCGCGGCGTCCAGGGCATGGATGTGGCGTTGATCGACGCCAGCGTGTGCGGCGCCGAGGCCAGCTTCGAGCACATCCGCCGCCGCCTGCCCGAGACCGACCTGGTCGGGCTCGGCTTCATGTCCATCGACACGCCCTATGTCCAGCGGGTCGCGCGGATGATCAAGCAGGAAAAGCCGTCTTGCCGCATCGTCGCCGGCGGTCCGCACCCGACCCTGCTGCCGGAACAGACCGCGGCCTATGAGGACTTCGACTTCGTCGCCTACACCGAGGCGGAGCTCACCACCACGCGGCTGATCGAGGAACTGCGGACCGGCTCTCCCGATCTCGCTGCCGTTCCCGGCCTGTGCTACCGCGACGGCGAGACCATCCGGAAGACGCCGGCGCCGCCGCTGGTGTCGTTCTACGACATCGACTACAGCCTGCTCGATCCGTCGCTGGAGGCGACCTTTCCCAAGTACATGCAGATCTTCGCCGGTCGCGGCTGCTCGTTCAAGTGCACCTTCTGCTTCAATGCCATTTGCGGAACCGCCTGGCGCGGCCGGCCAATGCCCGACCTGTTCGCCGAGATCCGCCGTCTGGTCGACCGCTATGATCCCAAGGTGGTCTACTTCCGCGACGAGAACTTCTTCCACGACCACAAGCGGATCAAGGAGTTCGTCCGGCTCTACCGGCAGGAAGGCTTCACCTTCAAATGGCGGGCCCTGTGCCGGGCCAGCTATTTCAACGACAAGTACATGAATGCCGACGCTCTGCGCGAGTTGGCCTCGGTCGGCTGCACCTGCCTGAAATACGGCTTCGAATCGGGTTCGGATCGCGTCCTGCGCAGCCTGCACAAGGGCATTCTGGTCCGCAACATCGAACGGGTCTACGACGCCCACCGGGACGTTCCGGAAATCGAGCTGGTCGGCAATTTCATGATGGGCATTCCCGGCGAGGAGGCGGCGGACTACGCGGCGACGCTCGACCTGATCGGCAAGGGTCTCGAGACGGTGCCCGAGATGCAGATCGTCGGCCCCCACTATTACCGCATCTATCCCGGCGGCGTGCTCTACAACCGGCTCGTCGAGGAGTTCGGCTTCACGGCGCCGGCCAATTTCCGGGAATGGGTCGAGCGCTATTCCGACAAGGCCAATCGCACCGGCTTTGCCGACACCAACATCCGCTATCCGTGGGTCGCCCCCGGTAACGAATACTTGACCCGCAATGCCAGCGCCCTGGTGCGCCTCGCCCAACCCAAGCACGTCTTGGGGCAGCCAAACTACAAGCGCTGGATGTACTGGCCACTGCACTATGCAGCGAAGGCCCGGCTGCACTACGGCTATTACGGGCGCCTAGTCGACTTGCGCCTGTATTTGGCATTGAACAAGTTTTCGATCTGGACCGTTCTTCAGGAATCGTCGCTGTTCGCCGCCTTGCGACGGACAGCCGTCTATCGAAAGCTGCAAAGCGGCGGATTGTTCCGGCATCTGCGCCGCTTCCTGCAACGCTCGACCGCCCGCAGCTGACTCCCGGCCATCGTTGACACCTCGGCGCCCATTTGCTAGCCCTTCTGGGTATCCTACACTCGGAGGCTGGACCCGCGATGCCGATCGGACCCGTTGATTGGCAGACCATCCACAGCCGCCCGCTGGTCGCGGTGCCGGAGTGCTGGACCAAATGCGGCGGCGGGTTCTGCTGCTCCAACGACCACCCGGATTTCCAGTTCCGCCTGATGCCCAAGGGCGGCCAGGGCACCACCATCCTCTATCTCGAGGACGAGTATCTGTGGCTGAAGGCCAACGGCCACGTCATCTGCGGCGAGGAG
The DNA here is from genome assembly GCA_016212565.1 of Magnetospirillum sp. Classification (GTDB taxonomy): domain Bacteria; phylum Pseudomonadota; class Alphaproteobacteria; order Rhodospirillales; family Magnetospirillaceae; genus JACRFY01. The sequence continues at coordinate 12,675 of JACRFY010000192.1, read as the reverse complement.
AACGGCGCCACCATCGCACCGATGGTGTTCGATTACGGCGGCCCGCGCCCGCTGGTGCTGCGTCACGCGCCGTGCGCCTATCTCGGCCGCTGCAACGGCAAGGTCACCAAACCGCTGCTGTGCCGCACCTATCCGGCGATTCCGGTGTTCGGCCTCGACGGCCGGCTGGAGACCACGGTGCCGGCCTCGATCATCGACGCCACCTTCCAGCTCAAGGACGGCCGCCCGCTGTGCCCGCTGCCCGACAGCGCCACCACCGACGCCCTGGAACAGGATCCCGCCCTGGCGGCGGCGCTGGCCCATCCGCGCCTGATCCTCCACACCCAGGCGGTGCGCGCCTTCATCGAATCCTACCGTCAGCGCCTACAGGCGTGGGAGGGCTTCTCGCTCTCCGGTCCCGCCTTCTGGCAGGCCTGGGAGCTGGCCTATCTCGGCCGCCGGCTGGTCGACCGCGAGCGGGTCGCCGCCCATGTGCTGCGCACCTTCGCCGCCCTGGCCGAACGCACCGGCAGCGACGACTTCGCATGACCACCGGGGGGGACAGGCGACGGCGGATTGCGGCCTTCGTTGTCGGGCTGGCCCTGCCGCTGGCGGCACTGGCGGCGGCCACCCCGGCGGATCTCGACGACCCCTACCTCGACACCCGCCCGGCCGACTTCGCCGCCACGCCCAAGCACCTGATCATCGGCACCGGCTGCTGGACCTGGACCACCGAGGCCTACATGCCGGTGGGCGAGGACGAGGCGGTCAACACCCAGAAGGCCACCCTGCACGCGGCCCTCAATGCCCAACTGGCCGCCGCCGGCCCCAGCGACGAGCGGTTCTTCGCCTTCGGCAAGCCCGATGTCGATTTCGACCGCCATCTGATCTCGCTGTTCCATGCCGTGCGCCAGGGCACGGTCAAGAGCGTGGTCTACATCAATGCCCCCGGCTCGCTGCAGGCCTTCACCCGGCCGGACAATGCGGTGGCGGTGGTCCCGGTGCTCGATGCCATCGCCCGCGAGCATCCCGCCCTGGCCGCCGACGTCGCCACCTACCGCGCCGCACTGCTGGCCTCGGAGGGCTATCGTCGCGGGCTGGAAAAGGCGGCGTCCGCCCCCGTCTGGGCGCCGGCGGCGACCTGGGTCGCCGGGCTGGCGCGGCGCTGGGACGGCATGCGCAACGGCCTCGCCCTCACCCCCTTCCCCGCGCGCCGCGCCCATGACGACGTGGCGGCGCTGGTCGACGAGGTGCGGGCCAATTACGACAACCCGGTCGCCTGCGGCATCAAGTCGCGCGGCCTGATGGCCCCCGAGCAATACTGGATCGGCTCCGGCGGCGACGCGGTGTGGCAGGCGTGGCTGCGGGTGGCCGCCGGGCTGGCGGCCGCGCATCGCATCCCCTTCGTCTTCTATGTCCCGCCGCACCTCAACGTCCCCGAGGAGCGCTACGCCGCCGAGTTCCGTCCCGCCTTCGTCGACCGGGTGCGGGCGGTGCTGGAGGACGTGCCGGGCGCGACGGTGATCGATCACGCCACCCGTCCCGGGCTGACCGCCTGCGATCTGGTCTACGACACCGATCGCCGGTTCGCCTCGGGCTATCTCTACAACTTCGTCGGCAAGCTGAAGCAGGCGCGGATGCTGCTCGCCGAGCTTTCGACCCGGGGGCTGGTGGCAACGCCGGCCGAGGCCTTCGCCCGCCCCTCGCCGTGGGAACGGTCCTTCCCCGCCATCGCCGCCCCGCCGCAGCGTCTGTCGGCGGAAGAATCCGAAGCGGTGCGCGAGGAACTGATCCGCGACGGGGAATGGCGGCTGTCGCGGCCGGCGTCGGAGGTGCGGCAATGAAGGATGTTCTCGCCGGCCTGCTGGTCTTCGCCGCCCTGGCGCTGCTGGTGGCCGAGCAGGTGCGCGACAAGGCCGACGGACAGGGCTCCGGCGGTTACTATTCACAATTCTGAGGGGGACCCATCGATGGCGATCAGTGACAGTGACCTTCTGGCCTTCCTCGCCACCCAGCTCAAGCGCAAGGAGATCGGGCTCGACGCGGCGATGGGCAAGACGCCCGGCTGGGACTCGATGGCCCAGGTCGATCTGGTGCTGGCGCTCGAAAGCCGCTTCGGCATCCAGGTGCCGCCCGACATGTTCGGCCAGTTGACCAACGTGGCGGCGATCCTCGCCTTCCTCGCCGGGGCCGGCAAATGATCGGGCGGCCGGGGCTGCTGCACGAGGCGGTCGAGCTGTGGGCCGAGGCGACGCCGACGGCGCTCGCGGTCGACGAATACGGCACCACCTGGACCTATGCCGGGCTGGCCACGCGCATGCGCCGGCTGGCCGCGCTGCTGCGCCGCCTGGGCGTGGGCCGCAACGACCGCGTCTGCGTGCTGATGGACAATTGCGCCCAGGCCTATGCCGGCCTGCTCGGCACCCTGGCCGCCGACGCCTGCTTCGTGCCGCTCAATCCCGCCTTCCCGGCGCTGCGGCTGGCCGACATCGTCGGTCAGGCGGTGCCGGTGGCGGTGGTGACGCTGGGCGAGCACCTCGACCTGCTGGCCGACGTCCTCGGCCACGCCTCGGTGGAGGCGTCGCCGATGGTGATCGTCCTCGACGCCCCCGACCAGCCCCACGCCGCCGCGACGATCCCGCCCACGCACCTGTTCTCGGCCGCCGACGTCGCCGCCGAGTCCGATGCCTATGTCGCCCCGCGCAACCGCGAGGAGGATCTGGCCTACATCCTCTTCACCTCCGGCACCACCGGCCGCCCCAAGGGGGTGATGCTGCCGCACCGGGCGGTGATGAGCGTGCTGCGCTGGTCGCTCGACCTGTGGGAGCTGACGCCCGACGACCGCCTGGCCAACCACTCGCGGCTGACCTTCGACGTGTCGATGTTCGACATCTTCGCCGGCTTCCTCGCCGGGGCCTGCGTGTGCCCGATCATGGGCGCCAAGGACCTGACCTTCCCCGGCGACTTCATCCGCAGCCGGGCCATCACCGTGTGGTGCTCGGTGCCCGGGGTGATCGGGATGATGATCAAGTCGCGCCAGTTGGCCGCCGGCCCCTTCGACTCGCTGCGCGTCGCCCTGTTCATCGGCGAGGCCCTGCCGGCGGAATGGGCCGCCGAGTGGCGCCGCCACCAGCCCGCGGTGCCGATCTTCAACACCTATGGCCCCACCGAGGCGGCGATCTTCTGCACCGCCTTCAACGTCGACGTCGATGGCCCGCTGGAGCCCGGCCGGCCGGTGCCGATCGGCCGTCCCAGCACCGACTGCGAGCTGTTCGTGCTCAAGACCGACAGCGACGCCCTGGCGGAACCCGGCGAAGTGGGACGGCTGATGATCACCGGCAGCCAGCTCGCCCACGGCTATTGGCGCAACGGCGAGATCACCGCCAAGGCCTTCCGCCCCAACCCGTTCAAGCGCGATCTCGGCACGCCGATGTACGACACCGGCGACCTGGCGGTGGCCGATGCCGCCGGCGTGCTGACCTGGATCGGCCGCTCCGACAGCCAGGTCAAGGTGCGCGGCTACCGCGTCGAACTGGGCGAAATCGAGGTGGTACTGCGCTCGGCGCCCGAGGTTCACGACGCGGTGGTGGTGGTGTCGTCCTCCGGCTCGGAACTGCTGGCGGCGGTGGTCGCCGAGCACGGCCACGAGGACGCAACCGCCGAACGGCTGCAGGAGTTCCTCGGCCATCAGTTGCCCGCCTACATGGTCCCGGCCCGCTTCGCCATCCTCGCCGACTTCCCACGCAACGACAACGGCAAGGTCGACCGCAAGAAGGTCCGCGACGCCGTCGAGGCGGCGGGATGAGGACAGGTCGATGACCAGCTTCACCACCAGCCTGGTCTTCTTCGCCGAGATGCTGACCGTCGCCGCCCTCTACCGGCTGGCGGCGCCGCGTCTGTCGGCGCGGGGACGGCACGGGATGCTGATCGGCGCCAGCCTGCTGTTCCTTGCCCAGCTCGATGCCCATCCCGCCTTCCTGCTTGCCACCCTGGCCTATGTGGCGGTGGCGGCGGCGACGGCGCGGGCGATGCGCAGCGGCGCGCTGGTGATCGGTGCGGCGGTACTGGTGCTGCTGGTGTTCAAATATCGCACCTACACCGCCCTGCTCACCGGCGGCCTGGCCACCCTGCCCGGCCTGTCGGGGTTCGAGTGGCTGGGGCTGTCCTACATGACCTTCCGCACCATCGATCTGGTGGTCCAGGCCAAGCGCGGCGGCAAGGCGGTGGAGCCGCTGGCGACGGCGGCCTTTCTGCTGTTCTTCCCCGCCTATGTCGCCGGGCCGATCAACCGGTTCCTCCCCTTCGTCCGCGACGTCGCCGCCGCCCCCGAGCGGCTGAACGGCGACGACCTGCGCGCCATTGCCGTGCGGCTGGCCGGCGGCGTGGTCAAGGTGCTGCTGCTGGCCGAGTTCTTCCGCGCCAATTCGCCGATCGGCCTGACGAGCACCGAGGGCCTGGACCCGGCGACGATCCTGCTCGGCCTGTATTGCCAGTTCCTCTACATCTACTTCGACTTTTCCGGCTATTCCGACGTCGCCATCGGCACCGCGCGGCTGTTCGGCATCGCCTTGCCGGAGAACTTCAATTTCCCCATGCTGTCGCGCAATCTCCAGGACTTCTGGAATCGCTGGCACATCAGCTTCGCCCATTGGTGCCGCGACTACCTGTACTTCGTGCTGCTGCGCTGGCTGCGCATCCGCGCCCGCTGGCTGGGCGACGTCGGCGCCAATCTGGCGGCGATCTTCACCACCTTCTTCTTCATGGGCGCTTGGCACGGCGATGGGCTGAACTGGCTGCTTTATGGCCTCTACCACGGCGCCGGCATGGCGACATTGGTGGTGGCGCGCCGGCTGGCCGGGCCGGAACTGAGCGAACGCCTGTCCGCCAGCCGGGTGTTCACCGCGGTTTCGGTGGCCGTCACCCTCAGCTTCGTCTCGCTCGGGCTGCTGCTGACCCACCCCCTCGCCTTCGCCACCGGGGCGGCGAAGGCGCTGGTGGGACTCTGAACGCCTACGCCCCTTCCAGATCCAGGGCGTAGCCGGCGGCACGGACGGTGCGGATCAGGTCGGCGCCGTCCTCGCCGTTCAGCGCCTTGCGCAGACGGCGGATGTGGACGTCGACGGTGCGCGGCTCGACGTAGATGTCCGGCCCCCACACCGCGTTGAGCAGTTCCTCGCGCGAGAACACCGTGTAGGGGTGCTGGAGGAAAAACTGCAACAGGCGGAACTCGGTGGGGCCGAGATGGACGGCGCGCTCGGCCCGCGTCACCTTGTGGGCGGCAAGGTCCATGACGATGTCGGCAAAGGCCAACTGGCCCTTCTGCGGCACCGGCTGGGTGCGGCGCAGCAGGGCGCGCACGCGGGCCAGCAGCTCGGGCAACGAGAACGGCTTGGTCATGTAGTCGTCGGCGCCGGTATTGAGGCCGCGGATCTTGTCGCCCTCCTCGCCGCGCGCGGTCAGCATGATGATCGGCAGCTCGCGGGTCTCGGGGCGGCGGCGCAACTGCCGGCACACCTCGATCCCCGACAGCGACGGCAGCATCCAGTCGAGCAGGATCAGGTCGGGCTTGCGCTCGGCAACCGCGGTCAGCGCCTCTTCGCCGTCGCCGGCCTCGGCCACGCGATAGCCCTCCTTTTCCAGGTTGTAGCGCAACATGGTCGCCAGCGCCGCTTCGTCCTCGACGATCAGAATCGACGGCTTCATTCGCCCGCCTCGTCTTCGATGGCAATGCTCTGACCCTTGGGACGTTCGCCGGCGATCGGCGTCCCCTTGACCTGGAAGTGCAGGACCTCGGCGATGTTGGTGGCGTGATCGCCGATCCGCTCGATGTTCTTGGCCATGAACATCAGGTGCGAGCCGGCGGTGATGGTGCGCGGGTCCTCCATCATATAGGTGAGCAATTCGCGGAACAGGCCGGTGTAGATGTCGTCGACCTCCTCGTCGCGGTTCCACACCCGGATGGCCTTGTCGAGGTCGCGCTCGACATAGGCGTCGACGACGTCGCGAAGGATGTCCTGGACCAGCTTGGCGAGGTTGATCACCCCGCTGACCGGCCGGACCGGCGGCAACTGATTGAGCACCAGCGAGCGTTTGGCGACGTTGGCGGCGTAATCGCCGATCCGCTCCAGCTCGGACGAGATCTTCAGCGCCGCGACGATGGCGCGCAGGTCGCCGGCCATCGGCTGGCGCAAGGCGAGCATGCGCACGGTGAAGTGCTGCACCTCCTGCTCCAGTTCGTCGATGCGGGCATCGCCGGCCACCACCCGGGCGGCGAGATCGGAATCGCGCCGCCCCAGCGCCATCAGCGCCGCCGACAGTTGCGCCTCGGCCATTCCGCCCATGCGGGCGACGATGTTGGTGAGGTGGGTCAGTTCTTCGTCGTAGGACTTGACGGTATGTTCGCTCACGGTGATGCCCTCGCGCCTCAGCCGAAGCGGCCGGTGATGTAGCCCTGAGTCAGGGTGTGCTGCGGGTTGGTGAAGATCTGCTCGGTGTCGCCGACCTCCACCACCGAGCCGAGATGGAAGAAGGCGGTGCGCTGCGACACGCGGGCGGCCTGCTGCATCGAGTGGGTGACGATGACGATGGTGAAGTTGCGCTTCAGTTCGTCGATCAGTTCCTCGACCTTGGCGGTGGCGATGGGATCGAGCGCCGAGCACGGCTCGTCCATCAGGATCACCTCGGGGCTGACGGCGATGGCACGGGCGATGCACAGGCGCTGCTGCTGACCGCCCGACAACCCGGTGCCGCGTTCGTCGAGGCGGTCCTTGACCTCCTTGAGCAAGCCGGCCTTTTCCAGGCTGGTCATGACGATTTCGTCCAGTTCCGCCTCGTCGCGGGCCAGGCCGTGGATGCGCGGGCCGTAGGCGACGTTGTCGTAGATCGACTTGGGAAACGGATTGGGCTTTTGGAAGACCATGCCGACCCGCGCCCGCAACTGGACCACGTCGACGCCGCGGTCGTAGATGTCGTCGCCATCGAGCGTCAGCGCGCCCGCCACTCGCGCGCCCTCGATGAGATCGTTCATGCGGTTGATGCAGCGCAGGAAGGTCGACTTGCCGCACCCCGAAGGGCCGATCAAGGCGGTCACCTCGTGGGCACGGATATCGAGGTCCACCGCCTTCAGGGCGTGCTTCTCGCCGTAGAAGACGTTGACGTCGCGAGCGGTGATCTTGGCCGACATGTGCATCCTACCAGCGCCGTTCGAATTTCTTGCGAAGAAGAATGGCGGCCAGGTTCATCAGGGCCAGGAAGGCCAGCAGAACCATGATCGCCGCCGAGGTGCGCTCGACGAAGGCCCGTTCGGGCGAGTCGGCCCACAGATAGACCTGCACCGGCAGGACCGCCGCCGGATCGAGCGGCGAGCCGGGAATGTCGACGATGAAGGCGACCATGCCGATCATCAGCAGCGGTGCCGTCTCGCCCAACGCATGGGCCATGCCGAGGATGGTGCCGGTCAGCACCCCGGGCATCGCCAGCGGCAGAACATGGTCGGCGGTGACCTGCAGGCGCGAGGCGCCCAGGCCCAAGGCGGCCTCGCGGATCGACGGCGGTACCGCCTTCAGCGCGGCGCGGCCGGCGATGATGATGGTCGGCAGGCTGATCAGCGCCAACACCAGGCCGCCGACCAGCGGCGCCGAACGCGGCAGGCCGAAGGTGTTGAGGAAGATCGCCAGCCCCAGCAGGCCGAACACCACCGACGGCACCGCCGCCAGATTGTTGATGTTGACCTCGATCAGGTCGGTGAGGCGGTTCTTGGGCGCGAATTCCTCGAGATACACCGCCGAGGCGACGCCGATGGGGAAGCATATCAGCAAGGTGATCGACAGCGAGTACAGCGAGCCCACCACCGCGCCCCACAGGCCGGCCAACTCGGGCTCGCGGGAGTCGCCGCGGGTGAACAGCAGGGTATTGAACGTCAGCGCCACGTCGCCGGTCTGCTCCAGCGTCTCCAGCCAGCCGAGCTGAGTGTCGTTGAGCCGGGCCCCCTCGGCGCCCTTGTCGCGGCCGACATGTCCCTTCATGACCATGTCGACGTCGGGGGACGCGATCAGCCACAGGGCACGGGTGGAACCGATCAGGCCGGGATCGGCGAGGACCGCGGCCTGCAGCTGCTCGCCGCCGCCCTGGACCGAGATCAGTTTGGTCAGCTGGCGCAATTCGGCGCGGCTCTCGACGTCCGGGAACCGGCTCTGGATCGCCGCCTTGACCAGTCCGCCGTAATCGGCGGAGCGCAGCGCATCGGCCGAGCGGTCCGCGCCCAGCCCCATCACCGCCGGGTCGAAGGCGACCTCAAGGCGGATCTGCGTCTGCACGAAGGCGGTGATGCCGTTGGAGACGATGGTCACCAAAAGGACACCGAGAAAGCTCAACGACAGCAGCACCGCTCCCAGTCCCAAGGCGCGGAAGCGGCGCTCGGCGGCATAGCGGCGCCTCAGCCGGGCCTTCAAGGCGTCCGGCGTGGCGCGGATTGCGGCGGTTTCGACCATCTCAGTCATACTCTTCCCGGTATTTGCGCACGATGTGCAGGGCGATCACATTGAGGACCAGGGTGATGCAGAACAGCACCAGGCCAAGGGCGAAGGCGGCCAGGGTCTTGGGGCTGTCGAACTCCTGGTCGCCGACCAGCAGGGTGACGATCTGCACCGTCACGGTGGTTACCGCCTGCAACGGATTGGCGGTCAGGTTGGCCGACAGCCCGGCGGCCATCACCACGATCATCGTCTCGCCGATGGCCCGCGAGGCGGCCAGCAGCACGCCGCCGACGATGCCCGGCAGGGCCGCCGGCAGGACCACCTTGATGATGGTCTCCGACTTGGTGGCGCCGAGGCCGAAGGCGCCCTCGCGCAGCGACTGCGGCACCGCGGTGATGATGTCGTCGGACAGCGACGAGACGAAGGGGATGATCATGATCCCCATCACCAGCCCGGCGGCCAGGGCGCTCTCCGAAGCCACCGTCAGTCCCAGCGAGGCGCCGAGATCGCGGAGGAACGGCGCCACGGTCAGGGCGGCGAAGAAGCCGTAGACGACGGTGGGAATGCCGGCCAGCACCTCCAGCAGCGGCTTGACCACCGAGCGGAACCGCGGGGCGGCATATTCCGCCATGTAGATGGCCGAGAACAGCCCCAGCGGCACCGCCACCAGCAAGGCGATGGCGCTGACCAGCAGGGTGCCGGCGAACAGCGGCACGGCGCCGAAGGCCCCCGAACTGCCGACCTGGTCGGCGCGGATGGCCATCTGCGGGCTCCACGACAGACCGAAGAGGAACTCGCCCAGGCTGACGGCGGAGAAGAAGCGGATCGATTCGAACAGCAGCGACAGCACGATGCCGATGGTGGTGAAAATCGCCACCGTCGACGCGGCCACCAGCAGGGCATCCATCACCCGCTCGACGCGGTTGCGGGTGCGCAGGGCCGCGGTGATGGCCCGCCGCGCCAAGCCGAGGCCGGCGATCGCCGCCGACAGCGCCAGGACCACCACGGCGGCGAACAGCACGCCTCTGATGTGGAGGTAGTGCTCGGCCGCCGCCGCCACCGCGGGCGAGGCCGAGGTATGGCCGTTGCTGGCGACGTTGCGCACCTCGTTGTAGAGCAGGGACAACTGCTCGGGCGAGGTGGTCCCGCCCAAGGATTCGGCCAGGGTGGTGACCACCAGGGTGCGAACGACGGTCGGCTCGAAGGCCAGCCAGGCGCCGACCAGCAGCAGGGCGGGCAATCCGCACCACAGGGCGACATAATAGCCGTGATAGCTGGGCAGCGAATGCAGCAGGCGCGGATTGCCGCCGACCACCGCCAGGGCACGGCTTCGGCCGACGTGGTAGCCGATGCTGGCGAGCAGCAGAAGGACGGCGGTCAGGATTACCAGGGACATCGCAAGAAACCGCTCAGTGACGAAGGGGATGGCCGCACCGCTTCCGGCGCGGCCACCGTCCAGGCAGTCTACTTCTTCATCGCCTCAAGTGCAGTCGCCGATGCGGCGACGGCCTTGCGCTCGGCGTCGGGCATCGGGATCAGCCCCTTGTCGACCAGGTAGCCCTTGGGGCCCCACGCCTTTTCGGAGGCGAACTCGGCGACGTATTCCTTGAGGCCGGGGATGGTGCCGACATGCTGCTTCTTGACGTAGAAGAACAGCGGACGCGACACCGGGTACTTGCTGGAAGCGATGTTGTCGAAGGTCGGCGCATTGCCTTCCATCGACGACCCCTGGATCTTGTCGCCGTTCTGGTCGAGGAACGAATAGCCGAAGATGCCGAAGGCATAGACGTTGGCTTCGAGCTTCTGGACGATCAGGTTGTCGTTCTCGCCGGCCTCGATATAGGCGCCGTCCTCGCGGACGGTGCTGTAGGCCTTCTTGAACGCCTTCTCGTCGCTCTTCTTCAGGGCGGCCAGCTCGGGGATCTTCTCGGCGGCGGCTTCCATCACCAGTTCGACGAAGGCGTCGCGGGTGCCGGAGGTCGGCGGCGGGCCGAGCACTTCGATCTTCGCCTCGGGCAGCGAGCGGTCGATCTGGTTCCAGCGCTGATAGGGGTTGGGCACCAGCTTGCCGTCCATCGGCACGTCCTTGGCCAGGGCCAGGAACAGCTGCTGGCGGGTGATGGCCATCGGCTTGGCCTTGCGCGAGTTGGCCAGCACGATGCCGTCGTAGCCGATCTTGACCTCGACGATCTCGGTCACGCCGTTCTTGGCGCAGGTCTCGATCTCGGAGGACTTGATGGCCCGCGAGGCATTGGACATGTCGGTATGTTCCGGGCCGACGCCGGCGCAGAACAGCTTGAAGCCGCCGCCGGTGCCGGTGCTCTCGACCACCGGGGTCTTGAACTTGCCGCCCTTGCCGAACTGCTCGGCAACCGCGGTGGCAAACGGGAACACGGTCGACGAACCGGCCATGCGGATATGATCGCGCTGCGCGGCGGCGGCGGGCATGGCGACCGCCAGGGCGATGGCGGCTACAGCCAGGGACTTCTTCATCGGTGGTCTCCAGAACAGATGGCCAAGTGGTATGGCGTCCGCACTGTATCCACCGCCCGTTACAGGGCTGCGTCAGATCGATGAAGCTTTTGTGACAACGCCGGCCGGTTTGGCGGAAATCCTGCCTATTCGCGCAGGATCCAATCGCCGCCGCCGATTTCGACGATGCGGAACGACCCGAGTCCCAGCCCGAGATGGTCGGACGGCGACAGGGAGAAGACGCCCGCGGTACCGATGAAGCCCCGTGTGCGTTCGATTTCGTCGCGCACCCGGGCCTTGTCGGTCGAGCCGGCCCGCTCGATGGCCTTCATCGCCAGCCAGAAGCCGTCATAGGCATGGCCGGCGAAGGTGGGGATCTCGGTCTTCCACCGCTCTTCGTAGGCGGCCTTGAACGCGGCCGCCACCGGGCGCTGGGGATCGTCGGCCGGCAGGCGGTCGACGATGGCCAGGCCGAAGGCCGGCAGACGCATGCCGTCGGCGGCGGCGCCGACCAGGCGCAGGAAGTCCTTCGAGGCGACGCCGTGCGACTGGTAGACCGGCATGCCGAGGCCCAGCTGGCGAATGTTGCGGGTCACCACCGCCGGCCCCTGGCCGGTGCCGAACACGAACAGCGCCTGGACGCCGGGGGTGGCGCGGATCTTGGTCAACTGGACGGTGACGTCGGGATCCTTGGGACCGTAACTCTCGTCGGCAACGATCTCGATGCCCATCTTGCCGGCCAGTTGCAGGCATTGATCGCGCCCCGACTTGCCGAAGCCGACATTCTCGGACAGCAGGGCAACGCGGCTCAGGCCGCGGGCGCGGATATCGCCGAACACCTTTTCCGCCGCCATGCGGTCGGTGTGCGGGGTCTTGAACACCCACTTCTTGACCGGATCGACGATAGCGATGCCGCCGCCCATGGACAGGAACGGCACCTCGGCCTTTTCGAACAAGGGCAGCGCCGCCAGGCTGGTGGGAGTCCCCGAGCCGCCGATCACCACGTCGACGCGGTCGTTGTCGATCAGACGCTTGGCCGCGGTCACCGCCCGTTCGGGGTCGGAGGCGTCGTCGTAGCCGATCAGCACCAGCCGCCGGCCGGCGATACCGCCCCGGGCATTGGCCTGGTCGACCAGCAGTTCCAGGGCGCGCCGCTCGGGCTCGCCCATGATGCCCATCACCCCGGTCAGGGACAGGAACCAGCCGATGCGGATGTCGTCGGCCGCCCGACCCGGCAACGGAGTCGTCGCCACCATCGCGGCCATCGCCAATCCAGCCACGCGCGCCAGACGCATGTTTTCCTCCCCTTGCATCGCCGCCGGCATTGTAGCGGCGGCGATGCAACAATCAACAGGAAGGAGCAGGGCTGTTCAGTCCTCCCCATTCCCCTCGTCATCTCCGCGAAAGCGGAGATCCATGGCGGTCGCGGAGGCGGCTTTCGGTAAGGAAACGCCGCCATCTTTGCCCAAACATGGACTCCCGCTTTCGCGGGAATGACGGAGATTGCTTATCCCGTTGCATCCAGTGGGCGGAAGAGGAGGCGGATTCATCACCAAGACGCCAAGGGGGTGTGGGCCAAGGGAGTGTGGGTTCGTCCGCGCCTTGGTGTCTTGGCGATGCCGCCGAAGGCGGCCTTGGTGTCTTCTCTAATCGGGGCGTTTTTTGCAAGTCCCTCAAGCATCTTCACGACCTTTCGTGCCATCGGCTGCGATGGCGGGGCATTGGATCGGAGTTCAGGCCGCCGTCAAGG